>NZ_JBHSBI010000004.1:0-475262 GCF_042650645.1 Nonomuraea purpurea
TCGAAGGATTACGGAGTGGCCGTCTCTTGTCACATGGATCTCTCCCGCATCACAGCATGGGCTAGATCACCCGCACACCATCTCCCTGGACGTGAACCAGGGGATGCGATGGACTTCGAGATCCGGGAGGGCCGTGCCCCTCAAGGACGCAGAAAGCTGATCAGAGAGCGGGAGCACTACCTTACCCAGCCGTGCCACCGAAGATTGAGCGATCCCGCGCAGACGAATGCAGTAAACTTTTTGTCCCGACGATGAAGAGCGGCAACGTTTTCAGTCGGTCAATGTCTCGTGACTGGGTTATAGACAAGGTGACGGATGAAAGACATACGGGAGTTGTGGACGCGCGTAGAGCATTGGGTCGACAATCAACCGGCGCTGCCGCCACCCGAAGCAGTGTTCCGTCCTCCCGCCTGCGCCGCCCAGATAGAAGCAACCGAGCAGGCGCTGGATCATTCATTCTCGGAGTCGTTCCGGGCCTCACTGCTCGTGCATGACGGCCAACTCATCCCCAGGGTGGATCGTTGGTTCGATGACGGGATTGAGTGCTTACAGTGGCTGCCCAATCAGATGGTTCTGCTTCCCCTTCAGGACATCCTCACGTGCTGGCGAGACGAGCGGGCCTTCGAAGTCGAAAACGCATCCGACGTCGAAGGGATGGAGGAAGAAACTTCCGGCAGCGACCGCATCCGTGGCTTCCCGACGGTGACCCATGCTGGGCGACTGCCGATTGCTGAGCAAGAGGGGTCCACCTACATGTACCTCGACTTTGTGCCCGGTCCGGCCGGAGTCCTCGGCCAGGTGATCTTCAGCAAGAATGAGTGCGAATTTTTAGTGGCCGGCAACGACTTCGGGAACTTTCTGGCCAGGTATGTCGACTTACTCGAGCGGGATGTGCTGCGCTACGACGCTGATGCGCACCACAGCGTCATACCAGCAGATCCGCACGTTAGCTTTGAAGACTTGCTCGAGCTCTGAGGCTACGTCACGGCTTCACTTCCTGCTCTGCTGGGCGCACGGAGAAGCACTCAGGATCGGTTCTGCTCTGTGAACGGTGGAGCCCGCGGAGGCTGCAGCTGGATCCCCCACTCGACGCCCGGGTCATAGTGGTCACGGGTCCTATCTCCTTATTGACAACATCCTCTGCCTTGTCGAAGTCCCACTGCGTCTTTGCGGCCCATGGCTAGGGTTCTCAACCCAAGCAGCGGAAGACGCTCGGCCGGATGCCCCGAGCCGAGGCTCTCGCCACCGTATCTGATCACCGTGTTGCGACGACCCCTGGAATGCGCCCCCGGGGACAGGAAGGGGTTCAGCCCTTGCCGGCGGCGTTGACGATGCGGGTTGTGGAACGGTCGGGAAGGGCGGACAGTTCCCAGCATTCCGCCCCCAGGATCGCCGCCGCGGCGGCGCGGGCCCCCGCGTGCGGGTCGCCTGCCGTGTGTGCCAGCGCCCCCGGGTGCATGGGCGCGAGCAGGTCGATGTAGTCCTCGGGCCCGTGCGCCTCGGGCGGCCCTGTGACGATGAACACACCGGCGACGAAGCGGAGCGCGGCCAGCACTTCGGCCCGCTCGGCCGACGGGTTGAACGGCCGGCTCGGCCCCTTCCATGCGCGTACGCGTGGATCGTCCTCGACGCCCACGACCAGCGGCAGGCCGCGCGCGGCCACCTCGCCCAGGTAGCGCACGTGGCCGACGTGCAGGATGTCGAAGACGCCGGTCACGACCGCGGCCCCCGGCCGCTCGTACGGCTGCACCCAGACGGCCTCCAGGCTGCTCACGCGACCTCCTTGCACGGCCGGGCGAGTAGGCTGCTGTGCACGCTTCGCTCCCCCATGGGTCTAGACGACTCCGATCGCAGCGTACTCGGTCGCGGTCGGACCCCGCGCAGGCGACCTTGGGAAAGCTCATTCCTACCTTTTCGCGATAATCTCTGGACCCTCCCTCGTGCGTCTCATTACGCCACCGTCATTCGGGACCGAATTCAGGGGGAGGTCGCCGTGGCAGCGCCGCTTTTTGACCGAATCGATGGGGATGGTGATGCGCCCGGCTCCCATGATCTGGAGCTCCGGCTGCCGGGGGACCCCTGCGAGGTGTCCAGGGCCAGGGGTTTGGTGAGGACCGCGCTCGGCCGCGATCATCCGCTGTATGACGACGTGGTCCTGCTGACCAGCGAGCTGGCCACGAACGCGATCCTGCACTCCAGGTCGGGGGCGGGCGGCTCGTTCACGGTGACGGTCAGCAGCTCCGATCACCGGGTTCGGGTGTGCGTGGCGGACTCGGGCTCGGACGGGGCGCCGTGCGTGGCCCGTGCCGGGGCTCAGTCCACCAGCGGGCGCGGCCTGCCGCTGATCGAGGCGCTCAGCCACCGCTGGGGGTTCGTCCGCGAGGACGGCGCGACGACGGTCTGGTTCGAGCTCCTGCACGCCCGCGTCCCGGCCGGAGCGGCCGTTTAGAAGAGGGTCAGCGGCTCGTTCGGCATCGGCTCGGGGAGCGGGTCGAGTTCCGGCACGCGGGCCCTGACCTCGTCGTGGAAACGCCGGGCGAGCGTGAGCGCGTCGGCGTTGTCGGGCGTGTGGATGAAGACGGTCGGCGTACGGCCTTCGCGCAGCCACCCGGCGACCGTGTCGAGCCACGGCTGCCAGCCCTCGACGGTGCGCTCGGTGGCGTCGCGGCCGAGGTAGCGCAGGATCGGGCGGCCGGTCAGGGCGCGGGAGCGGCGCGGCAGCCGGGGTTTCTTGGTCCAGGCGTCGCGCTCGGCGTCGCTGGTCGGCGGCGACTGGAACAGGGTGACGGTGTCGAAGGGCACCCATTCGGCGTCGAAGGCGGCCAGGGCGCGTTCGAGGAGGCGTTGCGAACGTTCGTCGGAGAAGAAGGCGCGGTGGCGGACCTCGACGGCGTACTTCCAGGTGCGCGGCAGCCGCTGCAGGAAGCCCCCGAGCACGCCGAGGTCGGACGGACCGAACGAGGCCGGGAGCTGCACCCAGAGGGCGTGCGTGCGCGGGCCGAGAGGCTCGATGGCCTCCAGGAAGGCGCGCAGGGGTTCGTCGGCGCCCTTGAGCCGGTGCTCGTGGGTGATCGTCTTGGGGAGTTTGACGATGAAGCGGAAGTCGGGGTCGGTCTGGGCGGCCCAGGTCTCGACCGTGCTCCTGGACGGGGTGGCGTAGAAGGTGGTGTTGCCCTCGACGGCGTTGCACCACGTGGCGTAGGCGCGCAGGCGTTCGGCGGGCGGCAGCGGGTGGGGCAGCAGGCGGCCTTGCCATGACGCGAGTGACCACATCGCGCATCCCACGTGAAGCCGCATGGAAGTGACGGTAGCGGAGTTCCGGACGGTCGCCGAACTTGTCATACGAGTTATGAATTCGTACGATGACTGACAACTTCCCGAAAAGATCGCCGAAGGACCCCATGGCTGCCGACAAGATCCGTCACGTCACACTCTCCTCCGTCACCCTTCCGCTCGACGTCCCCATCAGCGACGCCAAGGTCCTGACCGGCCGGCAGAAGCCCATGACCGAGATCGCCTTCCTGTTCGCCGAGATCGCGACCGAGGACGGCCACCACGGCACCGGCTTCAGCTACTCCAAGCGCGCGGGCGGCCCGGCCCAGTACGCCCACGCCAAGGAGGTCGGGGAGAACCTGATCGGCCAGGACCCCTCCGACATCGGCAAGGTCTACGACACCCTGCTGTGGGCGGGCGCCTCGGTGGGCCGCTCGGGCGTGGCCACGCAGGCGCTGGCCGCGATCGACGTCGCACTGTGGGACCTCAAGGCCAGGCGCGCGGGCCTCCCCCTGGCCAAGTTGCTGGGCGCCTACCGCGACTCGGTCAGGACGTACAACACCTCCGGCGGCTTCCTGCACGCCCCGATCGAGGAGGTCAAGGAGCGGGCCACGCGCTCACTCCAGGACGGCATCGGCGGCATCAAGATCAAGGTGGGCCAGCCCGACACCAAGGAGGACCTGCGCCGCCTGGCCGCCGTACGCGAGCACCTCGGCGACGACGTCCCCCTCATGGTGGACGCCAACCAGCAGTGGGACCGCGCGACGGCCCTGCGGTTCGGACGGGCGGTCGAGGAGTACGGCCTGGTCTGGATCGAGGAGCCGCTCGACGCCTACGACGCCGAAGGCCACGCCCAGCTCGCCGCCGCGCTCGACACCCCCATCGCCACCGGCGAGATGCTCTCCAGCGTGGCCGAGCACGTCCGCCTCATCGAGGCCCGCGCCGCCGACATCATCCAGCCGGACGCGCCGCGCGTCGGCGGCATCACCCCGTTCCTGCGGCTGGCCACGCTCGCCGACCACGCGGGCCTGCAGCTCGCCCCGCACTTCGCCATGGAGATCCACCTCCACCTGGCCACGGCCTACCCGCGCGAGCCCTGGGTCGAGCACTTCGAGTGGCTGAACCCGCTGTTCAACGAGCGCCTTGAGACCCGCGACGGCCGCATGCTCGTCCCCGACCGCCCCGGGCTCGGCTTCACCCTCAGCGACCAGTGCCGCGCCTGGACGGTCGACAGCGTCGAGTTCGGCAAGCCATGATCGTCTCGGCCCGGTTCGGGCACTACGCCGTGCCGCTGTCCGCCCCCGTGAGCGACGCCAAGGTCGCCACGGGCCGCCAGCGGCCCCTGTCGCACATCGACGTGCTGACCTGCGAGGTCACCACGGACGACGGCCTTGCGGGGCTGGGCTTCTCCTACACGACCCGCGCCGGCTGCCGCGCGCAGTTCGCGCACGCCAAGGAGGTCGCCTCGGGGCTCCTGGGCCAGGACCCCTCCGACATCGGCAGGATCTACGACAAGCTGCTGTGGGCGGGCGCGTCCGTGGGCCGCTCGGGCGTGGCCACGCAGGCGCTGGCCGCGATCGACGTCGCACTGTGGGACCTCAAGGCCAGGCGCGCGGGTCTGCCCCTGGCCAAGTTGCTGGGCGCCTACCGCGACTCGGTCAGGACGTACAACACCTCCGGGGGTTATCTCCAGGCGCCGATCGAGGAGGTCAAGGAGCGGGCCACGCGCTCACTCCAGGACGGCATCGGCGGCATCAAGATCAAGGTGGGCCAGCCCGACACCAAGGAGGACCTGCGCCGCCTCACGGCCGTCCGCGAACATCTGGGCGACGACGTCCCCGTCATGGTGGACGCCAACCAGCAGTGGGACAGGACGACCGCGCTGCGCTTCGGACGGGCGGTGGAAGAGCTGGGCCTGGTCTGGATCGAGGAGCCCCTGGACGCCCACGACGCGGAAGGGCATGCCCGGCTCGCCGCCGCGCTCGACACCCCCATCGCCACCGGCGAGATGCTGACCAGTGTGGCCGAACACGTCCGCCTCATCGAGGCCCGCGCCGCGGACTTCGTCCAGCCCGACGTGCCGAGGGTCGGCGGCATCACGCCCTACCTCAAGGTCGCGGCGCTGGCCGACCACGCGGGCCTGCAGGTCGCTCCGCACTTCGTGATGGAGATCCACGTGCACCTGGCCGCCGCCTACCCGCGCGAGTCCTGGGTCGAGCACATCGAATGGCTCTCGCCGCTGTTCGACGAGCGGCTCACGATCCAGGACGGGCGCATGCTCGTCCCCGACCGCCCGGGGCTCGGGCTCAGCCTGGCCGAGCACGCCAAGGACTGGCGACTCGACGAGTTCGAGTCCGCCGACGGATAGGTTGTCACCCGTGCCACTCGACCGCGACAAAGGCCGCGGGCTCGCCCATGAGCTCGTCGAACGGCTGAAGGCGCGCATCCTCGCCGGAGAGATCGCGCCGGGCCAGAAACTGCCGACCGAGTCCTCGCTGGTGGAGGAGTTCGGCGTGAGCCGCACCGTGGTCCGCGAGGCCATCTCGCGGCTGCAGGCGGCGGGCCTGGTCGAGACCTTCCAGGGGCGCGGCTCGTTCGTGCTGGACCTGCCCGCCTCCACGGCCTTCTCCGTGGAGGCGGCGCAGGTCCGCACCCACCGCGACGTCCTCGACATGATCGACTTCAGGATCGGCGTCGAGTCGGAGGCGGCGGGGCTGGCCGCGCAGCGCCGCACCGATCTGCAGCTCAAGGCGATCGAGCGGGCCCTGGTCGACCTCGGCGGCTCCGGCGAGCACCCGGGCACCGCCGTGGAGGCCGACTTCCAGTTCCACCTCAAGGTCGCGCTGGCCTCGGGCAACCGGTTCTACTCCGACCTGCTCGCCTCGTTCGGCCCGATGATGATCATGTTGCCGCGCACGCGACTGGAGCACGCGTACACGGTCTCCGACGCCACCCACCTGACGCGGGTGACGCTGGAGCACGAGAACGTCTACCGCGCCGTCGCCGACCAGGACGCGGCGGCCGCGCGGGCGGCGATGCGGCTGCACCTGTCCAACTCGCGCGCCCGCCTGCAGGCCCCGTGACTACCAGCGCGCGGTGTTCGGGGTGAAGCCCGGCACGACCGTGCGCATGTAGGCGGTGTCCTCGCGGCCCCGCTGCCCGCACCGGAGGTACTGCTCGTGCAGGGCGTCGAGCGCGTCCTCGTCCAGCTCGACCCCGAGCCCGGGGGCGGTCGGCACGGCCACGCCGCCGTCGCGGAACTCCAGCGCCCCCGGCCTGATGACCTCCTCGCTCTTCCACGGGTAGTGCGTGTCGCAGGCGTAGGTGAGGTTCGGGGTCGCGGCGGCCAGGTGGGTCATGGCCGCCAGGCTGATGCCGAGGTGGGAGTTGGAGTGCATCGACAGGCCCATGCCGAACGTCTCGCAGATGCCGCCGAGCAGCGCCGAGCGCCGCAGCCCGCCCCACAGGTGGTGGTCGGAGAGCACGACCTGGACGGCGTCGGCGGCGACGGCGGGCTTGAGGTGGTCGAAGGAGATGACGCACATGTTGGTGGCCAGGGGCAGGTCGGTGTGCCGGGCGACCTCGGCCATGCCGTCGATGCCGGGCGTGGGGTCCTCCAGGTACTCAAGGACGCCCGCGAGCCGGTCGGCCACGTCGATCGAGGTCTGGACGGTCCAGGCGCCGTTGGGGTCGATGCGCAGGGCGTGCCCGGGGAAGGCCGAGGCCAGCGCCTCGACGGTCTCGATCTCGTGTCCCGGCTCGAAGACGCCGCCCTTGAGCTTGATGGCGGTGAAGCCGTACTCCTCGACCATCCGCCGGGCCTGGGCGACCATCTGCTCGGGGGTGACGCCCTCGCCCCAGGAGTCCTCGTCGTGGCCGGGGTGGCCGGCCCACTTGTAGAACAGGTACGCCGAGTACGGCACCCGCTCGCGTACGGCGCCGCCGAGCAGGTCGCTGACGGGCCGGCCGGCCGCCTTGCCCTGCAGGTCGAGCAGGGCCACCTCGAACGGCGCCGCCACGGTGTCGACCGCGCTGGAGACCTCCAGCATGCCGCCGAAGCTCGCGCCCGCGCCGCCGGTGGAGGCGCCGAGCGCGCTCTCGACGACGCGGCGCAGCCCGTTGAGGTCGAAGGCGTCCGTGCCGGGGAGGGCGGCGGCGACGGCTTCGAGCCGGTCGAGGTGCGCCTGGTCGGCGTAGGTCTCCCCCAGTCCCACCAGCCCGGCGTCGGTGTGCACCTGGACGATCGCGCGCAGCACGTACGGCTGGTGCACGCCGACGACGTTGAGCAGCGGCGGGTCGCGGAAGGCGACGGGGGTGACGGTGACCCGGCTGACGCGGCCAGCACTCATTGACCCGCCTTCACGGTAAGGACGGGCACGCTGGCCTCCATGAGGATGCGCTGGGCCTCGCTGCCGAGGATGAACTTGCCCACCAGCGAGCGGTGCCGCAGCCCGATGACGATCAGGCTGCCGCCGGTCTGCTTGACGAGCTCCTCGAAGGTCTCGGCCAGGTCGTCGTCGTGCAGCGGCTGGCGCAGTTCGGCGTCCACGCCGGCGGCGCGGGCGCGGTCGAGCAGCGCCGTGCCCGCCGCGTCGTCGATCTTGTGCTCGTCGACGGGGGCGCCCCGGCGGGGCGAGTTCACGATGATCACGCGTTCGCCGCGCAGCGCGCCCTCGCGCAGGCCCGCGTCCACCGCGGCCTCGCCCTCCGGGGTGGGCAGGTATCCGACGAGGATCGTCATGAGGTCCTCTCCTCAACTGGGGTCTCGGCTCGGTTGCGGCGAGCCAGGGCCTTGCGGATCAGCGGCAGCAGGGCGACGAGCACGACGAGCGCGAACACCGTCCCCGAGATGGGGCGGGTCAGGAACCCGGTCGGGTCCCCGCCGAAGATGAGCAGCGCCTGCCGCGTCGAACTCTCGATCATCGAGCCGAGCACGAACGCCAGCACCAGCGGCCCAGGCTCGAAGCCGAACTTCTTCATGAGGTAGCCGAGCAGGCCGAAGACGATCACCAGGAAGACGTCGTAGACCTGGTTGTTGACCGTGTACGCGCCGAGCAGCGTGATGAGCACGGTAATCGGGGCCAGCACCGCGGGCCGCACGCGCAGGATCCTCACGAAGAGGCCGACCATCGGGATGCTCATGATGAGCAGCAGGATGTTGCCGATGTACATCGAGTTGACGACGCCCCAGAACACGTCGGGGTGCTCGGTGACGAGTTGCGGGCCGGGCTGGATGCCCTGGATGAGCAGCGCGCCGAACATGAGGGCCATCGTGGCGTTGGCCGGGATGCCGAGGGTGAGCAGCGGGATGAACGACGAGGTCGCGGCGGCGTTGTTGGCGGTCTCCGGCGCGGCCACGCCCTCGATGGCGCCCTTGCCGAACCGCTCGGGATGCCTGGCGCGCCGCTTCTCCAGCGCGTAGGCCGCCAGCGACGAAAGCACCGCGCCACCGCCGGGCAGCACACCCAGGATGAACCCGACGAGCGAGCCGCGCCCGATCGCGCCCTTGGCCTGGTTGAGCTCCGCGGCCGTGGGCCAGACGTTGCCGACCTTGGCGGGGGCGGAGACCTTGTTGTGCCGCTCCTCCAGGTTGTAGAGGATCTCGCTGAGGCCGAACAGGCCCATGGCGATCGGGATGAAGTCGATGCCCTCGGCCAGGTTGAGGCTGCCGAAGGTGAAGCGTTCCGCGCCGGTGAAGGTGTCGCGGCCCACGGTCGCGATGAGCAGGCCCACGCAGGCCGCCACGATCGCCTTGAGCTTGTTGCCGTTGCCCACCGAGGAGATCAGCAGGACGCCGAGCACGCCCAGCGCCGCGTACTCCGGCGGGCCGAAGTCGAGCGCGAAGCCTGCGACGATCGGGGCCACCAGCGTCAGGCCGAGGATCGAGACGGTGCCGCCGATGAACGACCCGATGGCCGCGATGCCGAGGGCGGTGCCCGCCTTCCCCTGCCGGGCCAGGGCGAAGCCGTCGAAGACGGTCACCACCGAGGACGCCTCGCCGGGCAGGCGGAGCAGGACCGAGGTGATGGTGCCGCCGTACTGGGCGCCGTAGAAGATGCCCGCCAGCATGATGATCGCCGGGATCGGCCCGATGCCGTACGTGATCGGCAGCAGGATGGCGATGGTCGCGCCGGGGCCGAGCCCGGGGAGCACGCCGATGAGCATGCCGATGACGACGCCGATGAAGCAGTAGAGCAGGTTGGCCGGCTCCAGGACGACGTTGAAGCCGTCGATGATCGGGGAGATGTCCATGTGGCTTTCTCAGATGAGTCGCGGGAGCGGGATCTGCAGCAGCAGGACGAACAGCACGTAGAACGCGGCCACCGTGGCGATGCTGATCACGATGGACGAGCGCCACGACTCGCGGCCCAGCCAGCGCAGCCAGACGAACACCAGCAGCAGCGACGGGATCTCGAAGCCGATCAGCGGCAGCAGCACCGCCAGCAGCACGAGGGTCACGAGGCCGACCGCGGTGAGCAGGCTGGCTTTGGAGAACCGCTCGGTGTCCTCCAGCTTGCGTCCGGTGACGACGAGCACCGCCGACAGCACGACGATGACGACGCTGATGACGAACGGCCACAGGCCGGGGCCTGGCTGGGTGAGGCGCCCGAGCCCGAGCGCGTAGGACCCGATCGCCCCGGCCACGCCGACGGCCAGCGCCGTCAGGGCCGCCGCGATCTGGGAGACGGGGCCCGCGTGCGGCGGCCGGGTCTCGTCGAGCTCGGCCTGGAGCCGGTCGGCGTCGATGACGTCCGCGGCGGGCTCCGGCGAGTCGGACATGGACATGCTCACTCCTTGGGGGACGGGGGCGGAGGTCAGCCGGCCAGGCTGATCCCGAACTTGTCGAGCTGCCCCTTGTAGTCGGTGGCGTCACCCTGCAGCGAGGTGAGCACCTCCTGGGGCGTGACCTCCATCGGCGTGAGCGAGTTGTCCTCGTTGAACTTCTTGTACTCCGGCGTGGCGAAGGTCTTCTTGGCGGCCTCCAGCAGGCGGGCCTTGACGTCCTCCGGCGTGCCCTTGGGCGCGGTCAGGAAGCGGTACTGGGTCACCAGCACGTCGAAGCCCTGCTCCTTGGCCGTCGGCACGTCGGACAGGAAGGGGACCCGCTTTTCCGAGAAGACCGCGAGCGGGACGAGCTTGCCCGCCTTGATGTTCTCGATCGCCTCGCCGATCTGCATGGTCGAGACGTCCACCTGGTTGCCCAGCAGGGCGGTCAGGGCGGGGGCGCCGCCGTCGAACGGCACGGCGGTGGCCTCGATCCCGGCGGTCTTGAAGGTCAGCGCGGAGGCGAGCTGGGCGCCGGTGCCGACGCCGGTGGTGCCGTAGCGGATCGCCTTGCCCGCCTTGCCCATGTCCTTGATGTTCTTGTAGCCGGAGGCGGTGCTGGTGGCCATGACGTAGTCGTCACGCGAGACGCCGGTGATGACGTCGAACGAGTCGATCTTCGTGGCTTCGGCCTCCGACACCGTGAGGGGGGTGATGGTGAACAGGGAGGCGTTCTGCAGGGCGATCTTGTAGCCGTCGGGCTTGGCGGCCTGGAGCTCCTTGGCGTTGAGCGCGCCGTTGGCGCCCGGCTTGTTGAGCACCGGCGCGGAGACGCCGAGCTCCTTGCTCATGCCCTGCGCCAGGGCGCGGGTGATGAGGTCGGTCGAGCCGCCGGCGGAGGCGCCGACGCTGAACTCGATGTTGCCCGTCGGATATTTCCCCTCGCCACCGCCGGAAGAGGTCGTCTTGACACCACCGCACGCGGTCAGCGCGATCGCGGCGGTGGCGCCGAGGACACCCGCGAGGATGCGGCGGGGGGTTGTCCGAGATGTCGGCATGGACTTCTCCTTCATGCGGGCGGTGGGCCCCGCGTGGTCTCGTCAGGAGCGGTGACAGGGGTTGCGACAAGGTTTCCGCAAAGTTTCCGCTCGTAGTCTCCGGAGACTAGGGACCAGCTTCGATGCCTGTCCAGGCTCAATTCGGTATCAAGTGATACTCTTCCCGCATCATGCTAACACTCGATCAGATCAGGGCATTTGTGGCCGTCGCCGAGGAGCTGCACTTCGGCCGGGCCGCTGATCGACTGCGCATGACGCAACCCCCGCTCAGCCGCCACATCCAGAAGCTGGAGCGCACGATCGGCGTCACGCTCCTCGAACGCGACAACCGGCGGGTGGTCCTCACCGACGCCGGGCGCGGCTTCCTGGAGGACGCGCGCCACATGCTCACGCTCGTCGACACCGCGGGCGACCGGGCGCGCCGCATCGCCAACGGCGCCACCGGCACGGTGCGGCTCGGCTTCACGGCGGTCTCGGCCATCAGCATGCTGGGGGCGCTGCTGCGGCGCCTGGCCGAGGAACTGCCGGAGATCGACGTCATCCTGCACGAGCGGGTGACCGCGGGACAGGTGGACGGCATCCTGCGCGGCGAGCTCGACCTGGGCCTGGCTCGCCCGCCGTTCGACATCGCCACCCTCGACTCGCGGGTGGTCTTCCGCGAGCCGCTGTGCGCCGTGGTGCCCGACGGCCACCCCCTGGCCGCCCTCGACCGGCCGCTGGCGCCCTACGACTTCAACGGCCTGCCGGTGATCAGCTACAGCCCGGTCCAGTCGCGCTACTTCCACGAGCTCACCGTGCGCTTCCTCACCAACGCCCAGGCCAGGATCGAACAGCAGGTGCACCAGATCCTCACCGCCGTGCTCCTGGTCGCGGCCGGCCGGGGCGTGGCGCTGGCGCCGGCCAGCGCGCGCTCGCTGGGCATCGGCGGCGTCACCTTCTGCGACCTCGTACGCGGCGGCGGCGACCCGCTCGACGGCGGCGACGTGGCCGAGCCGGTGGAGCTTCACGTCATCTGGGACCGCACCTCGACCAACCCGGCGCTGGGGCGCGTGCTGGACCTGCTGCCCGGCATCGAAAGCTGATGATGCCGACAAGGTATCGCCGGATTCAGAATCGCACTTGGACAGGAATCACCGCTCCTTCTTAGCCTGGCGGCAAGACCCGACGGCCACCGCAGGCCTCGCCGTGAAGCAAAGGACCGCCCGCATGCCACATTTCTCACCGCAGGAGCTCGCCGCCCAGCTCAAGAGCGGTCTGCTGTCCTTCCCCATCACCCACTTCACCGACGACCTGCAGTTCGACGAGGCGGGCTACCGCGACCACCTGTCCTGGCTGAGCGGCTACCCGGTGGCGGGGCTGTTCGCCGCGGGCGGCACGGGTGAGGGCTTCTCGCTGACGGCCGAGGAGATCGACCGAGTGGTCAGGACGGCGGTCGACCAGGTCGCCGGCAAGGTGCCGGTCGTGGCGCCCGCGACCGGCGGCACCGCCACCGCGGTCGCGCAGGCCAAGGCGGCCGAGGCGGCCGGGGCCGACGGCCTGCTGCTGATGCCCCCCTACCTCACCGAAGCCGGCCAGCAGGGTCTGGTCGAGCACGTCTCGGCCGTCTGCGGCGCCACGAACCTGGGCGTCATCGTCTACAGCCGCGCCAACGCGATCCTCAACGACCGCTCGGTCGAGGCCCTGGCCGCGCGGAACGAGACGCTCATCGGGTTCAAGGACGGCGTCGGCAACATCGAGAACCTCACCCGCATCTACGCCTCCGTCGGCGACCGCCTGACCTACATCGGCGGCCTGCCCACGGCAGAGACCTTCGCGCTGCCGCTGCTCCAGCTCGGCATGAGCACGTACTCCTCGGCGATCTTCAACTTCGTGCCGCAGTTCGCGCTCGACTTCTACGCCGACGTGCGCACCCAGGACCGCGAGGCCGTCTACCGCCGCATCAAGGAGTTCGTGCTCCCCTACCTGGACATCAGGGACCGCCAGAAGGGGTACGCGGTCTCGATCGTCAAGGCGGGTGTGGCCGCGGTCGGCCGCCCGGCGGGGCCCGTGCGGCCACCGCTGCAGAATCTGACAGAAGACGAGCTCGCCGAGCTGACCGCGCTCATCAACAAGATCAACTAAGCCCATGTCCCCCACCATCCAGAGCGTCGAGGTCGTCCCCGTGGCCGGGTACGACAGCATGCTGCTCAACCTCAGCGGCGCCCATGGGCCGTTCTTCACCCGCAACGTCGTCATCGCCACCGACTCCGACGGCCGCACAGGACTGGGCGAGGTGCCCGGCGGCGAGGCCATCCGCCGCACGATCGAGGAGGCGGGGGCGCTGCTGGCCGGGCAGCCCGTGGCCCGCTTCCGCAGCCTGCTGCGCACGGTCGCGGCGCGCTTCGCCGACCGCGACGCCGGCGGGCGCGGCGCGCAGACGTTCGACCTGCGCACCACCGTGCACGCGGTCACCGGCCTGGAGTCGGCCCTGCTGGACCTGCACGGCCGGTATCTCGGCGTGCCCGTCGCGGAACTGCTCGGCGAGGGCAGGCAGCGCGACCGGGTGCCGATGCTGGGCTACCTGTTCTACGTCGGCGACCCGGGCAGGACCGACCTGCCCTACCGCGTCGACGACGCCGGCGAGGACCGCTGGTCGCACCTGCGCCGCAAGGAGGCGCTGACACCCGAGGCCGTCGTCGCGCTGGCCGAGGCGGCCCAGGAGCGCTACGGCTTCACCGACTTCAAGCTCAAGGGCGGCGTGCTGGCCGGGGAGGAGGAGATCGAGGCGGTCAGGGCGCTGGCCGCCAGGTTCCCCGAGGCCAGGATCACCCTCGACCCCAACGGCGGCTGGCTGCTGGCCGACGCCGTCCGGCTCTGCCGCGGCCTGGGCGGCGTCCTGGCCTACGCCGAGGACCCGTGCGGGGCCGAGGGCCGCTTCTCGGGCCGGGAGACGATGGCCGAGTTCAGGATGGCCACCGGCCTGCCCACCGCCACGAACATGATCGCCACCGACTGGCGCGAGATGGCGCACGCCGTGCGCGCCCACGCGGTGGACATCCCGCTCGCCGACCCGCACTTCTGGACCATGGCCGGCTCGGTGCGCGTCGCCCAGCTCTGCCACGACTTCGGGCTGACGTGGGGGTCGCACTCCAACAACCACTTCGACATCTCGCTGGCGATGTTCACGCACGTCGGGGCCGCCGCCCCGGGCGAGATCACCGCGCTGGACACCCACTGGATCTGGCAGGACGGCCAGGCGCTCACCACCCGGCCGTTCCCGATCGTCGACGGCGCCATCGAGGTGCCGGCCACGCCGGGGCTGGGCGTGGAGCTCGACCGCGCCGCGCTGAACAAGGCCCACGAGCTCTACCTCAGGCACGGCCTCGGCGCCCGCGACGACGCCGTCGCCATGCGGTACCTGGTCAAGGACTGGGCCTTCGACCCCAAGCGGCCCTGTCTCGTGCGCTGAGGTCAGACGTCGAGCCGGCACAGGCCCTCGGCGAGGGCCTTGGTCGTCAGCCGGGTACGGCTGTCGCAGCCGAGCTTGGCGAAGATGTGCTCCAGGTGGGTGGTCACCGTGCGGACGCTGAGCACCAGGGATGCGGCGATCTGGGGGTTGGAGTCGCCGGCGGCCACCCGCGTGAGCACGTCGACCTCGCGTCCTGTGAGGTCGTAGGGCAGCGGGCACGGCCGCTCGGCGGCCACGGCCCCCTGGAGCTTGCCCTGGAAGCCGACGCCGGCCCTGAGCAGGCGCACCTCGTGCCAGCGCCCGGCACGGTCGGGCCAGCGCCCGTGGCGGCTCAGCTCCCGCGAGTCGATGAACGCGCGGGCGTAGCCGGCCATCGCCGGGTCGTCCCACAGCGTGGCCGACCGCTCGTGGCCCGGGACCTCGCGGCGGGTGCCCAACCGGTCGAAGGCCACCGCGCGAAAGCCCGGCGGCAGCCCCACCGGGTCGATCACGCACCTGCTCAGGTCGGTGACGTGCGCGAGCATCGGGCTGACCGCGGCGACCAGCGCCTCGGTGAGCAGCGGGAAGCTCCCTTTGGACGCCAGGTGGAGCAGGCCCGTGTAGCGGCCCTCGATCAGGAACAGCGGCGCCGTCAGCCCGGCCCGCCAGCCGTAGGGGGCCAGGTGGCGGCGGAAGTAGCGTTCGGTGTCGGGCTCGGGCATCGTCACCGGCGCCCTGGTGGCCATGGCCCGGCGGTAGGCCGCCAGCCCGGCGTACTCCTCGGCCGCGTCGCCGTCGATGCGGCTGTGGCCGTCGGAGACCACGCTGTGGTGGCGGCCGGTGGCGGGGTCGAAGGCGACGAACTCGTAGGCGTCGAGGGTGATCACGCGGCGCAGCGCCGCCATCGCGCCGTGCGCGCCCCCGCCGGTCGCCACCTGGTAGCCGACGTCGGCGAACGCCCGAACCTGGCAGACGTCCAGGGTGATCTCGGCCACGGTTCTTTATATCATTTGCCACTCCTTGGGGGTCTGTTGAAGATAATTTTCATGGCTTGCCGGATGTTATGATCGGCGGCATGCAGCGCGCTTTCGTCACGACGACGCCGGACCACGTCCCGGCGCGCTGATTCCATGCATCCCGGGCGGACGCCCGGGAGCTGGTCGTTCGCCCTTTCCCGCAAAGGACGATCATGAACGACCACCGCAGGCTCGGCCGCGAGCTGGGCATCTTCGACACCGACCCGCTGATCGGCTCAGGACTGCCCTACCTGCTGCCCGCCGGCGCGGCCGTGCGCAAGGCCGTCGAGGACTACGTGCACGAGCTCGAACGCCGGAGCGGCTACCAGCACGTCAACTCGCCCGTGCTGGGCAAACGCGAGCTCTACGAACGATCCGGCCACTGGGCCCACTACTCCGAGGACATGTTCCCGCCCATGACCGTGGGCGGCGAGGAGTTCGTGCTGCGGCCAAGCCTGTGCCCGCACCACGCGCTCGTCTACCGCGCCCGTCAGCGCAGTCACCGTGAGCTGCCGCTGCGCATCGCCGAGCTGGGCGGCCAGTACCGCTCGGAGCTGTCCGGGGTGCTCGGCGGGCTGACCAGGGTGCGCTCGATCCAGCTCAACGACGGGCACGTGTTCTGCCCGCCCGAGAGCGCCGCCGCCGAGGTGTCGGCCGCGCTCGACCTGATCGAGGCCGCGCACGCCCAGCTCGGCATCGAGGCCGCGCGCTACCGGCTGTCGCTGCGCGGCGACGGCGACAAGTTCGTGGACGATCCGCGCATGTGGGAGCGCTCGGAGTCGATCCTGCGGGAGGTGCTCCAGGAGCGCGGCAGGGCCTACGACGAGGAACGCGGCGAGGGCGCCTTCTACGGGCCCAAGATCGACATCCAGATCGCCGACCCGGCGGGCCGCGAGGCCACCCTGTCGACCGTCCAGGTGGACCTCTACCAGCCCGCGCGCTTCGAGCTGAGCTACGTCGGCGGCCACCGTCCCGTCATGGTGCACCGCAGCGTCGTCGGCGGGCTGGAGCGGCTCATGGCGCACCTGATCGAGGTGCACGGGGGCGCGTTCCCCGCCTGGATGGCGCCCGTGCAGGCCGTGGTGCTGCCGCTGTCGGACGCCGAACTGCCGGCCGCCGAGTCCCTGCTGCGGCGCTGCCTGGCCGCCGGGCTGCGGGCCGAGCTGGCGCCCGCCGACCGGGGCAGCCTCGGGGCCAGGATCAGGGCGCACCGGCTGGTGCCGTACCAGCTCGTGGTGGGGCCGCGCGAGGCGGCCGGCGGGCGGGCCTCGGTACGGCTGCGCGACGGCTCCCAGGCGGGCGAGGTGCCGATCGAACGGTTGGCGGCTGATTCGCGACCTTTGTTCTGACAATCAGGTAACGGAGGCTTCCCACAGTACGTAAACGGCTCGTAAAGTCCCTGCAACGCAGTGTCGGGGGAGGACGTCTTGACCGAGCTGAGCGATCGCGAGTCCGAGCTGGTTTCCGCACACGAGCAGGAACGCCCGGCGCGGCAGCTCGGCGGGGTCCTGCGGCTCGGCGTGTGGACGGCCGGCGGCCTGTTGTCCGCCTATTCGCTGGTGGTGGTGTTCTGGCCGATCGAGGCGCTGGAGCATCGGATGACGTTCCTGGCGGTGGCGCTGCCGCTGGTGTTCCTGTGCTACCGCTCGGGGATGTCGTCGCTGTTGCGGCGGCTGTTCCGGCGTCCCGGCGAGCCGGACGGCGTGGACGGCGTGGACGGCGTGGACAAGGCGGCGGCGCGCGGGGTGGAGTGGCCGAGTGTGGCGGACTGGCTGCTGGCCGCCGCCGCGCTGGCCGTGCTGGTCTATCCGCTGGCCGGCATCGACGCCTTCCGCGAGCGGGGGTCCGGGGCGGCGCTGACGGATCTGGACGTCGTGGCCGGGCTGGTGCTGACGGTGCTGCTGCTGGAGGCGGTACGGCGGACCGTCGGGTGGGCGCTCACCATCATTTGCCTCGTTTTCCTGATTTATGCCTACTTCGGGGCCTATCTGCCGATTGATTGGACTATCGGGCATCGCGGCTTCGACCTCGGGCAGATCGTGTCGCAGCTCTACACGGGCACCGAGGGATTCTTCGGGGTGCCGATGCAGGTGGCCGCGAGCTACATCGTCCTTTTCACGATTTATGGTGCGGTGCTGGATTTTTCGGGTGCGAGCAGGTTCTTCATCGACCTGAGCTTCGCCGCCTTCCGCAGGTCCCGCGCCGCCCCCGGCCGCACGGTCACCATGGCCGGCTTCCTGCTGGGCACCGTGTCGGGCTCCGGCGTGGCCACCACGGTCAGCCTGGGCAGCGTCGCCTGGCCGGTGCTGCGGCGGGCCGGCTACCCGAAGGAGCCCGCCGGCGGCATCCTGGCGGCCGGCGGCATCGGCGCCATCCTGTCGCCGCCCACGCTCGGCGCGGCGGCCTTCATCATCGCCGAGTACTTACGGGTCAGCTACCTCGAAGTGCTCCTGTACGCGACGATCCCCACGATCCTGTACTACCTGGGCATCTTCCTGGCCATCGAGATCGACTCGCGCCGCTTCGGCACCCACGCCGTGCAGGTGGACGCGCCCAAGGCCGGCAGGCTGCTGCTGCGCTTCGGCTACCACTTCAGCTCGCTCATCCTCATCATCGTGCTGATGGCACTCGACCGGTCGGCGTTCCAGGCCGTGGTGATCGCCACCGTCATCGCGTTCGCGCTGTCGTTCCTCGACCCCGAGCACCGGATGGGCCCAAGGCGCGTCGCTCAGGCGCTGGCCAAGGGCACCCTCGAGGTGCTGCCGGTGACCGCGGTGTGCGCGGCGGCGGGCATCATCGTCGGCGTCATCACGCAGACCGGGCTCGGGCTGAACCTGAGCGCGATCATCGTGGACCTGGCCGCGGGCAACCTCATCCTGACCACGCTCCTGTCCGCCGTCGCGGTCATGCTGCTGGGGCTGGCCGTGCCGGTGACCGCGAGCTTCATCATCGCCGCCGTGATCATCGGCCCGGCGCTGACCGCGCTGGGGGCCTCGCAGGCCGAGGCGTACATGTTCGTCTTCTACTACGCGGTGTTGTCGGAGGTGAGCCCGCCCACGGCGTTGTCGGCGGTCGCGGCGGCCGCCATCACCGGCGGCAACTCCTACCGGACCATGATGATGACCTGGCGCTACACGCTGCCGGCCTTCCTGGTGCCGTTCGCGTTCGTGCTGACGCCCAACGGTCAGGCGCTGCTCGGACAGGGGCCGATCGGCACCGTGCTGCTGATGACCGTCGTCTCGGCGGTCGCCGTGGCGGCGCTGGCCCTGGCCACGGGCGGGCTGAGCGGATGGCCCGAGCGGCTGCTCGCGGCGGTGGCCGCGGTGCTGCTGCTGTTCCTCGAACCCGTCCCCATCGTCGCCGGGCTGGCCGTACTGGCCGTGGCCTCCGCCGTGCACCTCGTCAGAAGCAGGAGAAGGGACCCAGCGTGAAGCGGATCTTCGCAATAGTCGCCGCAGCCGTCCTGGCGGCAGGCTGCGGCAGTGGCGGCGCGGGCGGCGGCTCGGGCAACCGGCTGTCGATCGCCACCGGCGGGACGACGGGCGTCTACTACGTCTACGGCGGCGGCCTGGCCAAACAACTGTCGGCCTCCATCCCCAACACCCAGGCCACCGCCTCGGTCACCTCGGCCTCGGTCGAGAACATCAAGCTCCTGGCCGGCGGCAAGGCCGACATCGGCTTCTCCCAGGCCGACACGGCGGCCGACGCGGTCAACGGCAAGGACACCTTCACCGCCAAACAGCCGATCAAGGCCATCGCCCGCATCTACGACAACTACTCGCACGTCGTGGTCGCGCCCGGCGTCAACGCCTCCAAGCTGGCCGACTTCAAGGGCAAGCGCGTCTCGCTCGGCCCGGCCAACTCCGGCACCCAGGTCGTGGCCAGGCGCATGCTGCAGGCCGCGGGCGTGAACCCCGACGCCGACATCACCAAGCAGCAACTGTCGATCAACGAGGCGGTGCAGGCCGCCAAGGACGGCACCATCGACGCCTTCTTCTGGGTCGGCGGCCTGCCCACGGCGGGCATCACCGACCTGGCCACGAGCAAGCCCGACATGAAGATGCTCGACACCTCCGACGTGCTGCCGACGATGCAGTCCACCTACGGGCAGCAGTACGTCGGGCTCGACATCGACCTGGCCGCCGACTACAAGCTGAAGGGCACGATCAAGACCGTCGGCATCGCGAACGTGCTGCTGGTGCCCGACAAGATGAGCGACCAGCTCGCCTACGACATCACCAAGACGCTGTTCGAGAAGAAGGCCGAGCTGACGGCCGTGCACCCCGAGGCCAAGAAGCTCGAGGTGAAGCTGGGGCAGCAGGTGGCCCCTGTGGCGCTCCACCCGGGCGCCGCCCGCTATTACCAGGAAAAAGGCTGATAAAGCCGCTTTTGGCGCTCGCGCTGGTGGCGGCGCTCGGCACCGGCGGCGGCGCCGGGCGCCCCACTGTGAACGGCCTGCCGATCACGGACGGCTTCCTGATCGCCTACGTGCACTCCATCTACCGCGCGCCGTCGGCTGAGGTGTTCACCGTGGAGGGACGCCGTTTCACCATGCGGGCGGTCGTCTCGGCCGGCGAGGGCGTCCTCGACTACTACGCGCTCGACGGCAGCCGTTCCCGCCTGCCCGGCGGCGGGTGGCTGCTGCGCCTGGCCGAGCCCGCCACGTACACGGAGCTGTCCCTGCTGACCACCTCGATCGGCCGCAGGACGCTGATGTCGGGCGGCCGCTGCCTGCCGCTCTTCCCGCCCGCGGGGGCGGCGCAGGTGCGGGTCGCGGTCGAGGCGCGGCTCGCCGGCCGGGGCGAGCCCTGCCGTCCGCCCTACAACCAGTCCTTCTTCTTGAACACCGAGTACAGCGCCACGGACGTCACCGCCACCAGGACCGTGGAGAGCCAGAAGCCCCACGCCTGGCCCTCGCCCGGGTAGGGCACGTTCTGGCCGTAGAAGCCGGTGATCATGGTGGGCACGGCGATGATCGCGGCCCAGCTCGTGACCCGCTTCATGATCTCGTTCAGCCGGAAACCCTGCTGGGCCAGGCGGGTCTCGCGGACGTTGGCGAGCATGTCGCGGATCGACTCCACCCACTCCGTCACCCGCAGCACGTGGTCGTAGACGTCCTCGTAGTAGGGCGCCATCACGCGGTCGGCGACGAGGTCCTGGTCGCGGCGGAGCAGGGTGCCGAGGACCTCGCGCATCGGCATCGTGATCTTGCGGAGCTTGGTGGTGTTCTTGCGCAGCTCGTACATCTCGCGCTGCAACTGCCTGCCGTCGCGTACCTGATCCTCGAACAGCGACTCCTCCATCGCCTCCGCCCGCGCGTCGAGGTCCTGGACCAGGTCGAACTGGCTGTCGACGACGTAGTCGAGCAGCCCGTGCAGCAGGAACGTCACCCCGTGCCCGGCCAGCCGGGAGGCGCCGTCCCAGCGCCTGGTCACCTCGCGGATGTCGAAGTGGTCGCTCTGCCGGACCGTGACCAGCGCGTTCTTGGTGACGAAGATGTTCACCTCGACGGGGTCGAGCCGGCCCTCGTCGAAATGCACGCCGTAGACCGTGATGAACAGGTGGTTGTCGTAGACATCCACCTTCGGCCGCTGATGGTCGTTCAGGACGTCCTCGACGGCCAGCTCGTGCAGACCCAGCTCCTCGCCGATCACGCCCAGGTCGCCGGGCGTCGGCGAACACAGGTCGAACCAGACCGTGTTCTCGGGATCTCCCACATAATCGGAGACGTCCTCGATCGGGAAACCTTCCTTCTCGAGGACGCCGTTCCTGTACAGACGCGTGTGCACCTAGCCGAGTCTGGCAAATCGTCGCGCGTTCCGCACGGCCGCTCCCCCTGGATCGTTGTTGAAGTAGACGTAGGCGTCCTCCCAGCCCGCCTCCCGCACCCGGCGCACCCACGTCCGCAGCGCCGTCTCCCCGTACGCCCAGGCGGCCGGGCCTTCGTGCATGCGCACATAACCCCATTCGGCGGTACGCCAGAACGGGCTCTGCGGCCTGCCGCGGCGGTCGGCCCAGCACAGGGCGGCCCCGTGGGCGGTCAGGATCTCGCGGACCTCGTCGATCCACCAGGATTCGTGCCTCGGCTCGACCGCCACCCGCACGTGGGCGGGGAAGCAGCGCAGGCACCTGTCGAGCCTGTCGGGGGCGACCTTCAGATTGGGCGGGAGCTGCAGCAGGATCGGGCCCAGCTTGTCCTTCAGCGCCGAGGCCGCGCCCATGAGGCGGGCCACCGGCTCCTCCGGGTCGGTCAGGCGCTTGATGTGGGTGAGGAACCTGCTGGCCTTCACCGCCATCACGAACCCGTCCGGCGTGCGGTCGCGCCAGTTGGCGAACGTCTCCGGGGTGGGCAGCCGGTAGAAGGCGTTGTTGCTCTCGACGGTCGGGAACTCCCGCGCGTACACCTCCAGCCACAGCCGCTGCGGCACGTTGCGCGGATACAGGACCCCGCGCCAGTCCTTGTACTGCCACCCCGAGGTGCCGACCAGCCAAGCCATACTTAACGCCTACCCGGTCAGCCGCCGTGCAGTACTGTCATCAGCCGAGGAGGACCGTTACATCGATGGGCGCAAATCACGCGCATGACACCACCGTCCCGAGTTCGCGACGCACGGTCGTGGCGAGCCTGGCCGTGCTGGTGCCGCTGGCGATCGCCACGCTGGCGGGCCTGCTGTGGCTCTGGCCCGACGGGCGGCAGGACACCGGCACGCCGCAGACCGGCGTCGAGCGGCTCACCGGCACGGTCAAGAGCGTCACGCTCAAACGCTGCCCCGCCGCCACCGAGGGCACGCCCCAGCCCGACCCCGCCACCTGCGGGAACGCCGCCGTCACCGTCTATGAAGGGCCCGACCAGGGCAAGGACGTCGAGCTGCGGCTGCCGAGCGGCCCAGGGGCGCAACACTTCGCGGCCGGCGACGACGTGATCCTCCTGCGCCACTCCGACGGCACCTACCAGATCTCCGACCACGACCGGGCCACACCGCTGTGGCTGTTCGGGGCGGCGTTCGCGCTGGCGGTGATCGCCTTCGGCCGCTGGCGCGGGCTCACCGCCCTGGTGGGGCTGGCGGTCACGTTCGTGCTGCTGCTGACCTTCGTCATCCCCGGCATCCTGCAGGGCCGTCCGCCCATGCTGGTGGCTATCGTCGGGGCGGCGGCGATCATGCTGGCGGTCCTCTACCTCACGCACGGCTTCTCCGTGCCCACGTCCATGGCGGTCCTGGGCACCCTGGGCAGCCTGGCGCTCACGGGGGTGCTGTCGTACGGGGCGCTGGGGTTCGCCCAGCTCAACGGCATCACCGACGACAGCGCGCTGATGCTGGACATGAGCCTCAAGATCGACACCCAGGGGCTGCTCCTGGCCAGCATCATCATCGGCGCGCTGGGGGTGCTCGACGACGTCACGGTCACCCAGGCCGTCACGGTGGCCGAACTCGCCCACGCCAACCCCTCCTACGGGTTCACCCGGCTCTATCGGGCGGCCAGCCGGATCGGGCGCGCGCACATCGCCTCGGTCATCAACACGATCATCCTGGCCTACGCGGGGGCGTCGCTGCCGCTGCTCCTGCTGTTCAGCATCGGGGAGCAGCCGCTGGGCGACGTGCTGACCACGCCGGTCATCGCCCAGGAGATCGTCCGCAGCATCGTCGGGACGCTCGGGCTCATCGCAGCGGTGCCCATCACGACGGCGCTGGCGGCACTGACAGCCTCCCGCCACCACCCGGAACCCGCCGATCCCCCTTCGGACCGGCCGTCCCGCCGCCGCGCCTCCCGCGCCCCCGAACCCACCGCCCACGAGGACTTCTTCTCCCGCCCTCACGACGACCACGACGACGACTTCTTCTCCCGTCCCGCGGAACGCGACGACTTCTTCACCCCATCCCAGCAGGACACCCGGCCCGAGCAGCCTGCAGGGAGCGGCGGGTTCTTCACGCCGCATGCCCAGTCGCCGCAGACGGGGCACGAGGGGGAACGGGCGCCCGGTGGGCGGTCGGCCCGGCACCGGCGTCGCGGCCAGCCCGAAGACCAGCCACGCTGACGGCCTGACACGCCGACGGTCAGCTCACCTCGGCGCTGCCGTCCACCCGCAGCTTCCGCCGGGCGCGTTCGTAGAACGTGGTGCCCACGCGCACCACGTTCGCCGCCCCCGGCCAGGCCGAGACCGTGACGCGGTCGCCCGGGCACAGGTGCGCGACCACGGCCCCGTCGACCTCCACCGCCAGCCGCCCGCTGCTGGGCAGCACCTCCAGCGCCACCTCGTCGTCGGCGGGCAGCACCAGCGCCCGGTTGAAGCTGGAGTGGGCGGCGGCGGGCACCACGAGAACGGCCTCCACGCGGGGCGAGACGAGCGGCCCTCCGGCGGAGAAACTGTAGGCGGTGGACCCGGTGGAGGTCGCCACGATCACCGCATCGGCGGCGTATCTGATGAAATCGCTGCCCGCCGGGGTGATGGCTATGGCCGCCAGCCCCTCCCCCGGGATCCGGACGAGCGCGATGTCGTTGAACGCGGTCACCGGCTTACCCCCGACCACGCTCTTGACCGCCATCCTCGGCTCGATCGTGTAACGATGATCGTCGATGGCCGACAGCGTATCGGGCAACTCGTCCACGTCGATCTCGGCGAGAAAGCCAAGCTTGCCCAGGTTCACCCCCAGGATGGGCGTCGCCCGCCCGGCGAGCAGTCGCATGGTCCGCAACATCGTGCCGTCGCCGCCGAGGCCGACGAGCAGGTCGGCCCGCTCCACGAGCGCGGTGGCGTCCACCGGCACGGCGGTGCAGTCGATCCTGCCGACCTCCTCCGGGAGCCCGAGCACGGTGGCGCCCTTCTCACCGGCCCAGCGCAGGATGGTGTCTATCGCCTTCTTGGAGTCGCGCCGCGGATGCAACACCAGCCCGACCGTCCCGACCATGCCCATGCGGCCACCATACGACGCCCAGGTCAGAGCACCTTTCCCCGGGTCATCCGCTGACTCGCGCCCGCACCCCCGGTCCGCCCATCCCTGCTCGGCCGTCTGGGCTCGCTGACCGCGTCCGGTTCTTGGACATTCAACGGGAAGGCGGTGGGGGTGGTTACTCGGCGACCGACTCCGGTGCGGCCGGGTCGTCGGAGGCGGCGGCCAGGTCCCTGGTGTCGGCGCCGCTGCAGAAGTAGCCGCCGGCCGCGTCGACCAGGACGGCGCCGATGCTGTCGTCGGCGTGGACGCGGGCGCAGAAGTCCTCGATGAGGCCCGCCATCTCCAGCGTGATGGCGTTCTTGCGCCGGGGGTTGTTGAGGGTCAGCCTGGCGACGCCGTCGTGGACGGTGGTGATGGCCGGTGGTTCGCCCGTCATGCCGCAACTCCTCGGTCGTCGGGATCTCCTGCGGACCGTACTACGAGGAGCCCTCGCCCGGTTCGGCGACGGCCCGCGGGGAGCCCTTGACGGCCATGGCGGCCAGTTCCCTGACCCGGTCTGCGGGCACGGGGACCCCCGGCGTCTCCACGAACCAGCGGAGCGTCTCGTCGAGGTCGTCCATCCCCTCGGGCCGCTGCTGCGGGAAGTACGGATGCACGTAGACCGGGGTGTCGGGTTCGCTGCGCCAGCTCTCCGCGAGCGTGCCGATGTCGGCCGCGTCGAAGCCGATGGCATCCAGCAGCCGCGCCACCTGGGCCTTGGCGGCTTCGTCGTCGCCGGCGATGGGCAGGGCGCTGCGGTCGGGGGCGCCGGCGGGCCTGGCGAGGGTCGACAGGCGGTGGAAGTCGATGTTGTTGAACGCCTTGACCACGCGGGAGTCGGCCAGGTGCCGCTGCACCAGCACGCTCGAGGTCACCGCCCCCGTGTCCAGGTCGGCGATGCGGCCGTCGCGATCCGGATAGTAGTTCATCGTGTCGATGACGGTCTTGCCTGCCAGGGCCGCCGCGGGGAGCCGGTCGTAGGCGTGCAGGGGAATGGTGGCCACCACCAGGTCGCCCGCCTGCGCGGCTTGCGCGGGTGTGGCCGCCCGCGCGTGTTCGCCGAGGTCGGCGACGAGGTCGGCGAGGGTTTCGGGGCCGCGCGAGTTGCTCAGCACGACGTCCAGGCCGGCGGCGACGGCGAGGCGGGCAAGCGTGCCGCCGATCATGCCGCTGCCGATGAGTCCAAGTGTCTGGGTCACGGTGTCTCCGTTACAGAGTTTCGGTTGTGAAACTGAGTGTCAGATTAACGACTTAGGTTCATAGCTGCAAGCTGGGATCGAACGCGGGATAGGATCGCCGGGTGAGCGACGCAGGACGTACGAGAGACATCGCACGGGCCGCCGTCCGGGCCGAGCTGGCCCAGGTGGCCTTCGACCTGTTCCGCTGCGAGGGCTTCGACAAGGTCACCCTCAACGACCTGGCCGCGGCGGCCGGGGTGTCGCGCAGCACGTTCCTGCGCTACTTCGGCAGCAAGGAGGAGGCCGTCCTCGGCGCGTTCGACACCCGAATGGGGCTGGTCGCCGACGCCCTGCGCGGCCGCCCCGCCGACGAGGACGACTGGACGGCGCTGCGCCGCGCCCTCGACACCGTCATCGAGCTCTACCACCGCGACCCGGCGGGCGCCCTCGCGATGACCCGCCTCATCATGGACACCCCCGCCCTGTGCGCGCGCAACCTGGAAAAGCAGCACAACTGGCGCCCCGCCCTGGTCCAGGCCCTGGCCGAGCGCGCCGGCTCCGCGCGACCCGCGCCTTTGGCGCTGCCGGTCCGCGTGGCCGCCGCCCTCGACTGCCTGAACATCGCCGTCGACCACTGGGCCGCCTCCGACGGCAGCCTCGACCTGGTCGGCCTCATCGACGAAGCCTTCGCCGCGCTCGCCCTGCGCTGAGCGCGCCGCCTTCAGGACGGACGGCGACGGATTCGGCGCATGGGCCGGCCGCCGACCCAGGGGCGTGGATCAGCGCCATGAGGTCGTCGGGGCTGTCATACCACGGGCCCAGATAGTCCCGCCTCGATCGTGCCGAGCCTGATCCCGATGGAGGTCAGCCCGAAGTAGGTGACGAAGATGATGGTCGGCAGGGGGATGTTCTTGAACACTTCTGTTTGACGTGCTCCTCGCCCTGAAGAGGCGAGGGTTCCCGTGCTGCTTACGTAGCAGTTCATGCCGCGAAGCAGCACGAACTGTGGAACAGGATGCTTGACGCTTCACCGACCCGCCCACCGGCAGGTCTCCACGTCCTGTCACCGCCCGCCCGGCGGCCTCGTTGTACCGATGAATCCAGGAAGTGATCTCATGGCCAGCTTGGTTGTCGCTTGCCAGATCGATCACGGAAACCTTACCGTACGTGGTCGAGACGTCGCAAGCAGTTCCGGTCACTGCAGCTCGCGCCCTCGACAGCGTGCTGAGTGCGTACTTGGCGCAGCGCAGACTCATCTTGATCACAGAAGCTCCTCCGTTTCGAGCATCCCTGCGGGGATGCGGCCGCATCCCTCGGCCACAATCGGCCGCGCCACCACAAATTCGCCACAAAGACGCCACACGGGGCCCGCTCAAGCGCCCGCATGCTCGCCCTCGACGGGCCGCCGGACGGCGCGGCACTGGTCGGGGCGAGCATGCCGGGTCGACCGGTTCTACTCCACCTCCACGGCTGCCTCGGCGAACTGGGCCGAGTACAGGCGGGCGTAGGCGCCGCCCGCCTCCAGCAGCGACTCGTGCGTGCCCTGCTCGACGATCCGCCCGTCCTCCATGACCAGGATCAGGCTGGCGTCGCGGATCGTGGACAGCCGGTGGGCGATGACGAAGCTGGTACGGCCCTCGCGCAGCGTGCTCATCGCCCGCTGGATGAGCACCTCGGTCCGGGTGTCGACCGAGCTGGTCGCCTCGTCGAGGATCAGGATCGCCGGCTCCGACAGGAACGCCCGCGCGATCGTGATGAGCTGCTTCTCGCCCGCGCTGACCGTCGCGCCCTCCTCGTCGATCACCGTGTCGTAGCCGTCGGGCAGCGTGTGCGCGATGCGGTCCACGTGGGCGGCCTCCGCGGCGGCCTCGATCCGCTCGCGAGTGGCGCCTTCGGCCCCGTACCCGATGTTCTCCGCCATCGTGCCGCCGAACAGCCAGGTGTCCTGCAGCACCATGCCGATGTTGGCGCGCAGCTCCTCCCTGGACATCTCGGCGATGTCGACGCCGTCGAGGGTGATGCGGCCGCCGGTCACCTCGTAGAAGCGCATGATGAGGTTGACCAGCGTCGTCTTGCCCGCTCCCGTGGGACCGACGATGGCGACGGTCTGGCCGGGCTCCACGGTCAGCGACAGGTTCTCGATCAGCGGCCGGTCCTGTGTGTAGCGGAAGGACACGTTCTCGAACGCCACCCGGCCCCTGACCTGGGCGGGCCGCGCGGGCTTGGCGGGCTCCGCCGACTGTTCCCGCTCGTCCAGCAGCTCGAAGACCCGTTCGGCCGAGGCGACGCCCGACTGCACCAGGTTCGCCATGCCGGCCACCTGGGTGAGTGGCTGGCTGAACTGCCGCGAGTACTGGATGAAGGCCTGCACGTCGCCGAGCGAGATCGAGCCGGAGGCCACCTTGAGCCCTCCCACCACGGCGACCAGCACGTAGTTGATGTTGCCGATGAACATCATGGCCGGCTGGATGGCCCCGGAGATGAACTGGGCGCGGAAGCTGGAGGCGAACAGGGCCTGGTTGTGCTCGTCGAAGGTCTCTGCGGCCTCCTTCTGCCGGCCGAACATCTTGACCAGGGTGGCGCCGCCGTACATCTCCTCGATGTGGCCGTTGAGCTTGCCCGTCGCGGACCACTGTTGGATGAACTGCGGCTGCGAGCGCTTGCCGATGACCACGGTGACGTACACCGACACCGGCACGGTGACCAGCGCGATGAGCGCCAGGATCGGCGAGATCCAGAACATCATCACCAGCACCCCCACGACCGTCAGCACCGCCGAGATGAGCTGGCTCATCGTCTGCTGCAGCGTCTGGGCGATGTTGTCGGTGTCGTTGGTGGCGCGGCTGAGGATCTCGCCGCGCGGCTGGCCGTCGAAGTAGCTCAGCGGCAGCCGCGCCAGCTTGGCCTCGATCTGCTCACGCAGCCGGGCCGCCGCCCGCTGCACGACGACCGTGGTCAGCCGGAACTGCACGATCCCCAGCAGCGCCGCCACCAGGTAGAGCGCCAGCACCCAGGCGAGCACCTGGGCCAGCGCGGTGAAGTCGATGCCGTGGCCGGGCACCACGTTCATCGCGGCCACCATGTCGGCGAACGTGGACTGGCCGTCGGCGCGCAGCCCCGCCACGGCCTGCTCCTTGGTGATCCCCGGGGGCAGTTGGGCCCCGATGATGCCGGAGAAGATGAGGTCCGTGGCGTGACCGAGGATCTTGGGTCCGATCACGGTCAGCGCGACGCTGAGCGTGCCGAGGGTGAGGATGACGATCAGCAGCGTGCGCTCGGGGCGCAGCAGCCGCAGCAGGCGGTTGAGCGAACCTCCGAAGTCAAGGGCCTTCTCCGCGGGCCCGGACATCATGCCGGGGCCGAGACCGGACTGCGGCCGACGCGGTGGCGCCTGCGTAGTCATGCCGCCTCCTGTTCGGTGAGCTGGGACAGCACGATCTCCCGGTAGGTCGGGCAGCCGGTCATCAGCTCGGCGTGATCGCCGCTGCCGACCACGCGGCCGTCGTCGAGCACGAGGATGAGGTCGGCGTCGCGGATCGTGTTCACGCGCTGGGCCACGATGACGATCGTGGCGTCGGCGATCTCCTCATCCAGCGCGGCCCGCAGGCGGGCGTCGGTGGCGTAGTCGAGGGCGGAGAAGGAGTCGTCGAACAGGTAGATCTCGGGCCGGTGCACCAGCGTCCTGGCGATGGCCAGGCGCTGACGCTGGCCGCCGGAGACGTTCGTGCCGCCCTGGGAGATCGGCTCGTCCAGGCCGCCGGGCATCGCCTCGACGAACTCGCGGGCCTGGGCCACCTCCAGGGCTCGCCACAGCTCCTCGTCGGTCGCGTCCGGCCTGCCGTAGCGCAGGTTGGAGGCGACGGTGCCGGAGAAGAGGTAGGGCGACTGCGGGACCAGGCCGACGGCCCGGGACAGCACGGCCGGGTCGAGGTCGCGCACGTTCACGCCGTCGACCAGCACCTGGCCGTCGGTCGCGTCGAACAGGCGCGGGATGAGGTTGAGCAGCGTCGTCTTGCCGCTGCCCGTGCTGCCGATGATCGCGGTCGTATGGCCGGGGCGCGCCGTGAAGCTCACCTCGCACAGCACCGGCTCCTCGGCCCCCGGGTAGCGGAAGTCCACGGACCGCAACTCCAGCTCGCCGAGGTGGGTCTGCGGGGTGACGGGCTCGGCCGGCGGGTGGACGGTCGGCTCGGTGTCGAGGACCTCCTCGATGCGCTCGGCGCAGACTTCCGCCCGCGGGATCATGAAGAACATGAACATCGCCATCATCACCGACATGAGGATCTGCATGAGGTAGGCGATGACCGCGGTCAGCGCGCCCACCTGCATGGCGCCCTCGGCGATGCGGTGGCCGCCGAACCACACGACGGCGACGCTGGAGACGTTCACGACCAGCATGACCGTGGGGAACATCAGCGCCATCAGCCGCCCGACCCGCAGCGACACGTCGGTGAGCTGGTCGTTGGCGACGCCGAAGCGCTCGCGCTCGTGCCGGTCGCGGACGAAGGCCCTGATGACCCGGATGCCGGTGATCTGCTCGCGCAGCACCTGGTTGATCCGGTCGATACGCTCCTGCATCGTGCGGAAGAGCGGGCGCATCCGCATCACGATCAGGCCCACGATGACCACCATCAGGGGCAGGACGACGAGCAGCAGCGACGACAGCGTCATGTCCTCGCGCAGCGCCAGCACGATGCCGCCGACGCACATGATCGGCGCCGCCACCATCAACGTGAACGTCATCAGCACGAGCAACTGGACCTGCTGCACGTCGTTGGTGGTGCGGGTGATCAGGGACGGCAGGCCGAACCTGTTGATCTCCTGGGCGGAGAAGTCCTGCACCCGGTGGAAGATGGCGGCCCGGAGATCTCTGCCCAGGCCCATCGAGATCTTGGCGCCGTAGTAGACGGCCACGACCGAGCAGGTGATCTGGATGAGCGTCACACCGAGCATCACCAGCCCGATGCGCACGATATATCCGGTGTCGCCTTTGACGACGCCGTTGTCGATGATGTCGGCGTTCAGTGTGGGGAGATAGAGCGTGGCCAGGGTCGATACGAGCTGAAAGAGGACGACAAGCGTGATCTCTTTCCCGTACGGCCTGAGCTGGCCCCGCAGAAAACGGAGCAGCATTACGAGGGGCTTTCTGTCGAAGGGGTGGGAGCGGGCCGCAGGAGCAGCCCGTCGAGCAGGACGGAGACGATCTCCTCGTCGTCCATGTCGCCGAATTCGCCGACATGGCCGAGGCCGTGGTGCACGCTCACCGCGATCAGCATCAGCAGCAACTGCGCCGCGGCCTCGGGTGAGCGGCGCAGCCGGTCGCGGTCGGGCTCCATCAGGGCGGCCAGCGCGGACTCTATCCGCTGCCGGTCCTCCATCATCCGCTCGCGGAACTCGGCGTCGTCGTCCATCAGCTCTCGGGGGGCGGTGACGAGGTTGACGTTCTGGCTCATGCCCGTCCGCAGCGTGGTGACCGCTTCGGTCAGGCGTGCGCGCAGCTCGACCCGCGTGCCGATGGACGCCAGCGCGTCCACGGCCGGCTGCGGGTCGAACGCGCTCATCAGCGTCGCCCGCAGCAGCGAGGCCTTGTCGGGGAACACCCCGAAGATCGTGCCCTCGGCCACGCCGGCAGCCTCGGCGATCTGCCGGGTGCTCACGGCGGTGCCGTACTCACGCAGCAACGGGAGCGTGGCGGCGATCAGTGCGGCGCGGCGGTCTTCCGGCGCCATTGCCGGCACTCTCCGCCTTCTCGTCATGCGAGAGCTCGTCATGCGAGAAAGCATAATGAGCGAGTACTCACTCGCTCAAATCGTTATATGTCCGCCCCACCTGCAGGCCGTGTAGCGCCCCCGTGCGGCCTCAATGGACCTTGTCCGCATCGCGGACCGGCGTGGCCGCGGGGCTCATGCGGAACGCGACGATCAACGTCAGGACGACGACCACGGTCATGGCCAGGAAGGCATCGGAGTAGGCGGCGCCTTCGTGGCCGCCATACAGGGGGTTGACGGCGTCGCCGCCGCTTCGCTGCCGTGCCGTCACCAGCACGCCGACCAGGGCCGGGCCCGTGCCGGCGCCGAGGAACTGAGCGCCTTGGAGGATCCCGATGCCGACGCCGACCTGGTCGGGCGGCAGCGCGCCGGCCGCGGCGCTGATGATCGGGGTCAGGACGAAGATGAAGCCGACGCTGAGCCCGAACATCCCGACCCCGGCGGGGATCACCGACGCACCTCCTGCGAAGGTCGACAGGAACAGCGTGAACGCCCCCATGCCCGCCAGGCCCGTCAGCACCAGGGGCCGGGTTCCGAGGCGGTCGGCGAGGCGGCCGATCAGCGGCGAGACGACGGCGACGGCGACCCCGGCCGGGATCATGACCAGGGCCCCCTCCCCCGGTCCGAGGCCGTTGACGTCGATGACCAGCAGTGGGACGAATACCAGGCCGGCCAGGTTGACGATCATGGCCAGGAACGCGACGACGACCGCGGTCCTGTAGACCCGGTTGGTGAACAGCGCGGGCGGGACGAACGGCTGCGCGACGCGTACGGTGCGCCACCCGAAGAGCGCGATGGCCACGACCGCCACGACGAGGCTGGCCCAGGACGAGGGCGCGGCCAGGCCGGCGACCTGTGCCTGGGTGATGCCGAACAGGACCAGTCCGGCGCCGAGGCCCAGGAGGATGCCGCCGGGAAGGTCGAACCGCCTCGCACCCGCCGGGGCGTCGCCCGGCAGAACGCGCAACGCCGCGGGAAGTAGCGCCAACGCAACCACGATCATGATCCAGAACAGCGCTGGCCAGCCGAGGAACTGGCCGATCCCGCCACCGATAGCCGGTCCGGCGGCGGTACCGATCCCCCCGGCCGAGGAGATGACGCCGATCCCCATTCCCCGCTTGTCCTGCGGCGTCAACCGGGTGACGGCGATGATCGAGAGCACGGGGATCGCGGCCGCGCCCACCCCCATCACGATCCGCCCGAGCACGAGCACGAGCAGGTCCGGGGCGAGCGCGCAGACCAGGCTCCCGGCTGCGTAGGTCACCAGGGCGAAGCCGAACAGCCGCCGCAGGCTCACCCGGTCGGAGATGCGGCCGTAGAAGGGGATGCCGACCGAGAACATCAGCAGGAAGCCGGTGACGATCCAGGCGAGCTCCGCCTCGGAGGCTCCGAACTCCGTTCCGATCGCCGGGAGCACGAGGTTGACCATGTCGCTGGCGATGACCGTGGCGAGCATCGCCGGCATGAGCACGGCCAGCAGGGCGAGCGCTGAGCCGCTTCGTCCGGCTGTGGTTGGGGTCATTCGAGGCATCCTCCGCGCGGCATTTACTGCCACCGTCGTAGTTACAGTTAGGGCAAGAAAATGGCGGAGGGCCGTGCCTCCGCCATGACGCGCCGCCGCCGGCTCACGCACCCGCCGGAGCGGGCGGACGATCCGGCAGCGCGAGTTCACGCTCCCTTTCCAGCACCTGCCGGAGCAGGTGGGCGATGGTCGTGCGGCCGAGCCGTTCTTCCATGGCCCGCTCCGCGTCACGGAACTCCACTTCGAGCAGGCCCTGGATATGGCGCCCCACCTCGCACTCGGCGCTGGGCGGGTGGGCGTGCCGCGACAGGATCGGCCCCGCCTCGACGGCGCTGTAGGCGTCGTGGAGGGTGATCTCGCGCGGGGCTCGGGCGAGGGACCAGCCGCCGTTGCGCCCCTCGGTGGACCACACGAGGCCGGCGTCCCGCAGGCTGCCGAGGATGCGCCGCACGAGAACCGGATTGCTCTCCAGGCTGTCCGCGATCTCCGCGGAGGTCAGCGACTTCTCACCCCAGCGCGCCAGCATCGTGAGCGCGTGAATCGCGACCGCGCTCCTGCTGCTGAGACCCACCACGACTCCCTTCGAAACTGCAATGAGGCTAGTTGCAGTTTGGACGCCCGTCAATCCCGGCTAAGGTGTGATCACGCCCTCGGTGAAAGCGAGCGGTGGGACGACCCACCAGGCCGCGACCGAGCCCGCGCCGTGCCGATGACCGCCGGCGCCCATCTCCCGCACGCCCACCTGGGCGGAGCCATGCCCGATACGGGGAGCGATCGATGAAGCGTTACATCCTGACCGGCACGCCAGGAGCCGGGAAGACGGCGATCCTGCGCCAACTGGAGTGCGACGGCTACACCGTCGTCGAGGAGGCGGCGACGGACGTCATCGCCCTGCGGCAGGCGCGGGGCGAGGCCGAACCGTGGACGAAGCCGTCCTTCGTGGAGGCGATCACCGCTTTGCAGCGCCGGCGCCAGGAACAGGCCGCGGCCCTTCCCGGCGAGGTGCAGGTCTACGACCGATCGCCCGTCTGCACCTACGCCCTGGCCAGGTATCTCGGCCATCCCGTCCCCCCGGCCCTGTCCCGCGAACTGGACCGCATCCAGGAGCGCCGGATCTACGACAACAGGGTGCTGTTCGTGCGGAGCCTCGGGTTCGTCACGCCGACCGACGCGCGGTTGATCACCTTCGCGGAGTCGCTGCGCTTCGAGCAGGTCCACCGGGACGCCTACGCCTCACTCGGCTACGAGTGCGTGCCGATCGCCCCGGGCCCGCTGCCGGATCGGGTGGCGGCGGTCAGAAGGCACCTCGACACGACGCCCTAACTGCGGACGCGGCCAAGCGGTGAGCAAGGGCTTGACAGAGGCGGCCAGCGATTAGATCTTCTCAATCATCAGATGTATCGCCCCGCAAGCACCCCCACCGGAGGCGCAATGTCGGAAAATCCCTCCTCTCGGCGTACATTCCTCGGAGGTATCGCCATAGGAGGCGCCGCCGCCGCGCTCACTCCCGCATCGCCGGCCGCCGCGTCCGCCACCGAGCTGTTCGAGCGGACCGGCCTGCTGCCCCTGCGCGACGAGATGCGCCACGACGGCCAGTGGGCTGCCTTCCTCCGTGACCAGGACCTGGTGTGGGAACGCCTGCCCCGCCAGTGGCACGAGGGCCCGTTCCTCGGCAACGGCCTGCTGGCCTCCACCGTCTACGTCCCGGAAGGCCAGAACGGGATCCGTTTCGACGTCCAGCACAGCGAGGTCCAGGACCACCGGCCGAACATCGACGCCAAGTACGGCCTGTGCCGCCTGCCCATCGGCTACCTGACGCTCCAGCCGAAGGGCACGATCACCGCCGTCGACTGGCGCCTGGACCTGTGGAACGCCGAACTCAAGGGCACCGTCACCACGGACCTCGGCACCATCTCCTTCAGCGCCTTCGTGCACGCCGAACGGGAGGTCATGCTGATCCGCGTCAAGCCGGACGCCGCCGAGCGGGAGACGACCTGGACGTTCACCGCTCTGCCCTCGATCAGCCCCCGCCAGATCACCAACCCCGACCCCGCCTACCAGCCGAACCCGCCCAGCACACTCAAGCAGGACGGCGACGTCCGCCTCTGCGTCCAGCCTCTGCTGGTCGGCGGCCACTACGTCACGGCCTACCAGGATGTGACCCGCGGCGACGAACGCTGCATGTACCTCACCGTGGCCCACTCCCATCCGGAGGAGAGCGCCGAGGCGCCGGCCGTGAAGACGATCAGGAGCGCGCTGGGCCGCCCGCCGAACCTGCTGGCGAAGACGCACCGCGACTGGTGGCACGGTTTCTACCCCAAGAGCTTCCTGTCGCTGCCGGACCGGCGGCTGCAGAGCTTCTACTGGATCCAGCTCTACAAGATCGCCTCAGCCACCCGCGAGCACGCCCCTGTCATGGCGACCACCGGGCCGTGGCTGCAGCCCACCGGCTGGCCGAACATCTGGTGGAACCTCAACGTCCAGCTCGAATACTGGATGATCAACGGCTCCAACCACCTCGAACTCGACGCGCTCACCCGCACCCTGGACGAGAACCGGCAGGTGCTCATCGACCACGTGCCCGAGCCGTACCGGTCCGACTCGGCGGGCGTCTCGCGCAGCTCCGACATGTACGCCCGCGGCGCCCGGCTCGGCATCCCCGGCCAGGGCCAGCCCGAGATCGGCAACCTCACCTGGGCGCTGCACAACGTGTGGCTGTCCTACCGGCACAGCATGGACACCGACGTGCTGCGCGACGTGCTGTTCCCGCTGCTGCGCCGGTCGATCAACTACTACCTGCACTTCCTGGCCCCCGGCGCGGACGGCCGGCTGCACCTGCCGACCACCTTCTCCCCCGAGTACGGCGGCGCGCCCGACTGCACCTTCGATCTCGCGCTCATCAGGTGGGGCTGCGGGACGCTGCTGGAGGCGGCGGACACGCTGAAGATCGACGACCCGCTCAGGTCCCGCTGGCGGGAGGTCCTGGACACGCTCGTCGACTACCCGGTGGACGAGAACGGCTACATGATCGGCGCCGGGGTGCCCTTCGCCAAGTCGCACCGGCACTATTCGCACCTGCTGCAGATCTACCCCCTCTACGAGATCACCTGGGAGCAGCCGGACAAACGCGACCTCATCGAGAAGTCGCTGAAACACTGGATCGGCTTCACCGGCGCGCTGCAGGGCTACAGCTTCACCGGCGCCGCCTCGATCGCCGCCCAGCAGGGCAAGGGCGAGGACAGCCTGCACTACCTGCACGAGCTCATGAGCCAGGGCTTCATCAGGGCCAACACCATGTATCGGGAGGGCGGCGGGCCCGTCATCGAGACGCCGCTGTCGGCCGCGCAGTCGATGCACGACATGCTGGTGCAGAGCTGGGGCGGGCTGATCCGCCTCTTCCCCGCCGTACCCGGCGCCTGGGCCGACGTCACCGTGCACAACTTCCGCACCGAAGGCGCGTTCCTCCTCTCGGCGGTACGGCGGCAGGGCGCGACCCGGTGGGTCCGGATCCGCAGCCTGGCGGGCCGGCCGTGCCGGCTCAGGCACGGCATCGCGGGCGGGCGGCACACCGTGCTGGGCGCGCGCTGGAAGGACCTCGGCGACGGCGTCATCGAGCTGGACCTGCGCAAGGACCAGGAGGCGCTGGTGTTCGCCCACGGCGAGCGCGACTTCACCATCGCCCCCGTGAAGATCACCGAACCGGGCGAGCCCTGGGGTCTGCCGCCGACCCCGCCACCGGGGCCCACCACACCCGCCGACAACGACGGCGCTTCGGCCGACCTCTCCCTGGAAGGACCTGCCCGATGACCGGAATCAGCCGCCGGGTGTTCGTCGCCGGCGCCGGAGCCTCCGCCGTGGTCGCGACCTCTCCCGCCGCGTGGGCCCACGCCACGCCGGGCGGCAAGGACGACGTGCACGCCGACGTGCTGCGGGACGCCGCCATGGTGTGGAAACGGCTGCCCAGCGGCTGGCAGAACGGGCCTTTCCTGGGCAACGGCCTGCTCGGCGTGCACGTCTACAACAAGGGCGGCGAGGGGAACGTCCTGCGCTTCATGCTGAACCACTCGCTCGTGCAGGACCAGCGCGGGCAGTGGGAGGCGGCCATCGGGTACTCGCGCCTGCCCATCGGCTACCTGACGCTGACCTTCGCGGGGGCGGTCACGGGGGTGGACTGGCGGCTGGACCTGGAGCGGGCCGAGCTGACCGGGACCGTGACGACCACGCGGGGCGGCGTCGAGTTCAGCGCGCTCGTGCTCAACCACCGCAGCGTGCTGCTGGTGTCGACGAAGCCGACCCCGGGAGAGGAGGCGGTGGCCTGGGGCTTCACGCCGCTGGCCTCCCACACGACCAGGACGATCCGGCGCCCGCCCGACTACACCGGCAACCCCGACCCGGTGGTCGCCGACGGGCACGTCGAGCAGCCCATGCACGCCGGAGGCGGGTACACCACCGCCTGGCGCGAGGTCAGGAACGGCGGCGAGCGGGTGCTCGCGGCGACCATCGCCTACGACTATCCGGACTCGACGGGCGTTGAGGAGGCGCTGCGGACCCTGCGCCAGATCCTCGACGGCAACCCGGAGGCGCAGGTCCTGGTCCACCGGAGCTGGTGGCGCCGGTTCTACCGGCGCAGCCTGGTGTCGGTCCCCGACAAGCTGCTGCAGCGCTTCTACTGGATCCAGCTCTACAAGATGGCCTCGGCCACCAGGGACGGCGCGCCGGTGGTGACGGAGTGGGGGCCGTGGTTCCCCGAGGCGGGCAACAGCTGGACGAACATCTGGTGGAACCTCAACGTCCAGGTGGCTTATCCGCTGGTCAACGGCTCGAACCATCCGGAGCTGGACGCCGTGACGACGACGTTCCGGAAATATCACGACAATCTTGAGCTCAACGTCAATCCGGCCTACCGCGACGGCAAGTCCTACGCGCTGTGTCACCCGGGCGACCGCATGCTCCGGCCCGGCCCACGGTATGTCGGCGTGCCCGGCGTGAGCCCGAACGACCACACCGGCAACCTCACCTGGGGCATGCACAACGTCTGGCTCGCCTACCGCCACAGCATGGACGAGCGCGTGCTGCGCGAGGTGCTGTTCCCGATACTCACCGGGGCGATCACCTACTACGAGCGCTTCCTCGTCGAAGGCCAGGACGGCCGCCTGCACCTGCCCGAGACCCGCTCGCCCGAGTACGCCAACGCCTCCGACGCCACCTACGACCTCTCGCTCATCCGCTGGGGTTGCCGCACCCTCCTCGACAGCGCCGCGCGGCTGCGCATCGACGACCCGCACAAGGCCAGGTGGAAGGAGATCCTCGCGCGACTGGTGCCGTACCACAGGAACGAGCAAGGGGTGATGATCGGCGAGAACGTGCCGCTGGCGGGCTCGCACCGGCACTACTCGCACCTGCTCTGGATGTACCCGCTGCAGGAGTCGCTCGAGCGGCGCAGCTTCGAGCACTGGACGAGCATGCGCGAGCTGTGGCACGGCTACAGCTTCGCGGCGGCCTCCTCGATGGAGACCCTGTTCGGCAACCCCGAGGAGGCCCTGTCCTACCTGCGCTTCTTCATCGACGGCAACGTCGTGGACAACTGCGCCATCACCCCCAACACCATGTACAGAGAGGGCTCCAACTTCGCGATCGAAAGCCCGCTTGCCGCCGCCCAGTCGATGCTCGACATGCTGGTCCAGAGCCACGGCGGCGTGGTCAAGGTGTTCCCCGCCGTCTCGGCCACCTGGGCCGACGTCTCGATCGAGCGGCTGCGCACGCAGGGGGCGTTCCTGGTGGACGCCTCGCGGAGCGGGGGGCGTACCGACTGGGTCAGGGTGCGGGCGGAGGCGGCGGGAGAGCCGCTGCGGCTCCGGCACGGCATCGAGGGGCCCTTCGAGGTCCGCGACGAGCGGGGCAGGCCCCTGCCCTTCCGGGGGACGGACACGATCGAGATCCCCCTGCGCAAAGACCAGACGGCCGTCATAACCCGGCGCGGCGCACACCCGTCGGGGCCGCGCGACGTCCCGGCCAACGGGAGCGCCCCCGCGTGGGGGCTGCCATAGCGTGTTCACTCGACCACGGGGGGGGCTGGTGACGACGGCGCCATGGAGGCCCTGTCCTGACACGGGCCATCACCCGAAAGGAGGATGCCGCGCGCACGATCGGGCGATGCCGGGCGCGCAGGTGCCCGAACAGACTCGCAGGCATGACAGCGATCGAGGTCACGGACCTCCGAAAGAGCTATGGCCCGACGCGGGCGGTGGACGGGGTGTCGTTCACGGTCGCGAAGGGCGAGACGTTCGGCGTCGTCGGCCACAACGGCGCCGGAAAGACCACCACGGTCGAATGCCTGGTCGGGCTGCGCAGGCCCGACTCCGGATCGGTGCGGGTGTTCGGGGAGGACCCCGTGCGCCGCCGCCGCGTCCTCGCCCAGCGGATCGGCGTGCAGTTGCAGGAGAGCGAGCTGCCTGACCGGCTGCGGGTCGGCGAGGCCATGCGGCTGTTCGCGGCGTTCTACGAGCGTCCGGACGACTGGCGGGCGGTGATGGACCGCTGGGGTCTGGCGTCCATCGCGCGCAAGGCGTACGGGGACCTGTCCGGCGGGCAGAAGCAGCGGCTCAAGCTGGGCATGGCCATGCTCGGCAGGCCCGAGCTGGTCGTGCTGGACGAGCTGACCACCGGTCTCGACCCGGTCGCGCGCCGCGAGACCTGGACGCTCATCGGCGACCTCAAGGCGTCCGGGACCACGGTCGTGCTGGTCAGCCACTACATGGACGAGGCCGAGGAGTTGTGCGACCGGGTCGCCGTGTTCAGCCGCGGCACCGTGGCCGCCCTCGCCGGCCCGCGCGAGCTGGTCGACATCACCGGCACGAGCAGCCTGGAGCAGGCGTACTTCGCGCTGATCGGGGAGGCGCGATGAAGGCGTTCACGCAGTTGTCGCTGGCCGAGCTCAAGCTGCTGGCCCGCGATCCCGGCAGCCTGTTCTTCATGGTCGCCTTCCCGATGATGCTGCTCGTGCTGAACAGCGGCAGCCGGCACCTGGAACGCTTCGTGCCCGGCTATCTGGCGATGATCCTGGCCACGGGCGGCCTGGCGGCGCTGCCCGGGATCTTGGCGACGTACCGGGAACGCAAGGTGCTGCGCCGTCTGGCCACCACCCCGGTCTCCCCGTTCGTCCTGCTCGCCGGCCAGATCGTGGCGCAGCTCGCGATGGCGCTGGCCGGCACCGTGATCGTGGTCGGCGTCGGGGTGCTGGGGTTCGGCGTGGACCTGCCCGCGCACCCGCTCCGGCTGGCATTGGCCTTCACCCTGTGCGCGCTGATGTGCTACGCCATCGGCTTCGTCATCGCGGCGCTCGCCCCACGCGGCCGGGTCGCGGATCTGATGGGATTGCTCGTCATGTTCCCGATGATCTTCCTCGCCGGGGCCGCGTTCCCCCGTGAGGGGCTGCCGGAGGCGATCCGGCGCATCGGCGACTACCTGCCGCTCACCCAGGGCGTCATCGCGCTGCGGGAAAGCTGGTTCGGCACCCCGTCGGCAGCGCCCCTGCTGATTCTCTCGGTGATAATCGTCCTCGGGACCGCGGCGGCGGTCGCGCTGTTCCGCTGGGAGTGAGGAGCCGATGACCGAGGCGGGCTGGATCAGGACCTTCCACCTGATGTTCTACGCCTGCCTGGCGATGACGGCCACGACCTCGGTCTTGACCGGTGGAGCCGATCCCGTCCGGCTCGGGGTCAGCGCGCTGATGGCCGGCTGGTACACCTTCTTCGTCGTGCGCCGGCCCGCGCTCTTCGAGCGGCTCAACCCCATGGGCTGGCACCTGCTGGTGCTGATCGCGTTGCTGTGTGTGCTGGTCAGCCTGGACTCGGTCTACCAGATGATGTTGTTCGGCATGGTCGCCCTGCCGTACGTGCTGCTGCCCGAGCGGTGGGGCTACGCGGGCGCGGTACTGCTCGTCCTTGTGATCACAGGCGCGACGGGAGCGTTCGCCAGGATCCTGCAGGATCCGTCGGTGTTCGGTTACGTGGCGGGCAACATCGCGATGGTGCTCCTCATGGGGGCGTTCACGCACCGGCTGGTCAAGGAGGGCGAGCAGAGCCGCGTGGTGGGCGTCCTGGAGGAACGCGCCCGGCTGGCCAGGGAGATCCACGACACGCTCGCCCAGGGCTTCAGCGGCATCGTCGCCCAGCTCGAGGCCGCCGAGCACCGCATCGACGACCCGCATGCCGTGCGTGAGCGGATCGCGCTGGCCAAGCGGCTGGCCCGTGACAGCCTCAACGAGGCCAGGCGCTCGGTCGAGGCCCTGCGGCCCGAGCCGCTGGAACGCGCGGCCCTGCCCGAGGCGCTCGCCGCCGTCGCGGAGCGCTGGAGCGCCGCCACCGGCGTGCCCGTCACCGTCTCCGTGGACGGGGTGCCCCGCAGGCTGGCGGCCGAGGCCGAGACGACCGTGCTACGGGCGGCCCAGGAGGCACTGGCCAACGTAGCCAGGCACGCGAAGGCGGACAAGGCGGCGCTGACGCTGTCGTACATGGAGGACGAGGTAACGCTCGACGTCCTCGACGACGGGACGGGCTTCCAGCCTGCCGCCACCGGCGGCGGCTACGGGCTGATCGCGATGCGCGAGCGGGCGTCGCGGTCCGGAGGTACGGTGACCGTGGAATCGGCACCGGGGGAAGGGACGGCGTTGTGCCTGAGCATCCCCTGCGCCTGATGATCGTCGACGATCACCCGGTGGTGCGCAACGGGCTGCGCGGCATGTTCGACGGGTTGCCCGACATCGTGGTCGTGGCGGAGGCGGCCGACGGGCACGAGGCGCTCACCCAGGCCCGCTCCGCCCGTCCTGACGTGGTGCTGATGGACCTGCGCATGCCGGGGCTCGACGGGGTGGGCGCCATCGAGCGGCTGCGCGCCGGGCATCCGGAGGTCCGGGTCATCGTGCTCACCACGTACGACGGCGACGCCGACGTCTCGCGGGCCCTGGCGGCGGGCGTGGCGGGCTATCTGCTCAAGGACGCGCCGCGCGAAGAGTTGCACGCCGCCGTGCGCATGGCGGCGGCGGGTGGGCGGATCTTCGCCTCCAAGATCACCTCACAGCTCGTCGAACGTCTGGGGCCCGCGCCCAAAGCCGCTCCCACCCCGCGCGAGCTGGAGGTGCTCAGGCTCATCGCGCGCGGGGCAGCGAACAAGGAGGTGGCGCGGGCCCTGCTGATCAGCGAGACCACTGTCAAGACGCACCTCAAGCACGTCTTCGCCAAGCTGGGCGTGGACAACCGGGCGGCGGCCGTGGTCGTCGCGATGGAGCGGCGGCTCATCTGAGCCCACCATCAGCAGTGCGTGCATGTAGGTGATGTGACGGTTTCTCACCCGATAGGGCTACGTAACGGATCGAAACGACTACATACTGTGTGTGCGCGGTATCAGTGGAACGGCCGAATCGGCCGGTGATGAGGTGCGGCGGATCGGCCGTTCCTCATGTCCTTTGCCGTGTGACCCTTCGAAAGGGACTGCATGCACAGCAGAGTCGTCGCGGTTTTCCCAGGCAGCGTAGCCATTCCACCAGGCGGGGTGCTGGCCGGCGTGGGCCGCCGGCACCCCGGGATCAGGGCCGTTCTGGCCGACATCGACGCGGTCTCCGCCGGACTCGGCGTCTCCCCCGTCGGCTCCTACCTGCTGGCGCCGGGCATGACACGCCCGCACGGTCCGGAAGGCCACTACCTGGCCCTGATGGGCGTGTCGCTGGCCGTCTTCCACGGCCTGCTGCGGGAGGGGGTGCAGCCGTATGCCCTGGTGGGCCAGGGCATCGGAGAGTTATGGGCGCTGGTGTCGTCCGGCGCTCTGAGCGTGCGCGACGGCGCGCGCATCGCCTGCGCGCGCAGCCGGGCGCTGACCAAGCTGAGCTGGAACGGGGCCATGATGCCCGTCAACGTGGGCGCGGTACGAGCGCAGCGCCTGGTCGAACTCCTCGACCATCCCGACCTGGTCGTGGGCCGCGTCGACACCCCGCAGCAGTGCGTGCTGTCAGGGCCGAGGAACGTCATGCCGCTGGCGGCGCGGCTGGCCGGGCAACTGGGCTGGACGGGCACGATGGCGGAGGTCCTGCACCCCGCCCACAATCCCGCGCTCGCGCCCGCGGCCGTCGAACTGGTCAACTCCCTGGACGGGATCGCGGCGTCGGTGGCGCGCTGGCCGGTCTTCTCCCCGACGTTGCGCCGCCTGGTCACCCGGGACGACGACCCGGTCGCGATGACCGCCGACGCCATGGTGGTCGCCGTCCACTTCCACGAGGCCATCACCGCCCTGGCCGGCCGGGACGCGGACGTCTTCCTGGAGTGCGGGGCGCGCGAGGACGTGGCCGGGCTGGTCCGGGCGAACGTCCCGTCCGCGACGGTGCTCTGCCCCGTGGCCGCGGGCGAATGGCAGCCGGTCGGGAACCTCGGCAGGACGGCCGGGCAGGGTGAGACCGACGACCCGGGCCTGCACGATCTCGGCCAGGTGATGCGGCTGCAGCTCACCCCCGCGCCCGCGCCGCCGGCCGTCCCCGCGCTCGAACTGCCGCCCCAGACGCTGCTGCTGTGCGGCAGATCCGACGCCGAGGCGCTGCGCGCGCTGGTCAGCGGCCGTGCCGACGTGCACGTCGGCTGTGTCGACACCCTCGACTGGACGTGGTTACCCCTCACCCCTGAGCACTTACGGGTGCTGGCCAGGCCGGGCCAGGACGCCGAGTTCGTGCACGAGGCGATGTTCGCCGCGGCCGTCCGCTTCCCTCATCTGCGCAGCATCGCGGCGCTGGTCATGGACGCGGTGCGCGACGAGGTGCCCGACCCGGTGGCGGGCCTGTTCACCGGCGCGATCCGGCCGCTGGCCGCCGAACTGGACGACTGCGCCTGCGTCGGCGTCGCCGTCGGCGGTCTCGACCTGGTCGAGGCGCTCGGCGTGCTGGCGGCCGAGCTCAACGCCGCGCCGCCGCTGCTGAGCGCCTTCTACCAGGGGCCGAGGCGGCTGCTGTACGAACTGCGCCGGGCCCGTCCCACCCCCGGTACGCTCCCCCTCGACGGCGATTCGGTGGTCGTGGCCACCGGCGGCGGACGCGGCGTCACGGCAAGTATCCTGCTCGCCCTCGCCCAGCAGGCCCGCCCGCGGATCCACGTCCTCGGCCGCACGCCGCTGCCTCCCGAGGAGGTGACCGACCTGCCAGGCCGCGCCCACTACGTCCGCGCCCACCTGGACGAGCACGCCAGCGTCAAAGATGCCGAGGCCGCCTACGACCTGCTGGAACGCGGCCTGCAGGTCCGTGCCACCCTCGCCCGGCTCGAACGGTACTGCGGGGCCGGCCGGGTGCACTACCGGCGCTGCGACATCACCGACGCCGCCCAACTCGGCAACGCGCTGGCCGGCGTCGAACGCGTCGACCTGCTGCTGCACGCCGCCACGGAACTCCGTCCCGCCTCGCCGCTGGCGACGGATCTGGAGGCGTTCCGGCTGGTCCGTGACGTGAAGGTACGCGGCTACCGCAACCTGAAAGCGGTCCTCGTCGACCGGCCGCCGCGCATCTGGTGCAACTTCGCCTCGATGGGCATGCTCGCCACCCTTCCCGGCGACGGCGACTACCAGGCCGCCAACGACTACCTCACCTGCGCCGGCCGCCACGCCGCCGAGTCAGGCGCCCAGGAGTTCGCCATCCTGTGGTCGGCCTGCTCCCAGAAAACCCTCGATCGGGAGTGGAACGCCTCTATCACGCCCGACGAGGGCGTACGGCAGTTCCTGCACGCGCTCACCCACTACCGCGACCACCCCGTCGTGGTCTTCCTGCGCGCCTCAGAACGCCAGGCCCTGGCCGCCCTCCCCCACAGCGGCGGCCCCCTGCGCGGGCTCCAGCTCACCCCGGACGGCACGGGAGGAACGGGAGTGCGCTGGTTGTCGTTCGCCAACCCACCGCTGAATTGCCGGGGGCGGTCATGACCGCATGGCGTGGCTTCCGTCACCTGGTGGACGCGCCGTTCGCCGCCGCGGACAGGCCCGCAAGGACCTGTCCCTCCGAGACGCTGTCACCCTCCTCGACCAAGATCGGAACGGGTGGGTGGCGTGCTCGAACACTGGGCCGAACTGGCTGATCATCGGGTGCTGGCCGTGGACCCGGAGTCGCTGGCGACACCCAACGGCGCAGAGCCATGGCCCTGGATCCCCGGGGTCACGGCGCTCGGCGCAAGCCCGGATCTGCGCCGGCAGCCCTCGATCATGGAGTCACGGTCATGACGCGGCGGGTGCCCGCTGACCAGACCATGAGAGCCTGGCCAGCGGGTCATTCACCGGGCCTGCGTGCTATCAGTCGTCGCCCTCCTCCTCGTCCCCCTCGAAGATCTCTTCGGCGATCTCGCCGGCCACGTACCCTCCGACCAGGCCGGCGGCGCCGGCTGCGGCGACCGCGCCCCAGCCGGGGCCGCTGCGCTGCTGGTCGTGGTGGCCCGGGTGGCCGTGGTGGTCGCCGTATTGCCCGGGGTGGCCGTGGTGGTCGCCGTAATGTCCGGGGTGGCCGTGCTGGTCGCCGTAGTGGCCCGGGCCGCCGTAGCCGTAGGGCTGGGGTTGGCCGAAGCCGCCGTGACCGTACTGGGTGAGCCCGGTCAGCCAGCGGTCGATCTCGCTCGGCCAGTCGGTACGCATCGCGTCGTCGTGGCTGATCGTGAAGCGCCCGATGGCGTCGCCGGAGTAGCGGCTGGCCCGCTTGTCGGCCTCGATGATCACTTCGAGCCCGTGCGGGCTGGCGACGAAGGTCAGCTCGACCTCTCCCACGAGTCCGTGGTGGTGGGAGGGCGGGTAGAACTCGATCTCCTGGTAGAACGGCAGGTCCTGGTGGACCCCGTACAGGTGGCCGGTCTCCAGATCGGCGGACTTGAAGTGGAAGCCGAGCTGCAGGAACGCCTGCAGGATGCGCAACTGCGAGGCAAGCGGCTCGATGGCGACCATGTCCAGGTCGCCCTTGTCGACCGCCTTGGCGATGGCCAGCTCGGTGCGCACGCCCAGGGCCATGCCGGTCAGGTGCTGGCCGCCGATCTCGCTGATCGGCGTCTCCCAGGGCACGGGGATCTGGAAGGGGATGGAACGTTCCTCACCTGCCCGCAGCGTGAACGGCCCGGAGACCTGCGCCCGCGAGAACTCTCCGACCCCGGCGCCCTCACCGCCGCCGTGCTCGATCTCCACCCGGGCCACCAGGCCGAGGGTGATGTGCTCGATGTCGGCGTCGTAGTCGCCGCCCTTGAGTCGTACGTCGCCGGTCAGCATGCTGCCCGGCTGGGTCCGAGGGGTGGCCAGGACGGTGTCCACCGAGGGGGCGCCCACACCGAACGCGCCCAGCATCCGTTTGAAGACCACGGCTTCAGTTCTCCCTGTCGAGTCGTGTAAGTGGCTGGTTCGCCGCCCGCTAAACGATCAACAAGGGCGCCCAGGTTCCGGCAGCAAGCAAAAACCCACCTGGCGGCCAGCTTTCCCGGAACCGCACCCCCCGAAGATCACCCGAAACCGGATCTTCCACCCGATAACCACCCCGACGACGATCACATCCGAACGCCGAGTGCGAAGAAAGTACTAGCTCGGGCCGGCAGCGCCGCCTGCTGAGCCGGACCCGACGACGGCGGGCGGCTTCCGGCGGCCAAGGCCAAGGGCGAATCTGGTGGGTCCCCAGCGCCGCACGACCTCGTAGGTGGTCAGGCTCAGCGCGAACGACACGACCATGATCAGCACGTACGGCACGGTCCCGGCGTCGGCGTGCTCCAGGACGTAGAAGCCTGCGGCGACCAGGAACGTCTGGTGCAGGACGTACATGGGGAAGGCCGCCTCGTTGCAGTACGCCACCACCTTCGACCCGCCGTTGAGGTGCCGCCTGCCATACCCGAGCATGGCCAGCAACGCCGTCCAGCAGGCGAGGTCGCGCACGGCTGTGGCCGGCAGGCTCTCCTGGCCGCCGAGCAGAAGGACCCCCGCGGCCCCGCAGATGGCCGGCGCCAGAAACAGCGCGCGCCTCCGCTCGATCATGCCCATGATCGCGTCGTCGGTGGCGATGAGAAAGCCCAGCATGAAGTAGGCGGCGAAGACGAAGATGTTCTTCCCGCCCACCTCAGGCAGGTACGACAGCGCGGTCAGCAGCACGACCGGCAGCAGCGCGGGCAAGGGCCGCCGCAGCCAGCCCGGCGTGTACCCGCGCCTGGCCAGAGCCAGCATCGGCCGTACGAGGGCGGCGGAGATGAGGAAGAGGAACAGAATGAACCACAGATGCGCCGGCGAGATCCCGCCCTCGTACTCCGACCAGTCGGAGAAGTCGGTGAAGTACCGCCACAGGAAGTCAGCGTAGGAGCCCTCGTAGCCCCGGTGGAACCGCATGGCGTAGTACGCCTGCGGCGGCACGACGACCAGCACGCCGAACAGCAGCGGCACCAGCAGCCTGGACACCCGCTCGCTGACGTAGCGTCCCGCCGACCTGCGCTTGAGCGCGTAGAAGCTGGCCGAGCCGGCCAGCAGGAACAGTAACGGCATGAACCAGTAGGACAGCTGCACCAGCACGGTGGCGAACGCGTTCACCTCGCCCTTCACGTAGAACGAGGCGCCCTCGTCGAACACCCGCGCCGTGTGATACGGGAACAGGAACAGGATGCCCAGATTGCGTAACCAGTCGATGTAGTTCTTGCGCGCACCGCTTCGCCTGGACGTCGTCGCTGTTGTCGCCGTTGTCAAAGGTGCCTCCGATACCGAAAGGTGATCAAGCCACGTCGTACGATACCGAAAGTATTGAGTACTTTCGGTATCGTATGAGGCGTGAACGGCGACCAGCAGAGAAACCCGAACCGGCGCCTGCTGCGCGCGGAGGTGCGCCGCCGGCTACTGGCCGAGGCGAGGCGGGTGTTCGCCGAACACGGCTACGCCGACGCCCGCATCGAGGACATCGCGGTCGGCGCCGGCTTCACCAAGGGGGCCATCTACTCGAATTTCGGCGGCAAGCAGGAACTGTTCGGCGCCATCCTCAGCGACAGCGCCGAGACGGAAATGGCCGCCGTGCGGAACGAGATCCGCGACATCGACGACCTGCCTACGATGATCGGCCGGGTGGTGTCACTGGTCACCCGGCGGGTCGTGGAAGACGGCGGCCGCGGGCACCTCGGTCTGGAGTTCGCGGCCCGCGCGGCCCGCGACGAGGACACCAGGAGGATCCTTGCCCCGATGCGCCGCGACCAGCGCGAAGGGGCCGCCCGCTCGATCGCCGAAGTCGCCGAGCGTACCGGTGTGCGCCCCGTCGTCGATCTCGACCAGGCCGCGCTCATCCTGCACTGCCTGACCAACGGCCTGGTCAACGAGCATGTGGCGGATCCCGAGGCGGTCGACGCCGAGGCTGTCGAACGAGCGCTGACCACCGTACTGACCTGCCTGCTGCCACTCCCGCCGAGCAACGACCCAGCATGCTCCTGACCACAAAACGTGCTACTCCGTGGGAGACAAGTCCCTGAGGTTCCTCGAAGATCGTGCCGCCGCGGGGCCTCAGGGTTAACCCTCTGGTGATCGTCCGCCCCCGCGCCGAGGATGGTCACGACCGTCGATCGAGGGGGGTGACCACCATGACGCGCGGCTGGAGCTGGCAATAAGCGTTTCCTGTCCGCTGACAGGCTCCGGCGGCTCGCCGAGGCGGGCCGCCTCTTCATTCCCCGAAAGCCCCGCAGAGTGCTACAGACAGCTACGTTCCGCCAGGTCTTCTCCTCACGTGAGTACCGTGCGATCTGGTCGGCGACCGTTCTCTCGGACGTCGGCGACCAACTCGCCCGGGTCGCCGTGGCCGTGATCGCCTACGAGCGGACGTCGTCGGCCGCGATCACCGCCGTCACCTACGCGCTCACGTTCGTGCCCGCGCTGATCGGCGGCCCGCTGCTCGGCGGCCTGGCCGACCGCTTCCCGCGCCGGGAGGTCATGTTCGGCTGCGACCTGGCCAGGGCCGTGCTCGCCGCTCTGATGGCGCTGCCCTCGATGCCGTTCGGCGTGCTGTGCGCGCTGCTGTTCGCCGTTCACCTGCTGGAAGCCCCGGTCAGGGCCGCCTACAGCTCGGTGCTGCCGCAGGTGTTCGCCGACGACCGTTACGTGACCGGGTTGTCGGCGTTGCAGATGGCCTCCCAGCTCACCCGGGTGCTCGGGTTCACCGTCGGCGGGATCGCCGTCGCGTTCATCCAGCCCACGACGGCGCTGCTGGTGGACGCGGGCACGTTCGTCGTCGCCGCGCTGATCGTCCGCTGGGGGCTCGCGGCCAGGCCCGTCCCCGAACGCCCGCAGGGCGCGCCGGCGCGTTCCGTCCTGGCGACCGGGCGCCTGATCGCCGCCGACAGACGGCTCCGCCTGCTGGTGTGCGCGGCCTGGCTGGCCGGTTTCTACGTCGTGCCGCAGGCCCTGGCCGTCCCGTACGCGGACGGGCTCGGCGCGGGAAGCGCGGCGGCGGGCCTGCTGATGGCCGCGGCGCCGCTCGGAACCGTGGCCGGGGTGACGGTCTTCGGCCGGTTCTGCACGCCCGCCCTGCGGCTGACGCTGCTCGGCCCGCTGGCCGTGCTCACCAGCGTGCCCCTGGTGTTGGCCGCCTTCCAGCCCGGCCTGGTGGGCTCGATCGTCCTGTGGGTGCTGATCGGCCTCTTCTCGGCCTACCAGGTCACGGCGAACGGCGAGTTCGTCAGGGCGGTGCCCGATCACCTGCGTGGTCAGGCGGTCGGGCTGGCGGGTTCGGGGCTCATCGCGGCCCAGGGCATCGGGATCGCGCTGGGCGGCGTGCTCGCAGAACAGAGCGATCCGGCGACCGCCATCGCCGTCTTCGGAGTCGCCGGTGTCCTGGCCGGAGTGCCGATCGCGGTGGCTTGGCGTTCACGCTGACCCTTTTTACCTCTCTTTACGGCGGATTTCGCTCTCATTGGCACCCGGAGCGAAACCATCGAGGGGGAAACGACCGTTGGGTCACCGGACGAAGCTCGCAGTCGGCGTTCTCGCCGCACTGGCCAGTGCGGGATACCTCGGCCTGGCCGGGTGGACCGGCGGCGCTGCGCGGGACATGACCTGGGGGCTCTCCCAAATACCCGGCCATCTCTGGCTGAGCTGGGCGTACGTCGGCGTGGGACTGACGGTGTGGGCGCGGCGTCCACGGTCCGCCATCGGATGGCTGACCGTGGCCATCGGGTTCACCTGGCTGGCGCACGTCTTCGACTGGGTGGACCAGCCCGTGCCGGCCGCGCTCGCCGACCTGGCCCCGACCCTGCTGCTGGCGCTGTTCGCCTGTCTCGTCGTCGCCTTCCGCAGGCAGAGCACGGCGCTTTCCCTCACGATGGTGACCCTGGCGATCGGGTTAGCCGTCTGGGCGAGCCACGAACTCCTCACGGTGGGCGCGTTGACGTCCCTGCCGGGGTACGCGGCGCTGTTCCCCGCGGTCGCGGTGTGGCCGGTCGAGGTGCTCCTCTGGCTCGCCCGCACGCCCCGGTCGCCGGCCGCCGACCTGCGGTTCGAGCACGACATCGCAACGGCCAAGGCCGAGATCGTCGAGGCGATGGACGCGGTGCGGCGCAGCGCGGAGCGCGACCTGCACGACGGCGTGCAGCAGCGCCTGGTGAACCTGGGCGTTTCTCTGAGCCTGGCCCAGACGCAACTCGCCGCGTCACCCGAGGCGCGCGCCGCCCTGGACCGCGCGGTGAGGGACCTTGACGACGCGCTTCGCGAGCTGCGCGAGCTGGCCGCCGGCATCTATCCGGCGATCCTTGGCGATGCCGGGCTCGGTCCCGCGCTGGAGTCGATGGCCGATCGGTCCGCCGTCCCCGTCGAGCTGACCGGGGTGCCGGGGCGGCGGTTGCCGCCCCGGATCGAGGAGACCGCCTACTTCCTCGTCTCCGAGGCCGTCACCAACGCCGTCAAGCACGCCCGCGCCGAGCGGATCGCGGTCGAGCTGCGCGACACGGGCGACCGGCTGAGCCTGACCGTACGCGACGACGGCGTCGGCGGCGCCGACCCCTGCGGCGGCGGCCTGCGGGGGCTCTCTCACCGGGCCGCCGCCGTGGGCGGCGAGCTCCGCGTCGAAAGCCTGGCGGGCGCGGGCACCCGCGTGACGGCGCTGCTCCCCGCCCATTGAGGGCGCCGGCCGGAATCCGTCAGCCCGCGTTGTAGACGATCTCGACCCGGCGGTTGAGCGCCCGGTTCTTCTCGCTGGGCCGGTTGTCGATCAGGTTGGGCACCCGGGGCTTGTCCTCTCCGTACCCCGTGGCCTCGAACGTGACGGACTTGCCCGCGAGCAGTTCGGCCAGCACGGCGCGCACGGCCTCGGCGCGGCGCTTGGACAGGCGCAGGTTGTAGGCCTTCTCGCCCTGGTCGTCCGTGTGGCCGACGATCTTGATGACCCCGCCCGCCGACTCCTTCTCGATCTTCTCGGCCACGTCCGCCAGCCTGGCCTCGGCCTTCGCGGTGACGTCGGCCTTGTCCAGGGCGAACAGCACGTCGCTGGTCAGGGTGACGGTGACGGTCTTGTCCTCGCGGGTCTCGCTCTCCGAGGCGTCCAGCGACTCCACTGTCAGCCTGATCGTGTCCACGGGAAACCTGATGGTGTCCACGGGGAAGACACCCTCCGGGTCCGGAGCAGGCGTCGCCTGTGCCGGTTGGCCGACGGCGAGTGCCAGGGTCAGCACGGCCGCGAGACCGCGTCCCAGCTCAGGAAATCGGGACATCGCTCAAGATTCCGAATACCGGCAGCTCGATGTTGACCTTGGTCACGTCCGGCGGCGGCGCGGCGAAGGTGGCGTACAGGCTGTAGCTCTTGCCTGGCTCGATGGCCAGGCCGCCGCTGACGGCCGAGCACAGGCAGCGGTTGTTGCCGGTGCGGCCGGGCCGGTAGCGCTTGGCGTTGCCGGCGTCGATCAGGGAGATGCCGCCCACGGTGTTGTCGACCGGGGATTCGCCCATGTCATTGTTGATCCGCCAGCTCGCACCCTTCTCGTGGGTGATGGTGAAGTTCAGGGTGGTGACCTTGCCGCTCCGCTGGAGCTTGGTGATGGCCACGGTCATCGTGCTCCCGCGCACGTCGAACTGCTGGGAGGCGACCGGGCCAGGCGAGAGCTGCTGCGCAGACGTCTGAGCGGTCTCGGTGGGCTGCTGCGGAGCAGCCGGGGGCGCGGTCGTCGGGGTTTCCTGGGGGACGTCGGCGGTCGAAGCCTCCGCCTGAGCGCCCGTTTCGCTCTCGCCACCGCCGCCGCTGGGCAGGCCGGTCGCGCCGCAGGCCACGAGGGCGAGCGCGAGGGCCGGCGCCCCGGCCAGGGCGCTGAGCTTCTTTCTCATCAGGAAAATCCTCATTCGTTGCGGCACGCGGGATGATTCCATCGTTCCGGGCGACCGCAAGCACGGCCATGGGGTTATCCCTACTTCGGGCGACGCGCACGCCGGGGGGCGGTGTGGACCATAGAGTTGACCTTGTGTCAGGGCAGCTCATGGAAGGCCGGAAGTGCATGCGGGTGATGGTCGCCGACGACTCGCTGCTGTTCCGTGAAGGACTGGCCCGGCTGCTCACCGAACGCGGATTCGACGTCATCGGGCTGGCCTGCGACGCCGCGTGGCTGACGAGCCTGGTCCGGCGCGACCCTCCCGACGTGGTCGTGGTCGACATTCGCATGCCGCCCACCCACACCGCCGAGGGGATCGAGGTCGCGCGCGAGTTGCGTGCCGGGCATCCGGAGCTCGGCGTGCTCGTCCTGTCGCAGTACGTCGAGACGCACTACGCCGCCGAGTTGTTCGACGAGATGGGCGCCGCCTCCGGCGGAGGGGGCCGGGGTTACCTGCTCAAGGACCGCGTCAGCCGGCTGGACGACCTGGTGGCCGGCGTCCGCCGGGTCGGCGAGGGCGGGCTGGTGGTCGATCCCGCGCTGGTCGACGCCCTGATGCGGCGGCGGCGTACCCGCGACCCCGTCAAGGAGCTGACCGATCGGGAGCGGCAGGTCCTGGCCCTCATGGCCGAGGGCCGGACGAACACGGCCATCGCCAAGACGATGAACGTCACCGTCAAGACCGTCGAGGCCCACGTACGCAACATCTTCGACCGGCTCGACCTGGCTCTCACCGAGGACGACAACCGGCGGGTCCTCGCGGTCCTGGCGTTCCTTCGCCGCTGACACCGGAGGCGCAAAAGAGAACTCAATTGATATTTTGGGTACATCAGTGTTCCATTTCGCGGCATCGGCGTCCTCGGTCGCCCTGCTGAGCGGCGTGATCTCACGAACCCGATGGGAGAACCTGATGCGAACCCACCTCACCGCAGGCCCGCACGCGCTGAGGGCGCACGGTCGCCGGCTGGCCTCGGTGATCGTGATCGGCGGGGGCCAGTCCGGCCTGGCCATGGCGTACGCGCTGCGCGAGCACGGCTTCCGCCCCGTGATCCTGGAAGCCGGCAAGGAAGCGGTCGGGTCGTGGCCGCGCTACTACGACAGCCTGACCCTGTTCACTCCCGCGCGGATCAACTCCCTGCCCGGCCTGCCCTTCCCGGGGGATCCGCACCGCTATCCGGCCCGTGACGAGGTCGTCGACTACCTCCGGACCTACGCCGCCCGCCTGGACTGCGAGATCCGCACGCAAACGCGGGTGACGTCGGTCCTGGCGGCAGAAGAGGGGTTCGCCGTGGACACGCACGACGGGGCCCGCCATCTGGCGCCGTTCGTGGTCGCGGCCAGCGGCTCGTTCGACAAGCCGCACCGTCCCGACCTGCCCGGCCTGGCCGGCTACACCGGGACGGTGCTGCATTCCGCCGACTACCGCAACCCCGCGCCGTTCGCGGGACAGCGGGTCGTCGTCGTGGGCGCGGCGAACTCCGCCGTGCAGATCGCCGTCGAACTCGCCCGGCACGCCCGGGTCACGCTGGCCACCCGCACGCCTGCACTGGCCCGACGGCCCTGCTGAGCACGTCGACAGCGTCATCCTGGCCACCGGCTACCGCTGGGCGATGGACTACCTCCGGCCCATCGGCGCCCTGGACGCCGACGGCATTCCCCGGCACCGAGGCGGGCTGTCCACCACACACCCAGGACTGGCCGTCATGGGTGTGCAGGGGCAGTATTCGCTGTTGTCCGGCTCAATGCCGGGCACCGGGGCCGACGCCTACCACATCGCCCGTCAACTGCGCAGGCAGGCGGCCGCGCGACTGAGGTCGGCGGTCGTTTCGTGATCACTCGCTGGTGGAGGCGCCTTTGCGGCGGCCGACCACCAACACGGCCGCCCCGCCGGCGACCAGCACGGCGACGCCCGCCCAGAGCCATCCGGGCGTGCCGGAGCCGCCGCTCTGGCTGTCGGCGACGGGTGCCGCGGGCGCCTGGGTGGGCGGCTGCTCGGAGGGCGGAGCCGACGGAGGCGCGCTCGTCTCCGAGGGGGTCGCGCTCGGGCTGGGGGTGGGCTCGGCGGGCGGATCGGTCACGGTGAAGGTGATCTCGCCCTGGATGGGGTGGCCGTCGGACGAGACGACCCGCCAGGCGATCCGGTAGCGGCCCGGCTGCAGGGCGTCGACGGGACGGGTGGAGACCTTGGCGCCGTCGACGTCCGGCTTGTCGAGCGGGACCGGCTTGCCGTCCGGGCCGTCGAGCACGATGGTGGGCAGCCTCATGTTCGAGGTGAACTCCAGCTCGATCGTCTCCACCTGCTTCACCTTGGCGTTGTCGGCGGGCGAACTGGCCTTGAGACGATCGTGGGCCAGGGCGGCCGGCGAGGTCAGCAGCAGGACGAGGGCGGCGCCGGCGGTCGCGGCGAGGACACGGCGAACAGAGCGCGCGAGCGCGTTCATGGATGACTCCGAAGATTGTTGTCAGGGACGATGTCGTGACGCTGGGCCCGCGGGACACCTCAGGCGCGGGCCGAGGCAAGGACGGGCGGGCCACGGCGGGTCATGACCGGAGCCAACAGGGCCGCGACCAGGCAGGTCCGCTCCCGCCTGACGGGCACGACGCGGGGACGCCCGGCGGCATCGACCGGAGTCAGAACGGTGACCACGGCGGCGAACAGGGCCCGCAGCCCGGCCGTCCGCGCGGCGTTCAGGTGGAGCAGCATCGCCAGCGCCACCTCGCCGCGCGCCAGCCACCAGCTCGAACACATCGCCACGGCCAGATGGATGGCCGCCATGCCCGGCCCCGTGCCGTGTTCGTGCCCGTACGGCGGGCCGACGGCGGGGGCCGGGTCGGTGAAGAGCCGGTGCAGGACGTACTGCGCGGCCAGACACGCCGCCAGCAACTCCGGCCGGCCCCGCCGGCGACCGCCCAGCGCGTACGCGCCCGCCCCGATCGCGGCCACCGCCACCGGCAGCGCGCCCAGCCTGATCGGAGAACCGCCCACCAGCACGTGCAGGACGGCGGAGGCCAGAACGCAGGCGGCCGTGAACGCCGCCGCACGCAGCGCTCGGATGACGGGACCACCGGCACGCACCCCGCCATCGTGCCAGAACGCCCCGGCGCACACCACGGCGCGGACAGCAGCCGACATACGATCCCCGCTACGCACCGGGCCGCGTCACCTCACCGCCGAGCACGGACCCATCGAGGGCAGATCCTCCCACACGTACAGTCACGCCGTCCTGTGGCCGGAGATACGCAGCCCGCACTTGCGGGGTTCACCTGTGCGAAAGAATCCTGGCCGCGTCCTGAGCGTCGGGACGGCGTCACGCCCTGCGTGAAGTCAGGCCCGCCGGTCCGTCAGGCGCAGGGCGAGCTGGGTGCGATCGCGCAGGCCCAGCTTACGCAGCACGCTTGAGACGTGGTTCTTCACCGTCCCCTCGGTGATGTGCAGCCGGGCGGCGATCTCCCGGTTGGCGGCCCCGGCAGCCACCATCCGCGCCACTTCGAGCTCTCTGCCCGACAGCAGTTCCTGGCCGGAGAACGCGCCGCGCGCCGGCGTCTGGCGCAGGTTGGCGACAAGCCGGGCGGCGACCGGGCTGCTCAGCACGGTCTCGCCGCGACCGGCGCGCAGGATGGCCGCGACCAGTTCGTCGGGTGAGCAGTCCTTGAGCAGGTAGCCGACAGCGCCGCCGCGCAGCGCCCCGAAGATGTAGTCGTCCTCGTCGAACGTGCTGAGCACGATCGCCGCCACCCCCGGATGCTCGGCCGACAATCGGGTGATCAGCTCCACACCGTCCATCCGCGGCATCCTGGCGTCCACGAGCGCCACATCGGGACGGACCTCGCCGATCGACTCCAGCGCCGCCACCCCGTCGGCGGCCTCGCCCACGACCTCGACGCCTTCTTCGATCTCCAGCAGCTTCCGCAGCCCCTGCCGCATCAGCTCCTGGTCGTCGACCAGCAGCACCCGGACCGCCCTCACGACGGCAACTCCGCGCGCAGCTCGAAGCCCACGGCCAGGTTGCCGCTGATGAGCGTGCCGCCAAGCGCCTTGACCCGGTCGCTCAGCGAGCTCAGGCCGAACCCATGGCCATGGCCAAATCCCTTGCCGTCGTCGGCGACCACGAGCACGATCCTCCCCTTCTCGAACGTCAGCGTGCCGCGCACGGTCTTGGCCTCCGCATGCCGTACGGCATTGGTGAGCCCCTCCTGCAGCACCCGGTAGAGCACGAGCTCGGTATCGGGTTCCAACGGGCGTTCCGTCCCCTCCACCTCGAAGGCCACCGTGACACCCGTGCCGGAGAAGGAGTCGGCCAGTTTCTGGAGCGCGGCACTGCCCAGATCGCCGTTGAGCGCCAGCGGGCGCAGCGCGCGCACCCACCGGCGGGCGTCGGCCAGCGCCGCCTGGGTGAGATCCTTGGCCTGCCGCACCTCTTCCCAGGCCGCCTCCGGACGGCGGTCGCGGAAACGCTCGGCGTTCTCCAACCCTACTTTGATCACGGTCAGGTGGTGGCCGACCGAGTCGTGCATCTCCGCCGCGATCCTGGCGCGCTCCTCGGCGACGGTCAGCTCCCGCACCCGCTCGGCGAGTTGCCGGGCCCGTAACACCGCCGACGCCATGCCCATGGAGAAGGCGGCCAGCACCGCGGTCATTGTCAAATCGGCCAGCGCCTGGACGATCGTCCTGCCGTAGAACAGAAGAGGTACGGCGACAAGGCTCACACCGAACGCGGCGAGGATGGCGGCAGCAGTCCGCATGCCGTACACCAGGGCGAGGTTGGCCACGCCCAGGAGCATCAGAGGCACCTGTGTGCCTATCGCCCCAACCAGCCCCAGCACGAAGGTGCCCGCCAGGAAGGCGGGAGTCACCAGGAGACGGCCTTGCCCGGACCGCCACGGCAACACCAGCCACAACCCGCACAGCAACGCGACGTCGGCGAAGAACAGAACCCGGTCCCGCACGGGGTAGGGCAACATCAGGTTGATCGCGACCGTGACCCCGAGCGTCAGCCAGAACACCACGCTCAGGAGAACGGGTCGATCGGAGTCACGTAGCCATGCCATACGACAAACCTACGATTCCGCCAGGCGCCTCGTGATCCACCGAAGGTCATCATGACGTTGGTCATGGTGAGTTCTATCTCTGGCTCGATGCGCGGCGCACCCGTGCCTTCTTACTGTTCCCAGCATGAAAACTCTCTGGACCGTCCTCCTCGCCATGGTCGTCATGTTCGCCCAGGCATTCGGCGGCGCCGCTCTCCCGTCGCTGTTCCTCGACCCGACGAATCCGCTACGAGAACCCCTCGGCATGCTCGGCATCACGCTCGCCGCGCTGCTGTTCGTTTATCTGATCCGGCGATTCCTCGACCGGCGGCCATGGTCGTCACTGGGCTGGCAGAAACCGTGGCACATCCTGCCCGGCGTGCTCGCGGGTGCGCTGCCGATACTCGCCGCCCAGGGGCTCTCCCTGGCCATGGGGGCCACCTGGATGCCGGTCGACGCCTCCATGGTGCTGACCGCATTGCCACTGGGTGTCGTCATGCTTCTGCTCAATCAGGCTTTCCCGGAAGAACTGCTCTGGCGCGGCCACGTCTTCGACAGCCTTTCGCAACGACTGTCGACACGAACCGTCCTGATCATCACGTCGGCCGGGTTCGGCTCCCTGCACATCTTCTCCCAAGGCTCGGGGAGCACCGTCGTGGAGAAGTTGGTCTATGCGCTCATGGCCACTGGGATCGGTTTCGCGGCCGGGGCGGCGCGGGTGCGCAGCGGCGGAGTGTGGATGGCGGTCGGCGTGCACTTGGGCTTCCACTTGGCCTCTCGCAGCGTGCCGGTGAAGCCGGTGAACGTCAGCGTCTTGTACGTGCTGATAACGATTGGGCTCGCAGTGGCAGGAGCCGTCCTGCTCAGGGGCCAGGGCGTGATCAAAGCGCGGGCAGGCGACCGGGTGACGGTCTGAGGCGGCACGCTACCCGGCCCGCGCGCACACCTTGGTGGATGAGGTGTCGCCGCGATAGACGATGACGACCGCCGCGAGGCAGACGGTCAGGCCGAGAGCGGTCTGCGCACCGAACGGCTCGCCGAACATGAGGGCTCCCCACACTGCCGTGACCGGGGCCATCAGGAACATGAGCGTGTTGACCTTGGTGACTCCGGAGCGCCTCAGGATCAGCCAGTACAGCCCGTACCCGCCGAAGGTGGACAAGGCTATGAGCCAGGTGATCGCGGCCCAGAAGGAGAGCTCTGGGGGCGGCTTCGCGGCTCCGGCGCTCACGGCGAGCGCGGTGAAGATGACGGCACTGGTGGCGCAGTGGACGGTCATCGACACCGCGGGCGCGACCCGCGTGCGGGAGCGGCTTTCCAGGAACGTGGCCGCTACCAGTGAGAACATGCCGAGGAACGGTATGAGATAGGCCCACCAGGCCACGCCGGCGCCGGCCGCGGCGTCGGCCATGGTGACGACGGCGACGCCGCTCACCCCCAGGCACAGGCCGAGCCACTGTTTGCGTGAGACGTGATGACGCAACAACGGCCCGGCCAGTGCCCCGGCGACGAGGGGCTGCACGCCGTCGATCAGAGCTGTGGTGCCGCTGGAGACCCCGAGTTGGATCGCGTAGTAGACGGTGAGCAGGTAGCCGCTCTGCGACAGCACGCCGATGATGGCGTGCCGGGCCACGTCCCGCGCCGTGAGGCCCCGCCACGACGTTCTCGCGGCGGCGGCAAAGGCGATCAGGATGACGGCCAGCGGCAGGAACCGCCACATCAGGATCGTGACCGCGGACGCGCTCCCGGCACCGAGCTTGGCCCCGATGAACCCGGAACTCCAGCAGAGGACGAAGGCGATCGAGAGGAGGAAGTTCACCTCTCACCTCCAATATACAGATCGGTATACTCATCGCGGCTCACTATACAGATCGGTATACTGTTGGGCTATGGGGACTGCGGAGAAGCCGCGACGGATCACGATGACGCCTGGCGCGCTGCGCGTCCTGGAAGCCGCCGCGAGGCTCTTCTACGAGCACGGCATCCATGCCGTCGGCGTGGACCTGATCGCCGCCGAGGCCGGGGTGACCAAGAAAACCCTCTACGACCGGTTCGGCGCCAAGGAACAGATCGTCGTGGAGTACCTCGCGGATCGCGACGAACGCTGGCGGGCCTTCCTCGCCCAGCACCTCGACGCCGCACCGCCGGTTGCATCAGCGCGCGTCCTTGCCGTCTTCGACGCCTCACGCGCATGGTCGGAGGAGAACAGCTCCAAGGGGTGCAGCATGGTCAACGCCCACGCCGAGATCAGCGATCCGTCCCACCCGGCCTACCCGATCATCATCGGGCAGAAGCAGTGGATGCTCGCCCTGTTCACCGGCCTCGCCGAAGAAATCACCCCGGACGGGGCCGCCCATCTGGGCCGGACGCTCATGCTGCTTCACGAAGGGGCGCTCGTCGCCCACGGCCTGAACATCTTCCCCGACCCCATCAGCCACGCCCGCGAACAGGCGCAAACCCTCCTCGCCACCACCGCAGCGAAGCGCTGAGGAGACACCAGGAGACCGCTTTGCTTCCCCATCCTGAATCAGCGCGCGGCGATCGGACGTTTGATCCGTAGGTTCCGGGTTCGAGCCCCGGACGTCATTGCCGCACGGCGCTCAGCCCGATCAAGAAGCGCAATCAAGAGGAGGCCGGGGATCGGGTACCAGCCCTCACGAACCGCCTGCTCGACGCTCACACTGTCAGGCGCATAGACGCCGAGGCTCCTGACGGACATGTCGGGTGTACGCACACGTCCCTAACTCATCAACGATCCGGACAACGGCCCTCGGGCAGAGAAAGGCGGCTTATCCGATACGCTTGGGTCCCGGAATATGCGTACTCCGGCCGGTCGAAGAAAGAACCGGGAAATAGACCGGCGTGCCGCCAGAGGCAAGGATAGGGTCGGCTCATCGAATAAGGCAAGATCATGGTCAGCGACATTCCGTGAGCACAGCCGAACGGAACGTGTTTAATTCTGGGAATGCGCCCTTCCGCTCCACGTCACGGTATTTCCGAATGCAATGCGGATGACGGAAGAACGGCGCCGGGCCTCGCCATTCGACTCAGGCCCGGCGCACGTCGGCTCAGGCTCTGGTGCAGACGGTGTTGTTGAGCTTGAACTCGGCAGGCATGGCGTTCGTCCCGGTGGCGGTCGCCGAGAAGCCGAAGTTCTGGCTGGAGCCGGGGCCGATGTAACGGTTGTGGGTGGCGTCGCGGGCGGTCACCTGGGTGCCGGTCTGGACCACCGTGGCGTTCCAGGCGGTCGTGATCTGCTGGTTGCCCGACCAGGCCCAGGTCACGGTCCAGCCGTCGATGGGGGTCGTGCCGGTGTTCCTGATGGTCACGCTGCCGTTGAAGGCGCCCTCCCAGACGCCGGGGGTATAGGCGACCTCGCAGGACGTGCCCATCTTGAGCCCGCCGCGCAGGAAGGTCGCGAAGTTGGCCCAGGTGGGGTTCAGCGTGCCTGTGCCGACGCTCTCGCCGCAGTCGGTGGTGGTGCTGACGGTCTGCAAGCCGTAGTGGGCGGGGTCCATGACCTGGACCATCATGTGGTCCGCGGCGGGCACCGAGACGAACGTGGCATCACCGCACTGAGCCTTGATCCTGTTGTAGAGCAGGACGCTCTGCCCGTGCGGCACCAGGAAGTCGGCCTGGCCGTGCAGGAACATCAGCGGCGGGTCGTTGGCGTCGACGTACGTCATCGGATTGGCCTGGGCCACCGTGGCCGGGCACGTCTGGATCGGGCAGCCGACCAGGAGGGATTCCGGGGAGGCGGGAGAGTTGTGGTCCAGCCCGCCGGTCGGCAGGTTCTGCGCGTTCATCTGCAGGAAGTCGGTCGGGCTGAAGAAGGCGATCCCCACCTGCACGGCGCTGGAGACGCCGGTCGTGCCGACGGTGCCCTCCAGCGCCGCCACGCCGCCGGACAGGGTCGCCATCTCCGTCAGCCAGCCGCCGGAGGAGTCGCCCATGATCGCGAAACGATTGGGGTCGAGGTTGTACGTGGCGGCGTTCGCGCGCAGCCAGCGGATGGCCGCCTTGATGTCGTGCACCTGGGCCGGGAAGACGGCTTGGGCGCTGGACCGGACGCTGACGCCGGCCACGGCGAAGCCCAGCGGGTTGAAGATGGCCGCGATCGCGTCCGCGCCGGCCTTGCCGTCGTCACTCGTCCACGCCGAGCCCTTGTGGTAGATCAGCAACGGCCGGGGCGCGATGCCGGTGGACGGCTGGTAGAGGTCTAAGAGATGCCCCCTGCTACCGGCCGGTTGTGCGGGCGCGTAAGCGATGTCGGTGATCGCCTGCACGGCGTGGGCCGGCGGCGCGAAGGATGTCGGCACACCGACGGCGGCCAGCACGGTCATCACCACGCCGACGAGCATGGCCGTGCGGGTTCGAGCTTGCATGGTGCGACTCCGGTCAGTCGGATGATCGCCGCTTCCCCGGTGGCCGTCCGTGTCTCCTGCGACGGCGGGGCAGCCGCGACCAGCACGCCAACCGTGGCGCCTGCGAGAACGAACGTCCCGCTCGAGTGCCGTGGCTCACATCGATATGGACGGGGAGACGATATGGCACGCAAGTAACAATGGTCAAAGGTGACGCCGCATCGCGCTAACCGACCCGGAAAAGAAGCATAAAACGTACTTTATGGGCAGATATAGCGACGACAGGCTCAGATCATCCATGGCATGCACAGGCCGCCAGGAAAAGCGACCCCAGGAAGTGACAGCAGACTTACCGACGGTAAACGTCGTTGAAACCTGCACAGCTCCGCGATAACGCCGATGGAAGTTTCAGCTCCTTCCACGACCGATTCGGCTCTGACAATTTTCGTGGCGAGTGTTGAGTGCTACTGTCCAGCATCATGATCTCCCCAGCCTCAGGAGGATGAATGCGAAAGGTACGCGCTGTTCTCGTCTCGGCCGTCATGGTCCTCGGAGTGTCGCTGACGATCGGCGCCGCCCCGGCGCATGCCGACAGCACCACCAGACTGGCCGGTATCTTCAGAGACCAATCGGAGTGCGAGCGGATCGGAACCTCCGGCATCACCCAGAACTGGTGGGACGACTATAGATGCGTATGGGAGCCCCGGTACGGCTACTACTTCCTCTACGCGTGACCCGGTAAAACGCACGCACCCCCGGCTGTCAGGATCGAACCGGGGGCGCGTGCGCTCGCCGCCGAGGCCTCGTACCGGCTCGGCGGCCGGCCGGGCGTCGTCAGCCGATCGGCTGCCGGCTCAGCCCCAGATCGATGCCCTTCGGTTCCCTTGCCCTTCGGCTCTGATCACGTAGCAGAACCCCAGCTCACAGCATGTAACCGTGTTTCGAGAGGGACACCGTCGCCCTCGAGCGGGAAGCCCGGTCCCGCCGTCGTGCGGTTGCGCGGGGACAGCGGACGCTGGTTCAGCGTCCGCGCCTCGGCGGGGTCGGCTGAGCCGGTGTTCAGCCCGCGGGGTGGAACGGAAGTCCGATGTTCTCCCCGTGTATCAGCCTGTCGATTGACTGCTGCATCGTCTGGCTGTCGTTCAGGTGCGGGAACGGCTCCCCGGCAGGGACGTCCACCCCCAGGAAACGGCAGAGCGGCTCCCACCCGTCCCGCACGTCGAACACCAGCAGCCGCTCAGGCGGCAGGCTCTCCTTCACCATGGCCGTGTGCTGCTCGAATGCCACGATGGACTCCTGCTCGTCGGGGACCTCGCCGTAGGGCCGATCGCTGCCCAGCCCCTCGCGTATCATGCGCTCGAGCAGCGGACGGGTGGTCTTCATGTTCTCCATCAGACCGGCTGCCTCCGGTGCCACTTTCTCGGCCTGTAACCGTGGCGGGCCGTTGGTGATGAGCGTCCTCATGCTCGCGAACCAGGCGTACGGGTCACGTACCGTAAGGACCACCTTGGCCTCCGGGTACCTGGCCGCCAGCTCGCGCCAGAAGAACGAAGCCGGCCAGTCCACAGCGGAACGGAATCCCTCGAACACGTGCTCCCACTCCGGGACCGTGTCATGGTTGGCCAGGGGCGCCCACCGCCGGGCGAGGTCGGAGTCGGACCCGACGTCGAAGTTGTGGTGGCAGGGCCCGAACCCCAGCCGTTCCAGTGCCGCCTTCATCGAAGTCGTACCGGTGCGCGGGAACCCCGCGCCGATCACGGTCAGCATGTCGCTCCTCCATGAGGTGTCGGCCGGCCCCCATCATCGTGGCGCGATCATGGGTCTAGCAATCCCTGTTGTTCCGAACGAGGCGGACCGAGAGTCTCCCCTTGCCGGCGTCGAAAGCTCGCTGTCGGCGTACGGGACATGGGAGCTTGACGAGGAGGAGGACGAACTGGAGCCCCCCGTCCCGTCGCGGCTGGGTTCGCTCGGCGCACCGCAGCGGGCCCTGGCCGACTGGATCGGCGCTCTGCCCGCCAAGCGCAAGGACGCGCTGCTGCTGCGGGTGGTGGAGAAGGCGCGGTGGTCATGGACAAGATCTTCAAGTCGCGAGCCGGGTAAAGCAGTGGCTCCCAAAGATCAAAAAGGGGCACCAGAGAACCTCTGGCACCCCTTCTGACCTGTCGGGACGACAGGATTTGAACCTGCGACCCCTTGACCCCCAGTCAAGTGCGCTACCAAGCTGCGCTACGTCCCGGTTGTGTCGGCCGCCCCCTGCGGGGCGGGACGTCATAACCTTAGCGCACATCGGGGGTGCACACGCACACGGAAAGCCGGAGCGGAGGTCGTGGGTGGGGCGGAAGCCGAGCATTGATCGCAAAGAGTTGGCCGGGCTCGTCGCGGAAGGGATGAGCGTGCAGGAGCTGGCGGCTCATTTCGGGGTCAGCGAGTCGGGGGTGCTGCAGGCCAAGCGGGCCGCGGGGCTGGCCAAGCCGATGCTCGACCACAGCGGGGCCGTGCCGTGGAAGCTGGCTCGGGTGCACGCCCAGTCCGGGCCGGCGACCAATCTGCGGAATTTGTCGGCGGCAGCGCAGGGGAAGCCGCCCGCGGCCGAGAGGTTGAACACGGCTCTGCGGTGGGCGCAGCGGTTGGTCGACGCGGGGCTGGATGTGCGGTACGACGCCGTGGAAGGGTTCAGTGAGGTCCCGGCAGCCTCTGCCGGCTCACACGTCGCAACCGTGCTGGCCGCGGCCAGGAAGGGCCTCGAGAGCGGATAGGCCTACGTTTTAACCGCCCTTTTCCAGGGCAGTCGCGGTCTCAGCACAGAGACCGGAGGCGAACATCATGACCACCTTCGTATGGGTGGCCGTCGTCGTGGTCGCGGTGGTGGCGCTCGCCGCAGTGGGCTATTTCGTGCTGCGGCAACAGAGACGTCGCACCCATCTCCGCGAACGTTTCGGCCCGGAGTACGAACGCATAGTCGCGCAGAGCGACAACCGCCGTGAGGCGGAGCAGGAACTGCTGAGCCGCGAGCAGCGGCACGCGGAGCTCGACATCCGGCCCCTTTCCGAGGAGTCCCGCGACACGTATGCCAATCGGTGGGCCGAGGTGCAGGAGCGCTTCGTGGACGCGCCCGGGTTCGCGGTGACGGAGGCCGACCAGTTGGTCACGGCCGTCATGGCGGAGCGGGGCTATCCCACCGAGGACTTCCGGCAACGGGTGTCCGACCTGTCGGTGGGGCACGGGGCGACCCTCGATCACTACAGGGCGGCGCATGAGATCAGCGGGCGGGCGGCCAGGAAGGATGCCTCCACGGAGGATCTCCGGCAGGCCATGGTGCACTACCGCGCGCTGTTCGAGGAGCTGCTGCACGAGACGACGCGAGGACGGTGAGACGATATGAGCAGCGATGAGCTGAGGACGACGCCGTCGCGTGACCCCGATGACGCCGCCTACCGCGACCCCTATGCCGGGACCGGCGGCGACATGCTGGCCGAACCAGAACCAGAGCCGGAACCAGAGCCAGGGCCAGGGCCAGAGGGCAAAGAGGCAGAGTCAGGGTCCGCGTCGGTGGCGCAGGCGCCCGCCGATGAGGTTCCCGCGCACGCCGCCCCGGCCGACGTCGTCCTGTTCGATCAGGACCCCGCCCAGGTGCAGGCCCGCTGGCGCGAACTGCAGACGTCGTTCGTCGACGACCCCACCGAGGCGGTGCAGCGGGCCGACGGCCTGGTGGGCGAGGTGGTGGAGTCGCTGACCAGCAGCCTGAACAGCCGCACGAACGCTCTGCGCGAACGCTGGAAGGACCCCGAGACGGCCGACACCGAGCAACTCCGCCTGGCCCTGCGCGACTACAGGGGCGTGCTGGAGCGGCTCCTGGCCCTTTCCAACGCCCACCCCCAGGGAATGAGGTGAAGGTGACATGCTCGCAGTAGTGGCGGCGATCGTCTTCGGGCTGGGATTCCTGCTCGACCTGGTCGGCGCGAGGATTCCGGGCGGGTTCTCCGGCATGACGTTCGTGCTGCTGGGGTTGACCCTGCTGGCTCTGCACCAGGCGGGCGTCGGCAAGGCCGGCATCCGCACCGGTTACGGCAACTGGCGCAGCCGGGCCCGCCGTTAGGCGGAAGAACAAGCGGGCGAAGGGCGGGGAGATCTCCCCGCCCTTCGCCGCAGCCCGCAGGGCCCTACTCTTTGCCGGGGAAACGCATGATCACGGTGCTGCCGCCGCTCCCGGCCCGCAACGTCAGGTCGGACGACAGCAGCCGGGCCACCCACAATCCCATCCCGCCCACGGCCCCGGGCCGGGGACCGGGCTTCCAGGTGCCATCGTCGTGCACCTCGATGACCAGGTCGCCGTTGACGGTCCAGGTGCGCAGGTAGGCGTGGTCGGCCCCGTGGGTGACGGCGTTGGTGGCCACCTCGTTGACGGCGATGACGAAGTCGCCGATGGATTCGTCCGGGATGCCGGAGGCGCGGGCTTCGTCCTCAGCGAACTGCCGGACCTGCGGCAGATCCGGCAGTCGGAAACGGAGCCGTTTCACGGGCGCGCCGGGTGGCGGGCTCGTGAAGCCCGTCTGAGGCTCGGCGTCCTCGTCCACCCGGCGCCCGCCCTACTCAGCCGACCAGCTCGGAGCGGAGCTGGTCGAGAACCTTGCGGAGAATGCGGGAGACGTGCATCTGGGAGATGCCGAACTCGGCCGCGATCTCGGCCTGTGTCATGTTGCCGAAGAAGCGCAGCAGCAGGATGTGCTTCTCTCTGGAGGGCAGCGCGTCGATGAGCGGCTTGACGGCTTCCCTGTCGACCATGGTGCTCAGCGTGTCGTCGTCCTCGGGGATGACGTCGCCGAGCGAGGCGGCGTCGTCGTCGGTGCCGAGCGGCGCGTCGAGTGAGAGGGTGCTGTAGGCGGCGGAGGCGTCGAGCGTGAGCAGGACGTCCTCCTCGGTGATGTTCATCTTGGCGGCCAGTTCGGCCACGGTCGGGGACCTGCCGAGGTCCTGGCTGAGATCGGCGACGAGCCGGTTGAGCTCGGAGCGGCGTTCCTGGTAGAGGCGGGGCACCCGGATGGCCCAGGTGCGGTCGCGGAAGTGCCGCTTGACCTCCCCGGTCATCGTCACCACGGCGTAGCCCCTGAACGCGTGGCCGAGAGTCGGGTCGAAGCCGTTGACGGCCTTCATCAGGCCAACATACGCGGCCTGGAGGAGATCCTCCAACGGTTCGCCGCGGTAGCGGTAGCGCCTGGCGATCTCCATGGCGAGCGGCCGGTGCATCTCGACGATGCGTTCCCGCAGCCGCTCCCTATGACTGTCGGGGGTGTCCTCCCTGACCATCTCGGCCAGGAGATCTTCAGCCGTCATCTCCTCGAGGACGTATTCCTGCACAGCCATCGCTGCTCCTCATATGGATCGCAGGCGGCCTCCCCCAAAGGAAAAAGCCCAGGCAGAGGCACGCCTCGCTCTAGTCTCGAGACGAAAGCCCTCTGCTGGACCTCGGATCCAGTGTCCCCCATGCCGCCGGAAGTATTCCACCCTCCCGTGGTGACAGTAGGGTTGCTGCGTGACAATGCCGGAGAACGGCGAGGGGCCTGTGCCGGCCCTGAGCCTCACGTCGTCGACCGTGGACGAGATCACGGTGATCAAAGTCGACGGCGTGCTCGACGCCACGACACGCGAGCAGTTCGCCGATTACCTGGCGATGGCGGGTTCGAATTTGATTCTGGACCTGTCCGGGGTGACGTTCATGGACTCGCGCGCGCTCGGGCTGATCGTCCACCACTGGCAGACGAGTCTGGCGTCGGATACCAGGTTCGCGCTGATCGGGGTTGAATACTCCAAGTCGAAGGTGATGTGGATCACGGGGCTGGCCCAGCGCCTGCCGCTCTACGACACCCTCGACGACGCGCTGGCCGCCATTGGGTGAGCGGCCGTTCAGCGCTTCGACTTGCGCTGGTGTTCGTCGACCAGCAGCCTGGCCAGATCGGCCACCTTGACCTGATGGTGCTGGGAGATCTTCCGCAGCTCCTCGAACGCCTGTTCGGGGCCGCATCCGCTGGTCTGCATGATGATGCCCTTGGCCTGGTCGATCACCGACCGTCCTGCCAGGGCCTCCTGGAGCTGGGCGGCGTCGGTGCGCACCTCCTCGAACTCCGACATGTTGTCCATGGCCACGGCCACCTGCTCGGTCAGCATGTCGGCCAGGGAGTGCACGCCCTGCGGGGAGAAGGAGCCCGGGCGCACCGAATAGAGGCCGACCAGGAGCTGGGCGGGGGCGACGTCGATGGGCAGGACCAGGACGGAGCGCACGCCCCAGCGGGTGGCCAGCGCGTCGTAGCGGGGCCAGCGACTCTCTTTGAGCACATCTGTCACGGTGGTCCGGCCACCGCTGCGCCTGGCCTCGATGGACGGACCCTCGCCGATCTCGCGTTCGCCTTCGACGAGCATGATGAGCTCGCTATGAGAGCCGGAGACCAGGACGCGGTTGTCACGCCAGTGTTCCGCCGAGGCTCCTGAGCAGCCTGGTACGCCCGCGGCCAGTGCGGTGGTCAGGCCGCGCAGCACCCGTTCCGTGGAAGTGTCCTCGCCCAGCCGCCCCAGCGCCGCCAGGTCTCGCGCCAGACCCGGAGTGATCATCGCGGTCGATTCCATAGCAACAAGCCTCTACCCGATATGGCTACCAATATCCGAGGTAGCGTAGCGTCAGAGGATGACCATGCCGGACCTCGAACACGCGCTGGACGCGCTGGCCGGGCGCGTCGCCTCGTTGCGTGATGCGAGGACGGCCTACCCTTCCGACCTCGCGCCCACGCTCGACGCCGCGCTCGCCGAGCTCGACACCGCGGCCGAGCTGCTGGCCGAGGCGCGCGAGGAGCTGCGCAAGGCGCCGAAGCGGGCGGCGGGCAAGAAGGACGGCGGGCAGCGGGAGCTGAAGCTGCTGCGCCAGGTGTTCAGGAGCTTCCCCGTGCCGGTCGTCGTGCTCGACGGGGGCGGTGTGGTCAGGCGCATCAACCCCGAGACCTCGCGGATGCTGGGCAGCCCGGACGGCTACCTGGTCGGCCGGTCGTTCCCGCTGCTGGTGGACGTCTCGCGGCGGGCGGCGTTCCGCTCGCATCTGACGGCGGTGCTGCAGACGGGGCAGCCGTCGGCGTTCGAGACGCGGCTGGCACATCAGGGACGGACGCACACGGTCCAGCTCGCGATGACCAGGCTGACGATGCCGGGCGAGCCCCAGCAGATGGTGGCGGTCGTGGCGCTGCCCACCGAGGTTCAGTTGCCCGAGCCGGGCGCGCGGCGGCCCGAGCAGTCCGACGGCGCCCTGCTGCTGGCCGCGGCCAGACGCCAGGACCTGCTGAGCAAGATGGCCACGCTGCTGCTGGATGAGGAGTCGCTGCTGCGGCCCGTGGTGCTGCCGCGGGCGACGCGGCTGCTGGCGGCCGAGTGGGCCGACTGGGTGATCGCGGACATGGTGCGGGCGGGGCTGCCCTACCGCTCCGTCGTGGTGGGGCCCAAGAACCAGCCGGTCGGCGAGCTCGTCCGGCAGGTCGAGACCACCCCGCCCGCGTCGGGGCAGGTGGTGACGCAGGTGCTGGAGCGCGGCTCCGGCGTGGTGCGGGAGATGGTCGACGACGAGACGCTGCTGGGTTTCTGCGCCGACGGGCCGCTGCTGACGGTGATCGGCGCGGGTTCGCTGCTGAGCGTGCCGATCGGCTCGTGCGACGGCGTGCTGACGCTGGTGCGCGCGCACGACAAGCCGCCCTTCACGCTGGCCGACCTCGCGGTCATGCAGGAGGTGGGGCTGCAGCTCGGGCTGGCGGTACGCGCCCAGTCGAGCTTCCAGAGCCGTTCGCGGGCGGCGGACGCGCTGTCGGCCAGCGTCGCCCCGCGCAACCTGCCCGACATACCCGGTTATGAGGCGGCGGCCGTCTACCATCCGGGGTCGTCGGTCGGGGCCGAGTTCTACGACGTGTTCCCCATCTCGGGCGGGTGGGGCTTCGCGCTCGGCGGAGCGGCCGGCAAGGGCGAGGAGGCGGCCTCGGTCAGCGCGCTGGTGCGCGGCGGGCTGCGCGTGCTGAGCGTGTGGGAGCACGATCCCGACCTGGTGATGCGCAAGGTCAACGAGGCGCTGGTGGCGCAGGGCACGGGCATGTTCGTGATGGCGCTGGCGGGGTTCGTACGGGGGCGCGAGATCACGCTCTCCTCGGCCGGCCACCATCCGGCGGTGCTGCTGCAGCCGGACGGCGGTGTGCGCTTCGCCGCGGGCGGCGGTGTGCCGCTCGGCATCGCGCCCGACGCGGAGACGGAGGTCGAGACGCTGACCGTCTTGTCCGGGGAGATGCTGGTGCTCTATTCGGAGGGGCTGATCTCCTCCAGGAACGAGCGGGGCGAGCCGTACGGGGAGGAGCGGCTGGCCGACGTGCTCGGCCGCTGCGCGGGCCAGTCGCCGTCCACCGTGGTCAAGGCCGTGGAGGCGGACCGGCACGCGTTCTCGGGCGGCCAGGTTTGGGATGAGATCGTGGTTTTCGCCCTGCGAGGTGTCTAATCTGCAGGGGTTTGCGAGCGGCTCAAATCTGGGTATCGTCGGGACTGTAGACAAACGTGCCTAAGACGCAGGCACACCTTGTAACGCGCTTATCACGCTGAGGTGTGCCATGAATATCGCGATTGTCGCTTCCGCCGGGGGAAACCGGCACCATCACATCCTTTCCGTCGCCCGCGAGCTGGGGCGCGAGCACCACGTCACCATCTACTCCCGCCGTGACAACGCCGAGGGCAAACCCAAGACGCGGGTGGCCCCGGGAGTCACGCTCGAGCAGATCGACGTGGGCCCGGCCCAGGAGTTGGCGGCGGACGACGTCGCGCCGTACCTGAACGAGGTCGGCGAGCACCTGTCGCGGCGCTGGACCCAGGAGCGGCCCGACGTGATCCACGCCCACTCGTGGACTTCCGGCCTCGCCTCCGTGGCGGGCGCCAAGGACCTGGGCGTGCCCGTCACGCAGACCTTCCACACCTTCGACGTCTCACACCAGGACCTGGAGCGGGCGCTCGGGCGCCGGGCCAACGCGGTCATCGCGGGCTCGGGCGACGAGGAGTCGGCGCTGATCCGGCTCGGCGTCCCGCGCGGCAACATCGCCATCGTGCCGTACGGCGTCGACACCGAGAAGTTCCAGCGCCGGGGCGCGATCGCCACGCGCGGCAGCCGCAAGCGCCTGCTGCACGTCGGCCCGCTGACCGCCGACCGCGGCGCGCACACCATCGTGCGGGCGCTGCAGGGGCTCGGCGACGTCGAACTGATCATCGCGGGCGGCCCCGAGCCCGACTACCTGGAGGACGACCGTGACGCGCGCCGCCTGCGCACCCTGGCCGAACAGCTCGGCGTGGCCGACCGCGTGACGCTGCTCGGCCAGGTCAAGCGGGCCGCGGTGCCGAAGCTGATGCGCAGCGCGGACGCCGTGGTGTCGGTGCCGCGCGAGGCCGTGACAGGGATCGTCGCGCTGGAGGCGATGGCCTGCGGCGTGCCGGTGATCGCCTCCGCCGTCGGCGCGCACCTCGACTCCGTCATCGACGGCGTCACCGGCCTGCTGGTGCCGCCCGACCGTCCCGCGGCCACCGCGCGGCTGGCGCGCGAGCTGCTGTGGGACCCGACCCTGCGGACCGCGCTCGGCTACGCGGGCGCCGACCGGGCGCGCTCGCGTTACTCCTGGGAGCGCGTCAGCCAGGAGCTCGTCCGCGTCTACGAGGCGGCCTGCGCCTGACCAACGGCCTCAGCACGACGACGGCCTTCGCCCGAGTACTGCGGCACCCTGCGCCCGACTGGCGGCCTCGGCGCGGCGGCGGACCCTGTGGCTCAAGCCTCAGCCGGAGGGCCCGGTGAGCCTGGCGGCTTTCAGGCCCAGGTGCAGGGCGAGCCGGTCGTCGCCGTCCGACAGGTCCCTGTGCGTCAGGCGTTCGGCCTTGCCCAGCCGGTAGTAGAGGGTCTGGCGGTGGATGCCGAGCTCGGCGGCGCTCTTTTGGACGTGGCCGCCCCGGTCGAGGTAGACCTCCACGGTCTGGGCCAGTTCGGCGTTCAGCGCGGCGGTCTCGGCGGCCAGCTCGCGCAGGTCCGACGGGCCCAGCCTGGCCAGCAGGCGGTGCACGCCCAGGTCCTCCCAGCGGGCGATGGGGGCGTACCGGGGGAAGTGCTCGGCGACGCGCAGCGCCTGGCGGGCCTCGCGCCAGCTCAGCCACGCGTCGGCCGGGTCGCTCCTGGGGGCGCCGACGCCGGCGGCGGTGCCGTACGCACCGCGCACGGTCTGCGCCACTTCGGCCGCCAGGTGGGCGGGGGCGAGCAGGGCGACGGGCGAGCCGGTGCGGGCCAGGACGCCGCGCGGGAGCGTCCAGAGGGCGGCGACGCGCTCCTGCGACTCGCGTACGGCGACGGCCGCGACGGGGCCTGGCACCTCGATGGAGGCGCCGGCGCGTTCCTCGGGGTCGGCGGAGAACAGAGCGAGCAGGCCCCGCCCGAGGTCCTGGCGGCTCCTGGCCTCCTGGGCGAGCTCGGAGGCGGCCCTGGCGACGAGCGGGGCGACGGCGCGGAGGGTCTCGTCGGTCAAATCGCCCGAGTCGAGCAGCCACAGGTAGCCGTAGACGACCTCGCCGTGGCGCAGCGGCCAGCACACCCTGGCCAGGACCTTGAGCGCGGCGTCCCCGGGGATCCTGACCGGCCCCTCGGCCCTGGCGATGCCGTAGCGCTCGAAGTAGTCGCGCACCTCGCCGGTGGCGCGGCGGCGCAGGATCGACTCCTGGCGGACCGTGTCGATGTCGCCGTGTTGCGCCCCGTAGGCCAGCAGGCGGAACGAGCGGTCCTCCAGCGTCGCGGACGCCCCCAGCCGGGCGGCGATCTCGTCGACGATCTCTTGGAGGTCTGCGGTGTTGTGCATTTGTATGACAGCCTCCCACACCCGGCGTTACGAGCGTCGATGGCCCCCTCTGAGCTGCATTTTTAGACTGGAAACATGCTCGGTCAACTGCTGCTCGCCGCGTCAGGGAGCCGTCTCGTACGCCGCTGCGTGTCAGGCTTTCCGCCCACCAGGAAGGTGGTCGGGCGGTTCGTCGCGGGTGAGAGCGCCCAGGAGGCCCGTGACGTCATCGAACGCCTGCGGGACGCCAAACTGGCGGTGACCGTCGATCACCTCGGTGAGGAGACGCGCGACGCGCGGGCCGCCGAGGCCACCGCCAACGCCTACCTGAGCCTGCTGGAGGCCCTCAGGCCGCTCGAACTGGCCTCCAGGGGCGAGGTGTCGGTGAAGCTGTCGGCGCTCGGCCAGCGGCTCGACGACCGGATGGCCCTCGAACACGCCCGCGACATCTGCGCCGCCGCCGCGGCCGGCGGCTCGACCGTGACGCTCGACATGGAAGACCACACCACCGTCGACTCGACGCTGGCTATCCTGCGCAAGCTGCGCGAGGACCATCCGGCGACGGGCGTGGCGATCCAGGCGTACCTGTTCCGCAGCGAGCAGGACTGCCGCGACCTGGCGGCCGAGGGCTCCAGGGTGCGGCTGGTCAAGGGCGCCTACCGCGAGCCGGCCTCGGTCGCCCACCAGGGCAGGTCGGCCGTGGACAGGGCGTACGTGCGATGCCTGCGGACCCTCATGGCGGGGAACGGATACCCCATGGTGGCGACGCACGACGACCGCATGATCGCGATCACCGAGCTGCTCGCCGACCGGTTCGGACGGACGATCGGCGACCACGAGTTCCAGATGCTCTACGGAATCAGGACCGACCTGCAGGAGGCCCTGGCCGGGGCCGGCCACACCGTACGCGTCTACGTCCCCTACGGCGACGACTGGTACGGCTACTTCATGCGCCGCCTGGCCGAGCGCCCCGCCAACGTCGCCTTCTTCCTTCGTGCCCTTGGGGGTAAGTAAATGGATGCCATCAGCAACGTTCCCGTGCCCGCCAACGAGCGGATCTACGGCTACGCGCCGGGCAGCGCCGAGCGGGCCGCGCTGGAGGACCGCGTCAAGGAGCTGACCGGGGCCTCACTCGAACTGACCATGACCATCGGCGGCGAGCAGCGTCTGGGCGGGGGCACGCCCATCGACGTGGTCCAGCCGCACAACCACGCCTCCGTCCTGGGCCGTGCCAACGACGCCACGGCCCAGGACGTGCGGGACGCCGTCGCGGCCGCGCTCGAGGCGGCCCCCGCGTGGCGGGCGCTGTCGTTCGACGAGCGGGCGGCGATCTTCCTGAAGGCGGCCGACCTGCTGGCCGGGCCGTGGCGGGCGACGCTCAACGCGGCGACCGTGCTCGGCCAGTCCAAGTCGGTGCAGCAGGCGGAGATCGACGCGGCCTGCGAGCTGATCGACTTCCTGCGCTTCAACGTGGCCTACGCCCGTCAGCTCTACGCCGAGCAGCCGATCTCGTCGCCGGGCGTGTGGAACAGGATGGAGTATCGGCCGCTTGAGGGGTTCGTGCTGGCGATCACGCCGTTCAACTTCACCGCAATCGCAGGAAATTTGCCGACTTCTGCCGCTTTGATGGGGAATGTCGTCGTCTGGAAGCCTTCGCCCACCCAGCAGTTCGCCGCGCACTTCACGATGCGAATGCTGGAGGAGGCCGGGCTGCCGCCGGGCGTGATCAACCTCGTCACCGGCAACGGCCAGGCCGTCTCCGAGGTCGCCCTCACACACCCCGCGCTGGCCGGGATCCACTTCACCGGCTCCACGGCGACGTTCCAGCACCTGTGGAGCACCGTCGGCGCGAACATCTCCTCCTACCACGCCTACCCGCGCCTGGTCGGCGAGACCGGCGGCAAGGACTTCGTGCTGGCGCACCCGTCCGCCGACCCGGGCGTACTCTCGACCGCGCTCATCAGGGGCGCCTTCGAGTACCAGGGGCAGAAGTGCTCGGCGGCGTCGCGGGCGTACGTGCCGCGCTCGGTGTGGAGCCGCATGCGTGACGAGTTCGTCTCGACCGCGCAGTCGCTGAGCGTGGGCGACGTGGCCGGGGACCTGTCGACGTTCATGGGGGCGGTGATCGACGCGCGGGCGTTCGCCAAGCACAAGGAGGCGATCGACCGGGCGCGGGCGGCCTCGAACATCGACCTCCTGACCGGCTCCTACGACGACAGCGTCGGATATTTCGTGAAGCCGACCATCCTGGAGTGCTCCGACCCGACCGACGAGATCTTCGTCAAGGAGTACTTCGGCCCGATCCTCGGCGTGCACGTCTACGAGGACCGCGACTTCGACACCGTCCTGGACCAGATGGAGGGCATCGCCCCGTACGCGCTGACCGGGTCGATCGTCGCCCAGGACCGGTACGCGATCGCGTCGGCCTCCGAGCGGCTGCGCTTCGCGGCGGGCAACTTCTACGTCAACGACAAGCCCACGGGGGCGGTCGTGGGTCAGCAGCCGTTCGGCGGGGGACGCGCCTCCGGGACGAACGACAAGGCCGGCTCGATCTTCAACCTGACGCGGTGGGTGAGCGCCCGGGCGATCAAGGAGACCTTCGTCCCGCCGACCGACCACCGCTACCCGCACATGGGCTGATTCTCACCGTCTGCCCCGGCTGCGACGATCAGCCGGGGCGCCGGACGGCCTGCACGAGCGGCGGCGGGTAGCGGTGGATCTCCGCGCGATGCCCTGCCGAACCGGCGAACTTGGCGTCGTCGGTGAGCAGCGGCACCCCCAGCATTTCGGCGAGGGCAACGTACACGCCGTCATAGGCGGTGAGGTTGTGCCGCAACTCCAGCACACGCGGCTGCAAAGGCAGCATCGGGTGGCGAACGATCCTGAGTTGGGCGTAGCGCTCCAGCATGAGCCGTGCCCGCGTCTCGGAGATGCGTACGTCCGGCTTGCCCGTGATCACGTGCCCGCGCACCACGGAGGCGATCTCGACATCGATCAATGCCGGGGCGTGAACCTTGCGGGCCAGCCTCTGCCGAAGAAGGTCATCGCCTTTCACGTTCGCCAGGAGGCGGAAAACGATCGAGGCGTCGACGACCAGGCTCACCGGCGGCCTTCCCGCATCGTCTCGCGAACGAAGTCCGGATCGTACGGCACCGGCTCATCAGCGGCGATTTTGGCCATCACCTCGTCCAGGGCTGGGGTAGCCGCCTCCTCGTTCAGGAGGTCGCGCACGTAGGCGGTCAGCGACTTGCCCTCTCGCTCGGCCCGGGCCTTCAAAGTTCGCTCTGTCGCCTCCGGGACGTCCCGGATTTGAATGATACTCATGCAAGCATTTTAGCATGCATATTGCATGCACTCTGAGATCGAAGGCTGGGCCGAGTGCCGTCCGTCCAAGACGGACCGCCGATCTCTGAGCCGATGCCGCCAGAGCCGGCCGTGCCACCGACCGGCCACCGCCAGGTGGGTGCCCGCCGTCCCGGGCGGGCACCCACCTGTCAGCCGAGCGCGCGGTTGACGGCCGCGACGTACCTGTAGAAGGCCTTCGTGCGGTTGGCGGGGTTCTCGATCCAGGCGCGGGTCAGCTTCCCTCCGTCGAAGAACCGCTCCCGCTGACCCCGGCTGATCTCCAGCTGCACCCCCATGCCCCTGCGGTTTCTGTTCGCGATGTTGTCCGGGCTGTCGCCGCCGATCTCCTCGGGCACCGACGCCGAGACGGGGAACCCGGCGGCGCGCAGCTCGGCCTTCACCTTTTTGATCAACGTCGTGTCGCGTCCGCCGACGTAGGTGGTGGCCGTGGCGCCCGCCGCGCCGTGCCAGGAGACGGTGCGCTCGACCGCCCCCACCACCGCGAGCGCCTTCGGCTCGTCGAAGCGCGTCGCGGTGATGTGCAGGGAGCTGTTGCCTTCGGACTTGATGCCCTCGAACGCGTAATAGGCGTGCCTGCTGCCCGCTGCCTCGGCGGCGAGCTGCGACGTCGGCGCCTCTATGGCGCCGCCGTGGATGGCGATGTGCGCCGTCTTCGCCCCGCTCGGGACGCGCTGGACGCGGCGATAGTCCTTGCCCTCGGTCTCGTGGGCGGCGAGCTCGGCATAGCCGGCGTAGACGTCGCTCGCGGACGCGGCGGGGGCGAGCCCCAGCACCAGCAGGCTCGCGGCGGCGATGGACACGGTCTTCTTCACATGACACCCTTCGACGATCTTCTCGACCGCCATCATCCCGCCTCGCCGGAGGGGCGGCAGCCTTGGCGTAATGTGCAACAACCGTGTCGTTGACGCCACGACGAGGACGCCACCAGCATGAAGCCATGCAGCGGCGGATCCTGATCGTCGTCTTCCCCGGTTTCCAGCTCCTCGACATGGCCGGGCCGGCCGACGTCTTCTCGACGGCGGCGATGCTCGGGGGCGGGTACAAGGTCGAGGTGGCGGCCGTGCGCGCGGGCGCCGTACCCGCGGGGAACGGCATCGCGGTCACGGCCTCGGCGCTCGGCGAGGTCCGCGGCCCCCTCGACACGCTGCTGGTGACAGGCGGCCTGACGGCGCCCGACCAGGCACGGGACCCGGAGCTGATCGGAGGCATCACCACGCTGGCCGCGGACGCCCGGCGCGTCGCGTCCGTGTGCAACGGCGCGTTCCTGCTGGCCCAGGCCGGGCTGCTGGACCGCCGGCGGGCCACCACGCACTGGCTGGCCGCCGGCGAGCTCCAGGACCGCTACGAGAGCGTCGAAGTGGACGCCGACCCCCTCTACATCGAGGACGGGAACGTCTGGACCTCGGCGGGCGTCCTGTCGGGCGTCGACCTGGCCCTCGCCCTGGTCGCCAGGGACCACGGTCACACCATGGCCAGGGACGTCGCCCGCGGGCTCGTGGTCTACCTGCACAGGCCGGGAGGCCAGAGCCAGTTCAGCACACCGATGAGCGCCATGACGCCGCGCAGCGAGCCGATGAGGGAGTTGCAGGCCTACATCGACGCGAATCCCGCCGCCGACCTCAGCGTGCCGGCGCTGGCCGCGCACGTCGGGATGAGCGAGCGCCACTTCTCCCGTGTCTTCACCGCGCAGACCGGCCTGTCCCCCGGCCGGTACGTCGAACGCAGCCGCGCCGACACCGCCAGGCGGCTCCTGGAGGTCACCGGACACCCCCTGGACACCGTGGCCAGAGAGTCGGGGCTCGGGACGGCCGAGACCCTCTACCGCGTCTTCCGCCGCAGGTGGCGGATCTCACCCGGCGACCATCGCCGCCGCTTCCACTCCAAGGAGAGATGACATGCACGTCGCCATTCCGCTCTATCCCCGCTTCACCGCGCTGGACGCGGTCGGGCCGTACACGGTGCTGGCCTTCACGCCCGACACCACGGTCACGTTCGTCGCCGCGGAAGCGGGGCCGGTGACCGACGATCGCGGCACGCTCACCCTGATCGCCACGGCCTCGTACGCCGACGTACCCCGTCCCGACGTGATCGTCGTGCCCGGCGGGCCCGGCACCATGGAGGCGCTCTCCGACGAGGCCCTGCTGGGGTGGATCCGCCAGGCCCACGAGCACACGCGGTGGACGACCTCGGTGTGCACCGGATCACTCCTGCTGGGAGCCGCCGGACTGCTGTCCGGCCTGAAGGCGACCAGCCACTGGGCCATCCTCGATCACCTCGAACGCTTCGGAGCCACACCCGTCAGCGAGCGGGTGGTCGGCTCGGGCAAAATCGTCACGGCCGCCGGGGTGTCGGCGGGGATCGACATGGCGCTGACGTTGCTGGCACAGGCGCGGGACGAAGTGACGGCGCAGGCCGTACAACTGGCCATCGAGTACGACCCGCAGCCGCCGTTCACCTGCGGCTCCCCGAAGACGGCTCCGGAGGGGCTGGCGGAGCGCGCCCTGTCCGTCATCACCTGACAGACGACCATCGTGGGCCGGCTCACGACAACGGCGCTGTCAGCGGACAGTCTACGGAGAGCCGCCCTCCCCGTCGGCGACATCCGGCGACAGCCCGCCCGCCCCTTCAGCGGCTCCCGGTGAGGGCTCGTCGGTTCCCCCGACGGCCCCCAGCGGAAGCACGTCGAAATGCACGACCACGTGGCCGGTCGAAGGCTTGTGCGGGACCGGAGCCTCGGCCGCCCTCTGGTCCGACATCCCCCGATATCTCTCCAGGACCTCGAACACCTCATCCCGCATCTCGACCGTCTCCTGCGCCGTGAGCCAGAGAGACCGTCGCCCGAAGGCCCCCGCGTCGACCCAGTCCACGGACGCCTCCGCCAGCCCCTGCCGCCATCGGGCCAGTTCCGAGCCGCGCTGGCGTACCAGATCGTCCAGCAGGAACTCCATCGCGCTGACGGCTTCGGGATCTGAAGGCGAGTCGCCGTAGGTGAAGCCGCCAGGCACGATGCGCCAGTACTTCTCCTTGCCCCGCCCCATCTCCGGAACGATCTCGATCATGCCGTGCCTGGCCAGCTCCCGCAGGTGGTAGCTGGTTGCGCCGGTGTTCTGCCCGAGAAGGCCGGCGAGGCGGGTGGCCGTGGAGGGCCCGTGTTCGTCCAGGAGCTCGTAGATGCGCAACCGCAACGGGTGAGCGAAGGACTTCAACGCGTTCGCGTCCAGCGTACGTCTGGAGTAGCTCTTGCCTGCCATTCTGTGCAATCCTATCTTTGCAAAGAAACCTATGCACACTTTCCCATGCACACCAGCGAGGTGTCACGTGCCGGCTCTTGGGCGTTCGTTCGGTTTTCTCTGGTCGTCCACCGCGCTGTCCAATGTGGCAGACGGCGTGCTGAAGGTGGGCGCGCCACTGCTCGCCGTGTCGATGACCCGCTCCCCCACGCTCGTGTCCCTGGTGGGAGCGGCCGCGACGGTGCCATGGCTGCTGTTCGCGCTGCACGCGGGCGCGATCGCCGACCGCACCGACCGCCGCCGCATCATGATCGTGGCCAACGTCGTCCGCACCGCCATCCTGGCCACCGCCACCCTCATGGCCGCCTTCGGCCTGCTCGACCTCTGGGGCCTGCTGGCGGCGGTGCTCGCGGCCGGCGTGACAGAGGTCTTCGCCGACACCTCGGCGCAGTCCATCCTGCCCATGACCGTGCCCGCAGACCATCTGACGAGGGCCAACGGCCGCCTGTCCACCGCCCAGATGATCGGCAACGACTTCCTCGGCGCCCCACTGGCGGGCCTCATGGTCGCGGTCCTCCCCGCCGTCATCTTCGGCGCCCCCGCGCTGCTGTACGGGGCGGCGGGCGCGCTGTTGCTCGGCATACGCGGCACATACCGCTCAACCCCCGCCACCCGCCGTGGGCCCGATCACGCCGACCCCGGCCAAACTCCGATCCACCAGGGCCGGCCCGACGACCGGCAGGGCCCCGATGGTTCTCTCACCGGGCAGCGCTCTTCCGGCGAGCGGGGCCGGCCCGGCCTTCACCCGGCCGGGTCCGAGGTACGGCGCCGCCCTTTGCGGAAGGACATCGGCGAGGCGTTGCGGTTCCTCTGGTCCCACACCTTCCTGCGCCGCCTGGCGATCTCGGCCGGGATGCTCAACCTGGCCAACTCCGCCTACTTCGCCGTCTTCGTGCTGTGGGCGGTCGGTGACGGGTCGCGGATGGGGATGGAGCCGAGCGAGTACGGCCTGATGACGACGTCGTTCGCCGTCGGCGCGGTGCTCGGATCCTTGGTGTCGGGCCGGGTCGCGGGCGTCTTCGGCGAGTTCAGGACGCTCAGGGCCGCCTGGCTGGCCAGCAGCGTCCTGCTTCTGGTGCCCGTGTTCGTGCCGTCCCCGTGGGCGCTCTATGCGACGGCCGTCGCCTGGGGGCTGTTCGGCGCCGGGGGCAACGTGCTGGTGATCTCGGCCAGGCAGCGGCTGATCCCGCCGGACTTACTCGGAAGGGTGAACTCGGCATACCGCCTCGTCGGCATGGGTGGGATGCCGCTCGGTGCGGCACTCGGCGGCGTGATAGCCGAGTTTGCGGGGATTCAACCCGTCCTCATAGGCGCCACAGGAGTATGTTTGGCAGCAGTCGGACAGGTGTGGCGCGCCCGGACAGATCAAATTTCTGAGCCTCTGACCAGGGAACCCACGCTTTCCGACATATCCGGATCACGTTAGGCACCCAAGAGTCTGTGCGAAGGTGACATGATTATCCCCGAGCATGAGGGGATGGTATGCGGGAGATCGGCGGACGGTACCTCCTGAACGAGGAGGCCGGTCGTGGGGGTATGGGAGTCGTCTGGCGCGCGTTCGATCAGCTCCTCCACCGTACGGTGGCGCTTAAGGAGCTGACCTTGGCCGGTGAGGTCGAGATGGTGCGTCGCCGGGTGCTGCGTGAGGCCAGGATGGCTGCTGGGCTGACGCACCCCAATATCGTCACGGTGCACGACCTGATCGAGGAGGGCGGCAAGCTCTGGATCGTGATGGAGTACCTTGACGGGCTCTCACTGCACCAGTTGCTCTCTCAGGTGGGCACACTGCCCGCGCAGTCGGTGGCCGCGATCGGGCAACACTTACTCGCGGCACTCCGTACCGCGCACCAGGCCGGAGTGCTGCACCGTGACGTGAAACCCGCCAATGTCATGCTGACCGGCGACCGGGTGGTGCTGACCGACTTCGGCATCGCCACCGCCGAAGGCGACATCCGCATGACGACCTCGCGACGCCTGCGCGGCACACCCGCGTTCATGGCGCCCGAACGGCTGCGCGGCGGCCCCGCCAGCAAGGAGGCCGACATGTGGTCCTTCGGCGCGACGCTCTACAGCGCCGTCGAGGGCCAGCCCCCTTACCCGGGCCAGGACGCCGCGACAGTGCTCGGCATGGCACGCAGCGGCCCCTACCCGCCACCCCGCCGCGCCGGAGTGATGCGGCCGCTCATCGAGGGCCTCCTCCACCACGACCCGGTACGCCGCTACACGCCGGAGCAGACGGCGGGATTGCTGGCAGGCATGCGAGCCAGCTCCTACCAGGCGGCCATCTGACCCACCCGCCACCGGCTCGGCTCACGCCCCAGACCGACTCGGTTTGGGGCCGCTCCCCCAAGCCTGCCAGATGACCGCGGGCCGACATCTGAAGCGGACGTAGTCGGCTGTTCCACAGGTACGGCCCGCGCCAACCGTGTTGCGATGCGTCCGGAGCCCCGCCGCGCCATGGGCACGGCCAACCGTTTCCCGGGTCCGAACTCCGCGCTTGCGAAACTTCGCCGGCCATTTCAAGGACGGGGCAAGACCGACCGTCTTGCCTGCATGGTCAGCGCACGCGGCGATTGGCGGCGCCATGGATGCGGCGTCGAACGGTCGCGCTCGGCCTCCGGGGCGGGACTCCGTACGCAAGGATGCGGGCGGCGGCTGAATGGCACCGCCCGGCACCGGCCCTCGCCTACTCCTGTTTGGCTCTGGCCTCGGCTTCGGCGGCGTCCATGGCGGCGGCTTCCTCCGGGGTGGGCGCGGTGCCGCCCAGATGCTCCGGCTGCCACCACACCCCGGGCGGGATCTCCGGGTACGTCCGCTGCGCCCGATCCACCAGCTCCGAAATCCGCGCATGCAGGTCGGCGGTGTGGTCGTTGACGTTCTCGCCGCGCTTGGGGTGCATCGGCTCCCCGACGAGGATCGTGAGCGGGACGTGCCGCTGCAGGAGCTTGCGGGGCCGCCCCTTGGTCCACAGGCGCTGGCTGCCCCACAGGGCCACCGGGATGATCGGGGTGTTGGTGGCCTGGGCCATCCGGATGGCGCCGTTCTTGATCTCCTTGACCGTGAACGAGCGGCTGATCGTCGCCTCGGCGAAGACGCCCACCACCTCCCCGGCCTTGAGCATGCGCAGCGCGGTCGCATACGAGCCGGCGCCCGCCCCTCGGTCGACGGGGATGTGGTGCATGCCGCGCATGAGCGGCCCTGAGATCCGGTGTTCGAACACGTCCTGCTTGGCCATGAACCGCACCAGCCGCTTGGACGGCAGCGCGCCGAACCCGGCGAAGATGAAGTCGAGGTAGCTGATGTGGTTGCTCACCAGCACCGCTCCCCCAGTCCTCGGCACGTGCTCCGTCCCCTCCATGTGGAAGCGGATGTCGAGCACGCGAAACAGGGTCCGCGCGGCGGCTACCACCGGCGGGTACACGATCTCAGCCATGTGCAGAAGGTAGCAGTAGTGACTGCTCAGGTGGGTTTGACCGTGGTCGGGAGGCTGACCCATCCCCCCGCACGTTGCCGAGCGCGGTGCGTTATATGGCGCTCTGGTCGAGACCGCCTTCGTGCGCTCCTCCAGCGGGGGCGCAGGCGACGTCCACGCTACGACGCTTGCGCGGTCGTGAAAGCGGGCAGATGTATGCACCATGAAGAAGCTCATCAACACGGCAGATTCCGTCGTTGACGACGCGCTCAACGGCATGGCCGCGGCCCATCCCTCGCTGCGGGTCCGTGATCAGGTGGTCTACCGGGCCGAGGGCCCGCGCCGCGGGAAGGTCGGCCTGGTTTCTGGTGGCGGTTCGGGACATGAGCCGCTGCATGCCGGTTTCGTGGGGTACGGCATGCTCGACGCGGCCTGTCCCGGCGCGATCTTCACCTCTCCGGTGCCCGACCAGATCATCGACGCCACCAGGGCCGTGGACGGCGGCGCGGGCGTGCTGCACATCGTCAAGAACTACACCGGCGACGTCCTGAATTTCGAGATGGCCGCGGAGCTGGTCGACGGCGTCCAGGTGGCGAGCGTGCTGGTCGACGACGACGTGGCCGTCCAGGACTCCCTCTACACGGCGGGCCGCCGCGGCACCGGGGCGACGGTGTTCGTGGAGAAGATGGCGGGCGCGCTGGCCGAGGCGGGCGCGCCGCTGGCCAGGGTGGCGGGCGTGGCCGGCGAGGTGGACGAGCGCAGCAGGTCGTTCGGCATCGCGCTGACCTCGTGCACGACGCCGCACGCGGGCAAGCCGACGTTCGATCTGCCGGAGTCGGAGGTGGAGCTGGGCATCGGCATCCACGGCGAACCCGGACGGGCGCGCGTGCCGATGGCCTCGGCGCGCGAGCTGGCCGGGATCGCCATGGAGGCGATCCACGGCGACCTGCCGCTGCGGGGCGACCTGCTCGTGATGGTGAACGGCATGGGCGGCACGCCGCTCATGGAGTTGTACGTGGTGTTCGCGGAGGTGGCGGCGTTCGTCAAGGGCAAGGGGGCACGGGTGTCGCGCTCGCTGGTCGGCAACTACGTGACGAGCCTGGACATGCAGGGCTTCTCCGTGTCGATCTGCCTGCTCGACGACAGGCTGACCCGGTTGTGGGACGCGCCGGTCGACACGCCGGGCCTGCGTTGGGGGCGGTGATGGAGACGGACGTGTTCACGGCCTGGTTCGAGGAGGCCGCCAGGCTGGTGCGCCGCGACCGCGACCGGCTGACGGAGTTGGATGCCGCGATCGGCGACGCCGACCACGGCACGAACCTCGACCGCGGCCTCACCGAAGTCTGCAAGGCGCTGGCCGACGCGCCGCCCGCGTCCCCCTCGCAGGTGCTCACCACGGCGGGCACGACGCTGATCCGCCGCGTCGGCGGCGCTTCCGGACCCCTGTACGGGTCGGTGTTCCGGCAGCTCGGCAAGGCGTTGGAGACGCCGGTGACGCTGGCGGGGTTCTCGGCGGCGTTCGAGGAGGGCGTCGTGGCGGTCGAGCGGCTCGGCAAGGCCGCGCTGGGCGACAAGACCATGGTGGACGCCCTCGCGCCCGCCTCCAGGGCGCTGGCGCTGGCCGTGCGGGATGGGGCCTCGGTACGCGAGGCGTTCGACCAGGCGGCGCGCGCGGCCGAGGAGGGGGCCAAGGCCACGATCCCGATGCAGGCGCGCAAGGGCCGGGCCAGTTACCTGGGCGAGCGCAGCATCGGCCATGAGGATCCCGGGGCGGCCTCGGCGGCGCTGTTCATGGCGGCGCTGGCCGCCGTGGTCGAGTGATGGTGGGCTTGGTGCTGGTCGCGCACAGTGCGGGCCTGGCGGCCGAGGCCGTGGCGCTGGTCAAGGGCATCGCCGGAGCCGGCACGGCCGTGGCGGCGGCCGGTGGGCGCGAGTCCGGCGAGCTGGGCACCAGCCTGGATCTCATCGAGGCGGCCATCCGGGTCGTCGACCAGGGGGACGGCGTGGTGATCATTCCTGATCTGGGCAGTTCGGTGCTGACCGCCCGGCTGGTGGAGGAGGAGGGGCGGGTGGTGATCGCGGACGTGCCGTTCGTCGAGGGGGCGATCGCGGCGGCGGTGGCGGCGGGCGCGGGCGTGCCGCTGGCCGACGTCCTGGAGGCGGCCGAGGAGGCCCGCACCTTCCGCAAGCTGTGAGGCTCTCAGTGCCCCTTGAACGCCTCCTCCAGCCACCACGACCCGTGCTCGGCCGTGACCTTGGCGTGGACGAGCAGCGGCCGGTCGCGCGGACCCTTCAGCCACTCGGCCACACCCGCCAGGTCGCCGGGCTCGGTGACGGTCACGGCGGCCAGGCCGTGGCCCCGGGCGATGGCGGCCAGGTCGGCAGGCGGGAACGTGACCGTGTCCAGCGGGTGGCCGTGGGGGCCGAAGTGGTGGACCTCGGCTCCGTAGGCTTCGTCGTCGTAGACCACGATCACCATGGGCAGCCCTAGCCGGACGACCGTCTCCAGTTCGGCGATGCTCATGAGGGCGCCGCCGTCGCCCAGGGCCGCCACCGGGAGGCGGTCGGGGCGGGCCACGGCCGCCCCGATCGCCGTCGCCAGGCCGAGGCCGATCGACTGGAACGCCTGGGTGAAGCAGAAGCCGTTCTCGTCTGGGACGTCCAAGAACATTGCCGGATATCCCATGAAATTACCGGAATCGGTGGAGACGAGCCGTTCGCGTGGCAGGAGCTCATCCAGGGCGATCGTGAGCGTCCTGGGATCGATCCTGCCGCCGCCGCTCTCGTCGTCGTACGGAACGTCCTGCCAACGGCCCTCGACCTCGATCCGCCGTGCGACCTCAGACGACCGATAACCACGACGGGCCGCGAAGTCAGGGGTGGCGGCGGTCAGTGCGCTCGCGACGGCGGCCACGTCCCCCGCCACGCCGAGGTCCACGGGCACGTGCGCCTGAAGGGCCGCCGACTGGTCCAGGTCCACCTTGGCGACCTTCGTGTCCGGACCGATGAGGGTGCCGTGGCGGGTGGTCCACATGTTCAGGGCGCACCCCCAGCCGATGACGAGGTCGGCGTCGCTGATCAGCTCGACCGCCAGGGGTGTGGCGAAGCCGCCGCTCACGTCCAGGTCCCACGGGCTGCCACGGAACAGCCCTTTGGCCACCGCCGACGTCGCCAGCAGCGCCCCGACGCGGTCGGCGAGCTCCTCCAGCTCCCGTCTCGCCCGCCGGGCGCCCCGCCCGGCCACGAACACGGGACGCCGGGATTGGCCGAGCAGCCGCGCCAACTCGGCCACCCCGCCCTCCGACGGGGGGCTGACGCCCGACGGCGCCGCGGGTTCGTCCGCAGGCGGCTCGCATGCAAGGGCCTGGACGTCGAGGGGCAGGTTGAGCAGAACCGTACGGCGTTCGTCGCGCGCCATCCGGAAAGCCTCCACCGCCCCCTCCGCCGACGATGCCCGCAGGGGCACGGCCCCCACGGCCGCCGCCAGCGCGGCCTGGTCGACGTAGAAGTTGGACCGCCTGTCGGTGGCCTCGGCGGCGAGGACGATCAGCGGCGTACGACTCTTGGCGGCCTCGGCGATGCCGGTCATCGCGTTCGTCAGCCCCGGCCCCTGATGCACGGAGACGACCCCGACCCGCCCGCTCATCCGGGCGTAGGCGTCGGCCATGGTGGCGGCCCCGCCCTCGTGGCGGGCCGCGACGAAGCGTACGCCGCAGGCCACGAGGGCGTTGGTGAGGTGGAAGTTGCCGCTGCCGACCACGCCGAAGGCCGTCTCGACGCCGCAGGCGGCCAGGGCCCGTCCGACGGCCTCGGCGACGATCAACGTTCCACCAGGGCGAGCACGCGGACGGGGCTGCCGGAGCCGCCCACGATGGGCAGCGGCGGCGCGAGGACGACGGCGCCCGTCACGGGCAGGCGGTCGAGGTTGCGGAGCTGGGTCAGGCCGTACTTGCCCGCCCCGAGGAGGAAGGAGTGGCAGGGGAAGGCCGGGTCGAAGGTGTGGGCGGCACCCGCGTCGGTGCCGACGGTCTCGACGCCGAAGCCGAGGATGGGCGTGTCGGAGGCGAGCCAGGAGGCGCACTCGGCGGAGACGCCGGGCGTGTGCGGCCCGGTGGAGTCGGCGTTCAGGAACGCGGCCTGATCGCCCGAGCGGGTGTCCCAGCCGGTGCGGTAGAGCAGCCAGCCGCCCTCGGGCAGCGGCCCGTTGGCCCGCTCCCACTCTTTGACGTGGTCGATCTGGAGGAGGAAGTCGGGGTCCTTGGACGCCTCGGCGGCGAAGTCGAGCACGACGGCGGGCGCGATGAGGCTGCGTGCGGGCACCTGGGAGACGTCCTGGCCGTCGCGGCCGGTGACCCAGTGGACGGGGGCGTCGAAGTGGGTGCCGGTGTGCTCACCCGTGTGGATGTCGTTCCAGTACCAGGCGGGGCCGCGGTCGTCGTAGCGGCTGATCTCTTCCAGGCGGAAGGGGATCGTGTTGCCGAACGGCTCGGGCAACTGGAGGATCGGCGTCTGGGACGACAGGGGCGCGGTGAGGTCGATCACCTCGATCGCGCCGCTGCGTACGCTGTCCACGAAGCTCTGCAACACCGACATGGCATTCCTCCTTGGTGGGCTGAGCGCATCCTCCTACGGCCGTCCCACCGGCGCAAACGATCTCAGCCCTTGAGCCCGCTGAAGCTGATTGCGCGTTTCTGCACTGTTGTCCAGAGTTTGACGCACAAAAGAATCAGGCTTTGGTCCATTCTGCGCATCCGCCGGTCTGGAACGCCTTGTCCGTGGCCTGGATGGTGACCTCGGAGGCCCCGGTCGGCAGGCCGGAGGCGATCATGCCGCCGGTGACCGTGTTCAGGCGGGCCCAGTAGCAGGCGGGAAAGCCCGGCGTCGGACCCGTCGTGCGATACCTTCCGGGCTGGATGTCCCTGCCGACGATGAGCGTGCGCAGCGAGGCCGGGTTGATACCGGGCGGGCTGCCGCTCGGGGCGCCCTGCCCCGGCTGGGTCGCGGTGCCCTGGCCCGGCGGGGTCGCCGCGGGGTCGCTCTGGCCGGGCGCCGGCTGGGAGTTCTGGGGCGGCGCCGTCTGGTCGGGGGCGGGCTGCGTCGGCCCGGACGGGGCGGGTTCCGTGCCCTCCGGCTGCGGCGGAGGGGTGTCCTCGACCGTCATCGTGACCGTCGGCGCGGGCTCGTCTCCCCCGGCCGGCGACCCCGCGCCGAACCCCACGAACACCCCCAGCAGGAACCCGAGCAGCGCGGCGAGCCCGGAAACGAGCAGGATGATCGGCGGACTGCTCGTCGCACGCGGATACGGCGGATATTCAGGGGGAGGGGGCCCGTACATCACGGACCAAGCGTCCCACCCCTGTCAACGACGGAGGTAGTCGACGAGCGACGCCTTCTCCGTCTCCAGTTCCTCGATGGCGCTCTTGACCACGTCGCCGATGCTGACGATGCCGACCAGCCTGCCGTTCTCGACCACGGGCATGTGACGGAACCGCTGCACGGTCATGATGCGGCGCAGGTCGTCGACGTTCTCACCCGGCCCGGCCGTGCGGACCTCGGTGGTCATGATCGAGGAAACCGGCTCGTCGAGGATCGCGGCGCCGCGATCGTCGAGGCGGCGCACGACGTCACGCTCGGACACGATGCCCTCGATCGTGACGCCGTCGGTGGAGACCACCACGGCTCCGATGTTGCGTTCCGCGAGCTTGGCCAGCAACTCCCGCACGCTCGCCCCAGGCGTCACGGTCGTCACGTCACTGCCTTTGTTCCGAAGGATCGTCCCGATGAGCATCTCCACCACCTCTGCCCTCAGTGTTCCAGGCCATGTGTCCAGGCAAACAAGCCCGTGGGGATGGCGTCAAGCGCTCACGTAAGCTGCTTGCCGTACGAATGCCAACACATCAGGGGATGTCGTCCATGACCGAGCCGCTCAACACAGGTAGCCATGATCTGCCCGTCACGGAAGAGCTGGCCGCGTTCATGCGGACCGGCTGGGCGGAGAGCCGGCGATCCGAGGTGAGCGCGCGGCCGATCGCGCCGTGGGCGGCCAAGCGCCGCGCCGCGCTGGCGGCCCGTTTCCCCGGTGAGCGCCTGGTGATCCCGTCGGGGCGGCTCAAGGTCCGCAGCAACGACTGCGACTACCGGTTCAGGCCGCACAGCGCGTACTCGTATCTGACCGGCGGGAACGAGTCGGACGACGTGCTGGTGGTCGAGCCGTCCGGCGAGGCGGTGCTGCACGTCAGGCCGCGCGCGCCGCGCGAGGAGGGCCAGGAGTTCTACCGCGACCGCCGCTACGGCGAGTTCTGGGCGGGCCCCCGGCCCGACCTGGCGGAGGCGCAGGAGCTGTACCAGGTCCGCTGCGCGCACATCCGCGACCTCGATCTGAAGGGGCCCGCCCGGGTGCTGCGCGGCGTGGACGAGTCGGTGGACGCGCGGGTGTCGCCGGGCGGCGGCGATGCCGAACTGGAATCGTTCCTGGCCGAGATGCGTCTGGTCAAGGACGAATGGGAGGTCGGCGAGCTGCACTCGGCCGTGGAGGCGACCGTGCGCGGCTTCGAGGACGTGGTGCGCGCGCTGCCCCAGGCGCTCGGGCACCCGCGCGGCGAGCGGTACCTGGAGGGCGTGTTCGGGCTGCGGTCGCGGCTGGAGGGCAACGCGCTCGGCTACGAGAGCATCGTGGCCTCCGGGTCGCACGCGTGCGTGCTGCACTGGATCCGCAACGACGGCGCGCTGCGCGCGGGCGACCTGCTGCTGCTGGACGCGGGCGTGGAGTCCGACACGCTCTACACGGCCGACGTGACCAGGACGTTCCCGCTGTCGGGGCGGTTCAGCCCGGTGCAGCGGCAGGCGTACGAGCTGGTCCATCAGGCGCAGGAGGCGGCCATCGCCACGCTCAGGCCGGGCGCCCGCTTCCGCGACTTCCACCTGGCGGCCATGCGGGTCATCTGCGACGGCCTGCGCGAGTGGGGCCTGCTGAAGGACTCCACCGACACGCTCATGGAGACGGGCCTGTACCGGCGCTACACGCTGTGCAGCAGCGGCCACATGCTCGGCCTGGACGTGCACGACTGCGCGAGGTCGCGGGCGGAGGTCTACCTGGACGGCGTCCTTGAGGAAGGGAACGTCCTGACCGTGGAGCCGGGGCTGTACTTCCAGCCCGACGACCTGACGCTGCCCGAGGAGCTGCGCGGCATCGGCATCCGCATCGAGGACGACCTGGTCGTCACCTCCGACGGCGCCCGCATGCTCTCCTCCGGGCTCCCCCGAGGGGCCGACGAGATCGAGTCGTGGATGGGCGCCTTTCTGTAACGGGCCGGTCACTTTTCGTACTACACTGACAACGTGTGATCTGGGTCTCATACCTTTCGCGCAAATTCCCAGCAAAGCATCGACTACTGGACAGACCGTCAGTAGGGTGACTGATCCGTAGGCGGCGGAGGTGGTCAGCGGATGGCCTGGGCCGGACACGTCGGACGCAGGGCCGGGTCGATGCTCGGCCAGGTCGGTGAGCTGTTCGTCATCGTCCTGGAGGGCTTACGCCGCACGTGGGACATCAAGCGCTGGTGGTGGGAGTTCGTCGACCAGTGCTGGTTTTTGGCCCGCGTCACCAGCGTCCCCGTCCTGCTCGTCTCCCTGCCGCTCGGCGCGACCGTGGCGCTGCAGGTCGGCGAGCTGGCCTGGCAGCTCGGCGCCGGCTCCGCCACCGGCAGCGCGGTCTTCGTCGGCCTCATCCGCGAGGTGGCGCCGTTGGCCAGCGCGCTGCTGATCGCGGGCGCCGGCGGCAGCGCGATGACCTCCGACATCGGCGCCCGCCACATCCGCGACGAGCTCAGCGCGATGGAGGTCATGTCGGTCAACCCGATCCATCGCCTGGTCACCCCGCGCATGTGGGCGGCCAGCACGATCGCGGTGTGCCTGTGCCCGCTGGTCATCCTGGCGGGCGCGAGCGGCGGCTACTTCTTCAACGTGGTCGTGCAGGGCGTCACGCCCGGCGCCTACTTCGACGGGGCGCTGTCGCTGGTCGTCGCCTCCGATCTGTACGTCACGCTGTTCAAGGCGTGGATCTTCGGGTTCGTCGCGGCGGCGGTGGCCTGCTACAAGGGCATGACCTGCGAGACCAGCCCGGTCGGCGTCGGGCGGGCGGTCAACCAGGCGACCGTGGTGACGTTCATGCTGGTGTTCACCTTCAACTACGTGATCTCGGCCGTCTACTTCCTGGCCTACCCGCCGAGGTCGTTGTGATGCTCACGCCGGCCCTGCGCGGGCGGCAGGTCGCCGAGCGGTTCGCGACGCTGGCCGACTGGCCGCTGTTCGTGTGGAAGGTGCTCTTCTACTCCGTGCGCGACGTCATCCTGCGACTGCGCTATTTCAAGGTGGTGCTGCGGCAGGTCAGCGACGTCGTGGTGGGGGTCGGGGCGACCGTCATCGGCGGCGGCATGATCTTCGTGGTGTTCACGATGGCGTTCGTCGTGGGCGCGACCGTGGGCCTGCAGGGCTACCAGGGGCTGCAGGCGATCGGCGCGGAGTCGTTCATGGGGTTGGTGGGCAGCTTCGCCAACGTCCGCGAGATCACCCCGATCATCGCGGCCACGGCGCTGGCGGCGCAGGTCGGCTCATCGTTCACGGCGGAGCTGGGCGCGATGCGGATCTCTGAGGAGATCGACGCGCTGGAGGTGATGGGCATCAACGCCTTCACCTACCTGATCTGCACCCGGGTCGTGGCGGCGCTGCTGGCGCTGATGCCGATCTACCTGATCGCGCTGTTCGCCAGCTTCTTCGCCACCCGGCTGATGTGCACGGTGCTGTTCGGCCTGGCGCCCGGGGTCTACGACTACTACTTCTACCTGTACCTGCCGGTCAGCGACATCCTGTTCAGCGTCGCCAAGGTGGGCGTGTTCGCCTTCGCGGTCATCGTGATCCACTGCTACCACGGCTTCCACGCCACCGGCGGTCCCGTGGGCGTGGGTGTGGCGGCGGGGCGTGCCATCCGGCAGTCGATCGTCACGATCGTGCTGCTCAACCTGCTGCTGTCGTACCTGTTCTGGGGTGGCGGCGGCAACATCCATCTGGCGGTGTGAGCCGGTGTCCCGATTCGAGCTCTCCCTCGCCGCCCGGGTGGGCATCGCCTTCGCCGTGCTCGTGGTGCTCGCGGCGGCGACGGTCTTCGTCGTACGCACCGCGAACGAGATCCGCGGCACCCGCATCGACGCCGTGTTCGGCCGGGCCGGGCAGGGCATGGACACCAACTCCCCGGTCAAGATCCGCGGCATCACGGTCGGCGAGGTGACCCGCGTGTCCCTCGACGCCAAGGGCAGGGCCGTGGTGACCATGCACATCGACCCCGGCGTCCGGGTGCCGCGCACCGCGACGGCGGCCGTCGAGCCGGCGTCGGTGTTCGGGCCCAAGTTCGTCAACCTGCGGCTGGGCTCGGGCGAGACCACCGGCCCCTACCTGAGCGGCGGCGCCGTCATCACCGACACCGAGGACCCGCTGGACCTGTCCGACACGCTGGGCGACGCCTACCGGGGGCTGGACGCCGTCGACCCCCGTGAGGTCACGGTCATCGTCCACACCCTGGCCAAGGGGCTCGACGGCAAGGGCGAGCGGCTGCGCGAGCTGATCGGCGACGCCGGCACGGTCGTCGGCGTCGCCCACCGGCAGCGGGAGCGGGCAAGGCAGTTCCTGCGTGATGCCGCCCTGCTGGGCACCGCGCTGTCGGACAAGGGCGACGAACTGATCTCGATCTCCTCCGACGTCAACGTCATCACCCCCGACCTGCTCAGGCGCGCCGACAAGGTCCGCGCGCTGCTGCAGGAGATCACCTCGATCTCCGGTCAGGTCGCGCACGGCCTGGCCAAGCACCGGGAGAACCTGCGGGCCGGGGTGCACTCGGGCGAGCGCGTGGCCGCCCTCATCTACGCCCAGCTCGGCCTGGCCGGCGACGGCGTACGCGGCCTGAACCGGCTGGTGGACCTGCTCAACGAGCTGATCGAGGCGCCGGGTCCCGGCGGCACCCGCCAACTCCAGGTCGAGGCGTTCGTGGCGACCGACATCTGCGAGCTGATCGTCGGCGCCTGCGGCCCGACCGACGGGAGGCGCTGACATGCGGCGCGGATGGACCTTCCTGCGGTTCGCGCTCTTCGTCGGCCTGACCGTGGCGTTGATCGTCGTGATCGGCGTGCAGATCGCCCGGGTGAGCACGGGCGCCGGCTACCGGATCGTGGCGACCTTCGACGACGTGTCGGGGCTGGTCGAGGGCGACCAGGTCAAGATCGCCGGGGCGCCCGTCGGCCAGGTGGAGACGATCAGGGTCGTGGACGGCCGGGCCGAGGTGACGCTGGAGGTGCGGGAGAGCGTCCGGGTGCCGGTCGACACCGAGGCCGCCGTACGCTGGCGCAACGCCATCGGCCAGCGCGTGATCTACCTGCTGCCCGGCACCGCCCCCGGCCGGCTGCCGCCCGGCGGGCGCATCGGGCGCACCTCGTCCGTCGTGGACATCGGCGAGCTGGTCAGCGATCTCGGGCCGCTGACCCGCAGCCTCGACCCCGACCAGATCAACCAGCTCCTGACCGCCGCCGCCAAATCGCTCAAGGGCAACGAGCGCGACATCCCCCGGCTGCTCGACAACGTCAACGCCATCACCACCACGGTCAACGAGCGCAAGAAGACCATCCAGGGGCTGCTCGAGGACTACGCCACCGTTACCGGCGTGGTCGCCCGCCGCGACAAGCAGCTCGAACAGCTCGTGGACAACCTGGTCACGCTCTCGGAGGCGTTCGCCGACAACCGCGAGCTCATCGACGAGTCGCTGGTGGAGCTGTCGACGACGGTCCGCACCTCCAACGAGGTGATCGGCAAGAACGCCGACGAGCTCGGCCGCCTGGTGGACAACCTGTCGGGGCTGACCGGCGGCATCAGACGGCACGTGAGCCAGATCGACAAGACCGTCAGCACGTTCCCGCCGCTGTTGCGGCGCTCCTACGCGACGGTCAACCGCGGCCACTACTTCATCACCGCCGTCCCCTGCCTGGCGCTGGGGCCGGCGCCCTGCCCGTACGGGATGCGGACCCCGCCGCCGCTGCGCAACACCAGGGTCCAGAGCACCAAGGACCTGCGCAAGCTCATGGTGGGCGGGTGATGGCGCTCAAATCCTTCCGCGACCGCAACAGGATCGCCGTCGGCCTGGTGTCGGTGGTCACGCTCGGCACGATCCTGGTGGCCACGTTCCTGGTCGGCAACCTGGGCCTGCTGGAGGGCGGCTACTCCATGTCGGGGATCTTCGTGGACTCCGGCGGGCTGCGTACCGGCAACGACGTCAGGGTCGCCGGGGTGCGCGTCGGCAAGGTCACCGAGGTGCGGGCCGACTACGCGCAGGGCCACGTGGTCGTCACCTGGAAGGTGGACGACGGCGTGCGGCTGGGCCGTGGCACCCGGGCCGACATCGCCCTGTCGAATCTGCTCGGCGGCCGCTACGTCAAGCTCTCCGGCGCCGGGGCGGCCCCGTACCTGGACCAGCTCCCCGAGGCGCAGCGGCGCATCCCCGTCGAGCGGACCGGCGTGCCGACCCTGATCAACGACGCGGTCAAGGACGCGACCCGCCTGGTCGAGCGCCTGGACACCGACGCGATCGACGACCTGCTCACCGAGGTCGCCAAGGTCGACCTGTCCAAGCGGGGCCGCGTGACCAGGCTGCTGCGCAACATCGGCGACCTGTCGGACACGATCAGCAAGAGCGAGCCGCAGCTCCAGAAGCTCCTCGACAACGGCGACAGGATCATGAAGGTCCTGGAGAGGAAGGACGAACAGCTCACCCGGCTCATCGACGCCATCGAGGTCATGCTGAGCGAGCTGCGCAGGCGCAGGAGCGAGTTGCGCACGCTGCTCGGCGACGGCAGCGACCTGGTGCGCAGCACCACCCGGCTGATCAACGAGCACGAGAGGTCGCTGGTGCGGGTCCTCGACGACAACGCGGCCATCACCACCCGGCTCAGCGGCAGCAACGAGCAGCTCAACTCACTGCTGGCCTGGGCGGGCCCGACGTTCTCCGGCCTGTCCACCATGGGCGGCCAAGGCCCGTGGCTGGAGGCCATCGCCTCTGGCCTGGGCCCCATCAACCCGGAGGTGCTGGCCGCCGTCACCAAGGACCGGAGGGACAAGCGATGAGGTGGCTGCCGGCGGTCCTGCTGGCCGGAGCCCTGCTGATGTCGGGGTGCTCGGCGGTGGGGGCGGAGCCGTACCGGCTGGTGGCGTTCTTCGGCAAGGCGCCGTCGCTGTACGAGGAGGCGCGGATCAAGGTGATGGGACTCGACGCGGGATACGTCTCAAAAATCGCCATTTATGGCGACAAAGTGCGCGTCGACCTGCTGGTGGATCGGGACGTCCCGCTGCCGGCCGACGTGAAGGCCGTGGTCGCGCCGCAGAACACGCTCGGCGAGCGGAACGTCGTCCTGTATCCCCCGTGGAAACCCGGCCAGCGGCGAATCGCGCCCGGGGCGACGATCCCGCTGGAGCGGACCGACCTGCCGGTGGAGATCGACGACGCGCTCGACGCCTTCACCAAGCTGACCGACGCGCTCGACGACGACACACTCGGCAAGGTAGCGGGCGACCTGGCCGACGGCGTCAGGGGACGCGGCAAGACGATCAACAACGCGATCGCCGACACCTCCGAACTCACCGGCATCCTGGCCGAGCAGGACCAGCGGCTCATCGAACTGGCCAGCGGCCTGAACAAGCTGGCCACCCGGCTCAACAGGCGCGAGGGCCAGGTCACGGACGCGATCGACTCCTTCGCCGAGGCCAGCGCGATCCTGGCCGAGGAGCGGCGGCGGCTGCGCGGCTTCATCTCCGGCATGGCCGGCTTCGTGCGCCGCGGCGACGTGCTCATCGAGCAGTACTCGCAGCGGCTGCCACAGGCCGCGGGCACGCTGGCCGAACTGGTGCTCACGCTCAGGGCCAACAGCGCGGCCACGGCGCAGGCGGTCAAGGGCGCGGCCGACTTCGCCGACGTGGTCATCGACTCCTGGGACAGGAAACAGCACGTGCTGAAGATCCGCATCGTGCTCAACGCGATGACGCGGGCGTGGCTGACGCCGCTGTTCGAGTCTCTGGGCCTGGGCAAGGTACCGTGCCTGCCCGCCGGGCTGAGCAACTGCCCCTTCGAGCGGCAGAGGAGGCGGTGATGAGGTCCCGTCTCCTGGCCGGGCTGCTGGCGCTGGGCCTGTCCGCGTCCTGCTCGCTGCAGACGCTCGGCTCGGCCACCGGCGACATGACCCTGTACGCGGTCTTCGACGACGTGCAGAGCCTGGTCGCCGGGCACAGCGTGCAGATCTCCGACGTACGGGTGGGCAGCGTCACCGACGTCCGGCTGCAGGGATACCGGGCCAGGGTGACGATGTCGCTCCCGTCGGAGCACCGCCTGCCCGAGGGCACGACGGCCACCGTGGCCAAGACGTCGGTGCTGGGCGAGAACTACGTCCTGCTCACCCCGCCCGAAGGCAAGGACCTGACGACGGGCCCGTACATGAAGACCGGCGCCACGATCGCCGAGACCTCGGTCGAGCCGGACATCGAGCAGGTCACCGCGAAGGCCGGGCCGCTCATCGAGGCGCTCGGCGCGCAGGACGTCAACGCCATCCTGGACGCGGCCTCGACCGCGTTCGCCGGGCAGGGCGACGACGTCAACAAGCTGATCAAGCAGACGGCCCAGGTCACCGACGCCTACACCGCTGCCAGACACGACCTGGGCACCAGTATCGACGCCCTGGCCCGGCTGGGCGACGACCTGGCCAGGGGCAGCTCCGAACTCGACGCGCTGCCGGGCACGCTGGCCTCGGCCACCTCGCGCATCGCGCACGGGCGCGGGCACGTGAAGAAGGCGATCGTGGCGCTGACGAAGCTGGCCAAGGAGGCCAACCTCACGGTCTATCCGCGGCACGCGGCCCGGCTGCGCACGCTGCTGCGGGAGCTGGAGGCGATCTCGTCGGCCATGCAGCGGGGCAAGGAGGATCTGAAGACGCTGGTGGCGCGGCTGCAGGCGTTCATCGACACGCCGCCGATGACCGCGAACGGGCAGATGCTGACGTATGTGTGGCTGAAGGGCGTGCTGACGCCGCGGCGTTCCGCCGATCCGCCGTCGCGCGATCGGGTGGAGGACTTCCGCCTGCTGTTGGAGCCGCCGCGATGAGGAACCGGATTTATCTGAACTTGGGGTTCTTCGCGGCCTTAGGCGTCGTCATGGTGATCTGGGCGTTCAGCACGATCATCAAGCTCGACGCGATCGAGCGGCCCTACCGCGTGGCGGCCGAGTTCCGCTCCTCCCCCGGGCTGATCCGCGGGTTCGACGTGGCCTACCTGGGGGTGCGGGTCGGCAAGATCGGCGACGTACGGCTGGCGCCCGGCAAGGTCGTCGTGGGCCTCGACATCGATCGCGGCATCCGGCTGCCTCAGGGCAGCACGGCCGAGGTGCGGCGCAAGTCGGCCGTCGGAGAACCCTACGTCGAGCTCTCCCCGCCCGCCAAGGGCGTCAACGGGCCCGTGCTCGCCGCCGGCGACACGATCCCGCTGACCAAGACGTCGGTGCCGCTCGACTACAAGAAGTTGTTCGAGGGCGTCGGCCGGCTGCTGAACGCGGTGCCGCCCAAGGACGCCAAGACGATCGTCCATGAACTGGCCGTCGCACTCGACGGGCGGGCCCCCGCGATCAGGAACATCATCGACGACGCCCACGCCCTGACCGGCACGCTCGCCGACAACGCCGACCTGCTCGACGACCTGTCCGTCCAGCTCACCCAGCTCACCCACACACTGGCCGGCAAGCGGGGCGAGCTGGCCTCGGGGATCACCGACCTGAACACGGTGACGGGGGCGCTGCGGGCCTCCCGCAGCGACCTGAACGCCTTCCTGGACCAGGGGCCCGGGGTGTTCGCGCAGCTCGACGAGGCCATCAAGGCGTCCAGACCGGGGTTCTCCTGCCTGCTGACGGCGGCGGGGCTGCCGCACCGGCCGGTGTTCTCCGCCGAGACCGAACGGAACGTGCACCACCTGCTGAGCCAGGTGCCGACCGCGCTCAGCCTGACCGACGACGTCAGCGATCGGCGGGGGGACACCGTGTACGCGAAGGCGGCGTTCATCTTCAGCGTGCCCGGAGGGCCGACGCCCGCAGAGGAGTACGCGGGGCCGTTGGGGCCGCCTTCCGTGCCCCGGCTGAGGAAGTGTCCTTCGCGTGCGCCCGACGAAAGCGGCCGCGATCGGGACGCGGCCGGTCCGTCCCGCCGCGCGGTCGCCAAGAACACCGGCACGGGACCCTCCGACACCAGACCCACGGTCAGCGGGCCCGCTGACGACACGGGATCTGCCGAGCCCGACAAAAGCCAGGAAGCCACCAAGTCACCCCGTGGCGTGGCAGCCACCGATGCCACGTCCCGCCGTACCCCGGTGAACACCGCTCCGCTGATTGTCGCGATCTTCCTCGCCGTAGTGGCCAGCGGTGGCATCGTGGGCTGGATCGCGGCGGGCCGGGCCGCTCGCCGCCGTGAGGAGTCGTCATGACCGAGCTTGCCGAGGTCATCAGTAAGCAGGGAAACATGGGCCCGACGAAGGAGGGTTCATGACCACCGAACAGGACCTCACCAAGCAGGACCTCGCCAAGGTGCCCACCGACCCCGATTCTCCGACCGACAGCCCACCTCCGGCCGACGCGGCCCCAACCGACGCAACAGCGGGCGGAGAGGGGAAGCCGGGGAGCCGTCGTCCGGCGCGGGTCCGGGTCATGGGTGCGGTGGCGGCCATGCTGGTGACCGCGCTGGCCGCCACCGCCGTACTCCAGTGGATCTCCGCCGCCCAGGCCCAGGACGCCGGCGCCAAGCTGGAGAGCGAACGCGCGCTGCGCCTGGAGGTGTCGGGCGCGGCGACCGCGTTCAGCAAGGCCCTGCTCAGCTACGACTACCAGGACCTGCAGACCACCCGCTCCACTCTGGCCGCCCAGGCCACGGGCGACTTCCTGGCAACGTACGACACGGCCTTCGGGGGTGCGATGGCGCAGGTCATCGTCAAGCTCAAGGCCACGTCGCAGGCCACGGTACGCGAGGTCTACCTGGCCGACGTGGACGAGGCCACCGCGCACGCCATCGTCGTCGTCGATCAACAGGTGAACACTTCTGAAGCGATCCGCTCGGTAAAGGATTCGCACCTTAAGATCAGTATCGTGAAGGAGAAGGGCACCTGGAAGGTCCACGACGTGACCGTGCTCGGCGCGGCCTCGGAGGACCAGTACAACCTCAACGGCGGCGACGACAAGAAGAGGGACTGACCATCGGCCCCCTGGCGATGGGCGGCCGCCCCGATGAGGTGCGCGCCCCCGAAAAGTGGCTCACCGACGTGGAGCGGGAACGGGCGGGACGGTTCAAGTTCGAGGTGGACCGCGAGTGTTTCGTCGCCGCCCACCTCCTGGTGCGGGTGTGCGCTGCCGCCGTCCTCGATGTCGAGCCGCACGAGCTGACGCTCCTGCAGTACTGCGACCTGCACGGCCTCGGGCACGGCAGACCGTACCTCGAACAGGCCCCCGAGCTGGGCGTCAGCTTCAGCCACACGCGCGGCTACGTGTGCGCGGCGGCCGGGCCGGGCAAGGTCGGCGTGGACGCCGAGCACGTGCGGCCGGGCCCGCTGGACGTGCTGCTGGCCGACCGGGTGCTCACCCCGCGCGAACGGGCGATGGTCACCGGCAACGACGAGCTGATGCGCCACTGGACGCGCAAGGAGGCGCTGATCAAGCGCGGCGAGCTGACGCTCGACAAGCTGGGCTCGGGCGGCGACGACCTCACAGGCCGCCACGTGCTCGAATGGAGCACCGGCCCGGACATCAGGGTCTGCGTGGTCACCGACTCCCCCGCCAGGAGGATCCCCATCCCCGAATAGCCCGGCGTCCCAGGGCCTTCCGCAGGTCACAGCGCGTCCGCTGCCACGTGCGCTAGATTGGGATCATGAGCGCGCCTCGCTGGCTTTCACCCGCAGAACAGCGTGCCTGGCGTACGCATCTGGCGCTGCACAAGCTGCTCATGCACCGGCTCGACCGCGAGCTGCAGGAGCACGAGTTGTCGTTGAACGACTACGAGATCCTGGTCAACCTCTCCGAGAGCCAGGGACGCCGCATGCGGATGAGCGACCTGGCCGACGCGACCATCCAGTCGCGCAGCCGTCTGTCGCACCAGATCTCCCGCATGGAGGCCAAAGGGCTGGTGACCAGGGAGGAGTGCCGCGACGATCGGCGGGGCACGTTCGCGGTGCTGACCGACGAGGGGTGGGAGACGATCCAGCGGGTGGCGCCGCTCCACGTGTCGGGCGTGCGCGAGCACTTCGTCGACCGGCTGAGCGACGAACAGCTGGACGCGATCGACGCGGCGTACACGCCGATCGTGGAACATCTGAAGAAGCTACGCTGACACCCAACCGATATCGCGACGCCCCACGGACGTTCCCGGCCGCTCGCTACCATCCGCTCATGCTCAGAAAGCTTCTGATCGTGGCCGTACTCACGCTGGCGTCGGCGTGCTCGTCAAACGGCGGGGACGCGCTTCCCACAGGGCCCGACCTGATGAAGAAGGCCGCGGAGGCCATGAAGAGCGTCAAATCGGCCTCCTTCTCGATCGCGACGGAGGGCAAGCCGAGCGTGCCGGTGAAGAAGGCCGACGGACGCCTCACCTCGGCCGGCGACGCCGACGGCACGATCTCGCTCGAGGTGCTGGGCACCCTTCAGGAGATCAGCTTCGCGCTGGTCGGAGACACCGTGCACTTCAAGGGGCCGACCGGCGGCTTCCAGAAGATGACACGTGACCAGCTCGCGCAGTTCTACGACCCGTCGGTGATCCTTTCGCCGACCAAGGGCATCGCGCAGTTGCTCTCCTCGGCCACCGATCCCAAGGTCGAGGGGGTCGAGAGCGGTTCCTACCGGGTCGCCGCCACGCTCCCCGGCCAGATCGTCGGACAGATCATCCCCAACGTCACCCAGGGCGTGAGCGGCAAGATCTGGCTCGACCAGGCCACCAGCAGGCTCACCAAGGCCAGCCTGCCGTTGCAGGGCGGCACCGTGACGGTGTCGATCAGCGACTACGACGCGCCGATCACGATCACGCCGCCTCCCGCCCGATGAGGGCCGCCCGCCGGGTCGCGCTCGGCGCAGGGGGCGCGGTCGTGCTGCTGGCCGCGCTGGACGCGTACGTGGTGATGACGGTCCTCATCGACATCGCCGAGGACGTGCAGATCCCGCTGAACCACCTGGAGCGGGCCACGCCGATCGTCACCGGGTTCCTGCTGGGGTACGTGGCCGCGATGCCCCTGCTCGGCCAGCTCTCCGACCGGTACGGGCGGCGGCCGCTGATCCACGCGTGCCTGGCGGCGTTCGCGCTCGGGTCCGTGCTGACGGCGCTGGCCTCCGGTGAGGTCATGGTGGTCGCCGGGCGTACCGTGCAGGGGGTGGCCGGTGGGGCGCTGCTGCCGATCACGATGGCGCTCATCGGCGACCTTTGGGACGAACGCGAGCGCCCGGTCGCGCTGGGGGCCGTCGGGGCGGCGCAGGAACTGGGCAGCGTGCTCGGGCCCCTGTACGGCGGGCTGCTGGCGCAGATCCCACGCACCACGGTGGCGGGGGTGGAGCTGGGCGAATGGCACGCCATCTTCTGGATCAACCTCCCCTTGGCCGCCGCTGCCGCCATAGCGGTCCAACTCACGATCCCCGGCCGAACACGAACCACACCAGGGTCCCTCAACACCCCACCGAACCCCAACACCTCCGCCGACGCGGGCACAGGCGCAGCGGTGCACTCGGCGCCGGAACTGCCCGTCCCGAACAGCGGCGCCACAGGACGGCCGGATGTGCCCACCGGAACAGTGGAGCGCGCCGATGCGGCGGAACCCCCAGACGCGGCCTCCCCCACGCTGGGACACACCGGCGCTGCCACCGACATGGAAGGACAACCGAAGCCGGCCACGGACCTCGGCACGGGCGTCCCCGTTGCCCGGCGGGTGGATCTGGTCGGTGGGGGGTTGCTGGCGTTGTCGATGGCGCTGCTCGTCGTCGGCCTCTACAACCCCGACCCGGCCAAGGCGGTCCTCCCCCCGTGGGGCCCTCCCGTGATAGGGGCGGGGGCATTGGTGGCGGCGGTTTTCGTGTGGTGGGAGATCCGCTCCCCCGTCCGCCTTCTCGATCTCTCCGGCACCCGCAAGACCCCGCTGCTCGCCACCCTGGCCGTGAGTTTCCTGACGGGGGCGGCGCTGCTGGTGACGATGGTGTTCGTGCAGTTCACCGCCCAGACCCTGATGGGCAAGGACGCCTTGGAGGGTTCGCTGGTCCTGGCCAGGTTCCTGGCGGCGCTGACGGTCAGCGCGCTGCTCGGCGGCCTCCTGGCGCGGAAGCTGGGCGACAGGACCGTGGCCGTGGCGGGCCTGGTGCTGGCGTCGGCCGGCTACTGGCTGATGAGCCGCTGGCCGCTCGCCCTGGCCGAGGCCGGGCTGGTGGTGGACGTGGACCTGGTCGTGGCCGGTCTGGGCCTCGGCCTGGTCATCGCCCCCGTGTCGGCGGCGGTGCTGCGCGTGGTCCCGGCCTCCGAGCACGGCGTCGCGTCGGCGGCCGTGGTGGTGGCCAGGATGATGGGCATGCTGATCGGCATCGCCGCCGTCTCGGCCTGGGGGTTCTACCGGTTCCAGTCACTGACGGCCGACCTGGACACGCCGCTGCCGTTCGGGGTGGACGCGCAGACCTACCAGCGGCGGCTGGCCGACTACACCGCGAAGGTGCAGGCGGCGCTGCACACCGAGTACACGGAGATGTTCCTGGTCACCGCGTTCATCTGCGTCGCGGGCGCGGCGGCCGCACTCCTCATGCCGCATCGCCGTACCCGCGGATGACTATTTGATCTTCGCGCTGATGGTCTGGACGAATTGGGGCAGCACCTTGTCCCGCCAGAAGAAGGGGGCCGGGCCCTGAAAACCGCGAAAGGTCGCGGTGGTGTGCCCGCCGACGGTGAACAGCACAGGCCCCTTGTGGCAGAACCAGTTGCCCGAGGCGCCCGTGAGCCTGCACCTGTCGGCCCCCCGGGCACCCTGGTTGGTGTCGAGTCCTCTTTCGACCTTCTGGCTGTAGGCGGCGATCAGTTCGGGAGCGGCCACAGCCTCGATGCGGACCCAGAACGTGGTGGCCTCGTACACCTCGCCGGGCAGGCGCATCGTGTACAGGCACTGGCCTGCCTCGGCCCTGTTGCTCTCTCTCCACTCGGGGTCGGCCGCGAACTTTTCGATCGAGACGCTGTAGGAACGTCCTTTTTCAGCCTGAATCTCTTCTGCGTCGGGAAGGATGGACTTGACGTCATCCCCGTTCACCAGTTCGCACGCGCTTGGCCAACGATTCGCGGCCAGGATGCTCCCGTTCCCGAGCCGGGGAAGATCGACCACGCCGCCCGATGCGGCCTTGCCGAGCGTCACCCCGCCTCGCCAAGCGCCTCCGGGCAGGAAATTAGGGGCCAATGTGGCGACGACCACCATTCCCGCCAGAGCGAGAACCGTTGAACCTGCCACAATCAATGCCCCTTTTGCACTCATTGCGGGCCAGTCTTCCATAGCATCCGTTTACCCGGCTTCTTTTCACCAGGTCGGCAAGGGACCAGCCGTCCTGGTCAAGATCCGCATTGCCCAGCATGGGCCGGGACGTCCCGCGCCCCGGCCCATCAACATCTCGCCGTCGTAAGACCCGCCCGGGTTACGGCGTCAGCCGGTGCAGGTCGCGCGGGAAGGCGGTGGTCTGGCGGATGTTGGCGGCGCCCGTCAGCCGAGCCGTCCACCGCTCCAGCCCCAGCGCGAACCCGCCGTGCGGCGGCATCCCGTACCGGAAGGCCTGCAGGTACCCCTCGTACGGCTCGGGGTCCTCGCCGCGCTCGGCCAGCGCCTTCGTGTAGTCCTCGTAGCGGTGCAGCCGCTGCCCGCCCGTCACCAGCTCCAGCCCCCGGAACAGCAGGTCGAACCCGTTGGTGTAGCCGGGCCGTCCGGGGTCGGGATGGGTGTAGAAGGGCCGCTTGGACATCGGATAGCCGGTGACGAACAGGAACTCGGACCCGTGCTCGCGCAGCGCCCACTCCGACAGCAGGCGTTCCTGCGCGGGCGACAGGTCGGGCTCGAATTCGCCGGTCAGCCGCTGGGCTTCGGTGAAGTGGATGGCCGGGATCTCGGCGGGCACCTCGGGCAGCGCGACGTCGAGGAGGTCGACGGCCGAGGCGGCGTGCCGGCGTACCGACTCCAGCATCCCCGCGACGGCCGCGCGCACGATCGTCATGACGTCCCGATGGTCGCGGACGAAGCCGAGTTCGGCGTCGAGACTGGTGTACTGGGCCAGGTGGCGGACGGTGTCGTGCGGCTCGGCGCGGAAGACGGGCCCGACCTCGTAGACCCGCTCGAACACCCCGACCATCGCCTGCTTGTAGAACTGCGGCGACTGCGCCAGGTAGGCGGGGCGGCCGAAGTAGTCGATGCCGAAGACGTTCGCGCCCGACTCGGTGGCCGAGGCGACGATCTTCGGGGTGTGGATCTCGGTGAAGCCCAGCCCGTCGAGGGTCTCGCGGAACCCGGCCACGCTCGCGGCCGAGATCTCCAGCGGCGCCTTTAGCCGCGGATGCCGCAGCGCGACCGGCGCGTGGTCGAGAATCGTGGGCAGCGCCGCCGGGACGACCGGACGGTAGAGGTCGAACGGCGGCGCCGCGACGGGCTCCGCGAGCACCTCGATCTCCGGCGCGACCAGCTCGAACCCGCCAGGGGCCTGCGAGCCGGCCGTCACGGTGCCGGTGACCTCGACGACGCTCTCCTCGACCGGCAGGTCGCCGGCGCCCACGATCTGGGCGAGGCCGGCACGGTCCCTGACGACGAGGAAGGACACGGACTTCAGTCGCCGGCGGCGATGGACCCAACCGGCGATCGTCACTCGTTGGCCGGCGTGCTCAGCGAGCTCCGCCGACATGACACGAGAGATCATTACAACTCCTCAGAAGGAAATGCATGATCCCTTGGGAGTGCGGGGGAGAAGGGAGCTCCCGGTGCCACCGCACTTTCGCCGCCCCGGTGGGACGGCCTCGACGACCCGATGACGGGGTCAGACCGGCGGGGCATTTCCTCCCCGCACTCAGGAGTGTCTTCACCAGCGGGGCGCGGGGCCGCCTTCGCAGCTACCGGCGGCTCTCTGGCCCGTGCGGGGCCGCTGGCTACTCGTCTCCTTCGACGTGTTGCGCCTGATCATACGGCCGGCCCCGCCGGAACGCCAAAGAGTTACTTGTCCTTCTTGGGGCGCTTCTCCCGGATCTTCATCGTCACCTCGATCGGCGACCCGGCGAACCCGAACTCCTCCCTGATCCGCCGCTCGATGAAGCGCCGATAGGTCTCCTCCAGCCAGCCGGAGGTGAACAGCACGAACTTCGGCGGTTCCACCGACGCCTGCGTGGCGAAGAGGATCTTCGGCTGCTTGCCGCCCCGCACGGGCGGCGGCGTGCGCTGCACCAGCTCGGTCAGGAACGCGTTGAGCCGGGCCGTGGGCACGCGTGTGGACCAGGAGTCGAGCGCCTTCTCCAGGGCCGGGACCAGCCGGTCGACGTGCCGCCCGGTCATGGCGGAGATGTTGACCCGCAGCGCCCACGGCGTGCGGACGAGCTGGCGGTCGATCTCCTTCTCCAGGTAGTAGCGGCGGTCCTCGTCGAGGAGGTCCCACTTGTTGAAGGCCACGACCATGGCCCGGCCCGACTCGATGACCAGGCCGATGATGCGCAGGTCCTGCTCGGTGAGCGGCTCGCTGGCGTCGATCAGCACGATCGCCACCTCTGTACGCTCCAGCGCGGCGCGGGTGCGCATGGCAGCGTAGAAGTCGGCCCCCTGCAGCTCGCGGTCGCGCCGCCGGATGCCGGCCGTGTCGATGAAGCGCCAGGTGCGCCCGCCCAGTTCGATCAGCTCGTCGACCGGGTCGCGGGTGGTGCCCGCCATGGGGTCGACCAGCACCCGGTCTTCACCCGCGAGCTTGTTGAGCAGGGAGGACTTGCCGACGTTGGGCTTGCCGAGCAGCGCCACGCGGGCGGGCCCGCGCTCGGCCTCGAACGTGAGCTCGGGCGTGTCGGGCAGCGCGTCGAGGATCACGTCGAGCAGGTCGCCGCTGGAGCGGCCGTGCAGCGCCGAGACGGGGTAGGGCTCGCCCAGCCCGATCGCCCACAGCGCGGCGGCCTCCAGTTCGAGCTGCTGGTTGTCGACCTTGTTGGCGGCCAGGATGACGGGCTTGCCCGACTGCCGCAGCACCGCGCCCACGATCTCGTCGGCGTCGGTGGCGCCCACGGTCGCGTCGACCACGAACACGATCACGTCGGCCAACTGGACGGCCACCTGGGCCTGCTCGGCGATGCGCAGGTTCATGCCCGTGGCGTCGGGGTCCCAGCCGCCGGTGTCGACGACGGTGAAGCGGCGGCCACGCCAGTTGGCGTCGTAGGTGACGCGGTCGCGGGTGACGCCTGGAACGTCCTCGACGACGGCCTCGCGGCGGCCGATGATGCGGTTGACCAGCGTGGACTTGCCGACGTTCGGCCGCCCCACGATGGCGACGACCGGCAGCGGCGTGGTGTCGCCGTGCTCGGTGATCTCAAGGTCGTCGAGCTCAGCCTCGACCCAATCCCCCGTTGACACGATTTTTCATCCTTTTTGAGTACCGCACCTGAGGGTCAGGTGCGCTCGCGTATGTGGCCGCTGCCGCTTCGGAGCTCGTCGGATTCACTGTCTCCCTCCGAGCTCCTCCGCTTCGCGACCAGTCTCAGCACCTCCGCGATGACCTCTTCCAAGGTCAGTTCGGTGGTGTCGAGCTCGATGGCGCCATCCGCCACCGAGAGTGGGTCTGCCTTACGTGTGGAGTCGAGCTTGTCACGCGTGGCCATGGCGGCCTGCTGGGCCTCCACGGTCGAGCCGGTCACCTCCGCGCTGCGCCGCCGGGCTCGGGCCTCGGCGCTGGCGGTGAGGTAGACCTTGAGCGTGGCGGACGGCCAGACGACCGTGCCGATGTCGCGGCCCTCGACCACGATGTCGCCACCGCCGATGATCTCCCGCTGCAGCGCGACCAGACGCGCCCGCACCTCGGGGACGGCAGACACGGCCGAGACCGCGCCGGTGACGTCGGCCTGCCTGATCGGCCCCGCGACGTCGACGCCGTCGACGTGGATGGCGGAGCCGTCGGGGTCGGTGCCCGACTCGATGCGGGGCTCGGCGCAGCGGGCCGCGATCGCGGCGGGATCGGCCAGGTCGACGCCCTGCTGGAGCATCCACCAGGTCATCGCGCGGTACATCGCCCCGGTGTCGAGGTAACGCACGCCAAGCGCGCGGGCGACTCCGCGCGAGACGCTCGACTTACCCGACCCCGAAGGGCCGTCCATGGCGACGACCAGACCGGTCACGGCCTCTCCCTCTGCACGTGTGTAACCCGACCCGAAGAGGCTACCGCCTCCGGATCGGTCGGCGATCCGAGTTTCGCCGCCGGCCCAACCGCCCCGGCCCGGAGCCCGCTCGCCGCTCAGGCCGCTCCGGCGCTCCGCGCTCCCGAAATGGCCTGACCCCGAGCCCGCTCGCCCGGCGATCACGCTCCCGTGAAAATCGGGCGCGATCCCGGGTCAGGACGCCGTCAGTCGGCGATCCAGCTTCCGTGGAAGCCGAGGGGGATCCGGGCGGGCAGGTGAACGGTGGCGACCGGCTCGCCGGTGAAATCCTGGGCCGAAAGGATCACCAGGTCGGCCGCGCCCCTGGCCGGATTGTTGACGTAGGAGATCACGTAGCCGTCGTCCTCGGCCGAATCCGGGTCCGCTCCGACGAACAGCGGTTCCCCCACGTACGCCTCCGATCCGAACCGCCGCGACTCCTGTGTCCCGCGCTCCAGGTCGTGCTTGATCAGCGTGTTGTCGAACGCCTCGTCGGGCAGGTCCTCCAGCTCGGAGCCGCCGGGATAGGCCATGTCGTGGACGTCGCGGGCGGCGGCGGTGTAGCCGTACCGGTAGGGCCGTCCGGTGCGGCGCTCGTCCATGCGGGGGAACTCCTGCGCCCGGTCGTCCAGCCGGGTCTGGGTCACCTTGCCCGTGATCAGACTGATCCGCCAGCGGTCGAGCGTGGGCGTGCCGCCGAGTTCGAGCCGCGCGTCCACGAACCGCTTCGGGTAGCGGACCACGTCCACGACGACCTCCTCGCCGTCCTCGTAGGCGTTGAGCGTGTGGAAGACCCAGCACGGCTCCACCTCCACCCAGCGCACCTCGCCGGTCGCGCGCGACAGCAGGCCCAGCCTGGCGCCGTGGGCGTCGTTCCACGCGTACGGCATCCGCACGCCCTGCTCGGCGTGGGCCATGCTGAACGTGACCGGCAGGTCGTAGATCACGACATAGTGCTCGGTGAGGGCGAAGTCATGCAGCATCGGGGCGTCGGCGATCGGGATGTTCCTGATCTGCGTCACCGAGCCCTTCTGGTCGATCACGATGTGCTGGTGGTGGTCCCAGCCGAAGAAGTAGGCCGTCGCGTGCAGTTCGCCGCTGACCGGGTCGAGGTGGGTGTGCGCGGCGTACCCGCCGGGCAGCCCGCCGTCGAAGTCGCACGGGCCGATCGTGTCGAGCTCGTAGCCCAGCTCGTACGGCAGCGCCCCCGCCTCCACGGTCGCGAACGTGCGTCCGGCGAGCCCGATGACGTGGGTGTTGGCCGCGAAGTCCATGTTCTCGTGCACGGGCCCGGGCCGGGGCCGTTCGCCGAGCCGCTCGGAGACGTGGGCGCTGCGCACCCAGCGGTTGCGGTACCACTCGGCGCGGCCGTCGCGCAGCCGCACCCCGTGGACCATGCCCTCGCCCATGAACAGGTGCGAGGCGTTCGGGTCGTCGAGGCTGAGCGGGTTGGGGCCGTTGCGCAGGTAGCGGCCGTTGAGCTCGGCCGGGATGCGGCCGGTGACCTCGAGGTCGAAGGCGGTGACCTCGTCGGTCACCGGGGCGAAGCCGCCTCTGTACGGGGTGGTCATGGCACGTTCCTTCCGCCGGAAGCCAGGAATGGCGTGAGCACCGAGGTGTGGAGCAGCCGGTAGCGGGCAGCGGCCTCGGCCTTATCGAAATAGCCAGAAATTTCAAGACTTACGGCGCCGTGGACGGCCATCCACAACACGTCGGCGATCTCCTTCGCGGTGCCCCCGCGCAGCACGCCTGCCTCCAGACACCGGCCCACACCACGTACCAGCAGGTCGAACGCGCGCCTGGCCGCCTCCACCGCCGCGCTCCCCGGCCTGAACCCGGGCACGGCCCCCTCGAACATGACCCGGTAGTAGTCGGGTTCGGCGAGGGCGTAGGCGCGGTAGGCGTCCAGCCCGGCGCGCAGGTAGGCCAGCGGATCGGCCACAGGCCGCACCGCCAGCAACCATCGCTCGAACCTGGCGAACCCCTCCAGCCACAGTGCCTGGATCAGCCCATCCTTCCCGCCGAAGAGCGTGTAGATGACCTTGGTGGAGCAGCCGACCTCGCCGGAGATCCGCCGCACGGTCAGCGCCGCGGGCCCCTCGGTGACGAGCAGGTGGGTGGCGGCGTCGAGGATCGCCGCCCGGACGACGTCCTGGCCTTCCTGCTGGGCTCGCTGGTACACAGTGGTCACGGTAACGCCGTTTCTGGTCGGTAACACTGTTACCGTACGTCGGCGCCACGCGGCCGTCAACGGGAGCGTCCACCTGATCGAGGGCGACTGCCGTGCAGCGCTGCGCCGCCCCTGACACGGCGGGCTTCGGCCCTCAGAGTGGCGTCCCCGACCGGAGCCCGGCACCCAGCTTCCTTGGCAACTCTTGGTGATCCTGTGGTAGCGTTCTGACATCAGCACGCCCCGTGCCCAGGCGACGCGGGGCACCCTCCTCGGTCCCAGCCGTGCACGCTGGACCGACAAGCGTCCGGAGGGACGTGCCACGCGGGCCCGAGGCTTTGTCCACCGGCACCAGGGCACGAAGACGATTGGTGCATGCCCGGCATTTCGCCGTGCACTGTTCCTGGGGATTCCTCAGGATCGCTAAGCCAATCAGAGACGCTGACCGGCTGGTGCAGATAGCCGAACCGGAACGGCTGCGGGCTCCTGCCGCGCAGTGTCCCGGCCGCTGTGGTTCCAGCGCCTTGCAGGCGCGCTTTTTCGCGCAGCGGTGGGCCCGCGACCGTCTGGTGCAGCCTGAGCCGTTCCGTGAACCTCGGCGAGGCGTTCACCAGCCGCACCTCGCCGCCCGTGCGGCGGGTCCTGGCGGCGACCCTGATCGCCGCCGCGATGCCGGTGTAGCCGCCGCCGAGTACCAGGATGTCGGTCATCGTCCTTACCTCCTTGATTCGCCCTGAAGACGGATCGAGGAGGCGGCGATGTGACATCGGCCCTCAAGGGGAAACTAGGGCACCTGCCAGCCGCGCTGGTGCAGGGCCTCGGTGAGCGTGGCGGCCGCGTCGGGCTGCACGAACAGCTCGGCGATGCCCAGGGGCAGCCCGGGGGCGTGCTCCAGGCGGACGTCCTCGACGTTGACCCCGACCTCGTCGCAGACCTGGAAGAGGCGGGCGAGCTGGCCGGGACGGTCGCCGATGACGACCTGGACGACCGCGTAGGAGGAGGCGGGACCGCCGTGCTTGCCCGGGATGCGATCGTGACCGACGACGCCCCGCTTGAGCAACTGGGTGATCTCGCTGGTGGCGGTGCCGTCGCCGTCGGCCAGGGCACGCAGCGCGCTCGCCGCGTCGGCCAGGTCGGTGGCGACCGCCTCCAGCACCTCGGCGACCGGCGAGGCGTTGCCCGACAGGATGCCGAGCCACAGGCTCGGGTCGCTGCCGGCGATCCTCGTGACGTCGCGAACGCCCTGACCGGCCAGGCCCAGCGCGACGTCGGTGGCGTCGGCCAGACGGGCGGCCACGGCGGAGGCCGCGACATGGGGCGCGTGGGAGACGACCGCGACCGCACGGTCGTGATCGGTCGCGCTCACCTCGACCGGGTTGGCCCCGCACAGCTCGATCAGCCGCAGCACGGCGGCCCTGGCCTCGGGCTCGGCCTCATCGGTCGGGCACAGCGCCCACGGCCGGCCCAGGAACAGGTCGTTGCGGGCCGCTCCCGGCCCGGATTTCTCGCGCCCGGCCAGCGGATGGGAGGCGACGTAGGTGGCCAGGTCGCAGCCGAGCTGCGCGGCACGGTGGAGCGGCTCGGCCTTCACGCTGGCCACGTCGGTGTAGAACCTGGCCGCGTCGTGGCGCTGCAGCGCCAGCAACTCGGTCGCCACGTGGGCCGGAGGGACCGCGATGATCGCCAGGTCCGCCCGCTCGTGGCCGCTGGCCTCCCACTCCTCACCCGCGCCGAGCTCCCGCGCCAGCCGCGCCGCGCCCTGGTCGCGGTCGGCGAGCAACACGCGTACACCGCGCTTGCGCAGCGCCAGCGCCGCTGAGGTGCCGATGAGACCGGTGCCCACGACGAGCACGGTGCGAAGATCCATCTCGGTTCCTGATGTGTCGGACTGTGGGTTGAGGAAGTGTGCTCCGGCGGGCCCGCCGGACGTTTACTGCGCGATGTCCTGCCGCAGCGCCACCGCGCCACGCAGATAGACGTGCTGGATCTCGGCCCGCGGGCGGTCGGTCTCGACATGGGCCATGAGGCGCACGACGCGGGGCAGCGCCCCCGGCACGTCGATCTCGGAGCAGCAGATCAACGGCACCTCATGGAAGCCCAGCTTGCGCGCCGCGAGCGCCGGGAACTCGGCCGTCAGGTCAGGCGTGGCCGTGAACAGCACGCTGATCACGTCGTCGGTGGTCAGATCATTGCGCTCCATGATAGCGCTGACCAGCTCCGTCGTGGCCTCGATGATCGCGCCACGGTCGTTGGCGTCCACCTGGATCGCCCCGCGGATCGCCCGCACCATGTGGTTAGTCCCCTTCGTCATAGCGGCAGAGCCCGTGCGGAGGTTCGCACGGGCTCCTGCGTCCGGCCAGATTACAGCTTCACGGCCGCGTAAAGGTCGCCGACCTCTTTCAGCGTGAGCGCCCTGACGGTCCCCGGCTTCGTCCGGCCCAGCTTCACCGGCCCGAACTCGATCCTGGCCAGGTCGATCACCCTGTGGCCCGACTCCTCCAGCATGCGCCGCACGATGTGCTTGCGTCCCTCGTGCAGCACGACCTCGACCAGCGCCTGCTGGCCGTGCTCCTGCACGATGGAGAAGCCGTCGGCCTTGGCGAGGCCGTCCTCCAGCTCGATGCCCTGCTTGAGCCTGCGCCCGAGGTCGCGCGGGATCGGCCCGGGCACCTTGGCCCAGTACTTCTTCTGCACGCCATAGCTCGGATGCGTCAGCCGGTTGGCCAGCTCGCCGTCGTTGGTGAGCAGCAGCAGGCCCTCGGTCTCGGTGTCGAGCCTGCCCACGTGGAACAGCCTCGGCGCCAGCTCCTCGACGAAGTCGGCCAGGCACGGGCGGCCCTGCGGGTCGTCCATCGTGGACACGACGCCGATGGGCTTGTTCAGGGCGTAGTAGACCAGGTCGGGGGCGGTCGGGATGCGCTTGCCGTCCACGTGGATCACCTGGGTCGCCGGGTCCACCTTCGCCCCGAACCTCCGTACGACCTGCCCGTTCACCGTGACCCGGCCGTCACCGATCATCTCCTCGCACGCCCTGCGGCTGGCCACGCCCGCCTGGGCGAGCACCTTCTGCAGGCGCACCCCGTTGGGGACCTCGGTGGTGTCGCGCTCGTCGGTGTAGTCGTCAGAGTAGAAATCGCGGTCGCGGAGGGGCTGGCGGGCCGCCTTGACACGATCGTGCTGCGGGCTGCCGTAACTCTCCCGCCGACCGCCGCCGACCGTCTGGACGTCGTCCCTTCTCGGAGCTCGGCTCCGTGCCTGCGCGCCGTCCCTTCTCGGGGCGTCGTCGCCGCGCCTGCCGTAACGGGAACGGGTCGTGGACTCCGCCCCGGACGTCGTGTCCTCCCTGCGGCCACTCCGGTCGGCGCGGAAGCCCGGACGGTCGTCGCGGAACCGCGGACGATCGTCGCGCCGCTCGTAGCCGGAGCCCCCGCGGGCGAAGTCGCCGCGGTCGGAACCGCTGCGGCCGGAACCGCCGCGGTCATAGCCACCGCGGTCTTCTCGCCGGTCGGAGCGGTAGCCGCCACGGTCGCCCCTGGGGCGCTCGTAGCGCTCCTCACGGCCGCCACGGGGCCTTTCCTGGCGTTCGGTACGGGGGGCGCGGTCGTCGCGCTGGTAACGGCCCTCGGACGCGTAGCGGTCACCACGAGGGCGGTCGTCGCGGTCACCACGGGGACGGTCGTCGCGGGTGTACCGGTCGTCTCGCGTGTCGCGCTGGTCGCGGGAGTAACGCTCGTCACGGGCACCCCCGGCACGCGGGTATCGGGCCTCACGGTCGCCGTCGCGGCCACCGCCGTACCGGGCCCTGGTCCCGCCACGATCGGCGCGAAGGGAGTCACGCGCGGGCCCCCGGCTCGCCGAGTCGCGCCCGAACCCACGGTCACGGTCGCGGTCACGACCACGGTCGTCGCGACCATCGCGCCCGGTGCCGCCGTCACGGCCGTAGCCGCCGTCACGGCGTGTGTCAGTACGCCGCGAGTCACCGCGGAACCCACCGCCACGAGACTCACCACGTGAGTCGCCACGGAAACCGCCACGAGACTCACCGCGAGACTCGCCACGGAAACCGCCACGAGACTCACCGCGAGACTCGCCACGGAAACCGCCACGAGACTCACCGCGCGAGTCACTGCGGGGTCCGCCACCGCGGGAATCGCTCCGGGAGGACCCGCCGGTGCGGGAATCGCCGCGGAAACCGCCGCTGCGGGAGCCGCCGTCACGGGACTCGCCGCGCTCGGACCTCCCCCGGGAGTCCTCGCGGTCGGACCGGCTGCGGAAACCGCCGTCACGGCGGTCGTCGGAACGGAAGGCGGGACGCCCGCCACGGCCGGAGCCGCCGGTACGTCCACGACCGCGTCCATCACCGGACGGGGTGCTTCGCCTGTTGATCACTTTGTCGTCTCCTCGAGATTTTCCACGTCGTCGGGGAGGAAGGGAGCGAGCTCAGGCAGCTCGCTGAGATCCCGCAGTCCCAGACGTTCAAGGAAGTATGAGCTTGTCCGGTAGAGCACTGCCTGGCTCTCCGGGTCGGTGCCGGCCTCCTCGACCAGCCCCCTGGCGACGAGCGTCCGCATGACGCCGTCACTGTTGACACCGCGCACGGCGGCGACGCGGGCACGGCTCACCGGTTGCCGGTAAGCCACGACCGCGAGTGTTTCGAGCGCGGCCTGGGTCAGCCGCGTTTGCTGGCCGTCGCGTACGAACCGCTCGACCAGCGGTGCGCAGTCGGCACGCGTATAAAAACGCCAGCCGCCCGCGACCTCTCGCAGATCAAAACCCCGCCCGGCAGCGGTATATTCCTCCGCCAGCGCCCGCAACGCCGCCGCGACTTCGTGCGTGGGCCGTTCCAGCACTTGCGCGAGAGTCACTTCGGCGACGGGCTCGTCAACCACCAGCAGGATAGCCTCCAGCGCCGCCTCAAGCGTCGGCCCCTGCCCTTCTTCTCCCCCACCAGCTCCCTCAGCGCCGCGATAGTCAGCACCCACCCCCTGACCGCCACCGCCCTTTACACCCCGCCCCTGATCCCCGCCACCTGCGCGGGCCTTAGCCTTCGCCTCGGTCTGGGCCTCCGGCTCGGGCTCGGCACCAGCACCGACGATGGCCTCAAAAGCCGCACCGGTTACCTGCGACACGCTGGTGTCCTGGGACACGCTGATCGTCGGGTTGGCGTGCGGTGGGCGTTCCTCGTCGTCCTTCGTGGGGCGTCCGAAGGCGAGCGCGGCGGTATTGGGTGACGCGTCCAGCGGCGGGCCGTCTGCCGGAGGCGCGTCCAGCGGTGCGGCGGCTCCTTCCGGTGTCTCATCGCTCACCTGCGTGTCATTCGCGTCCGGTGTCGCGTCCCCCACCGGTGTGTCGTCCGCGTCCGGGGTCGCATCGCCCGTCGGCGTGTCGGCCGCCTCCAGTGGGGCATTGCTCTCCGGTGCGTCGGTTGGCGGTGCGGCGTCCAGAGGCGGGGGGTCGCCGTCTCCTTCCACTGCGGGAGCCCCGGGTTGGGCGAGGGAGCCCGGGAGGGCCATCCAGGCGGGTAGCGGGGGGCCGGAGGAGTCGGGGGATTTGCGTGGGGTGGGCAACGGATTGGGGTTGTCAGTCATCAGCTGGTTTCTCCGCGGATTCCTCGTAATCGTCCCCCACCGCGACGTCTCCGTCGTCGGAGCCCGTCCAGGTGACGTGCAGGTCGCCTAGCGGTTCGAGCTGCTCGAACGTCACTGCCGACTCTCGGAACAACTCGAGCACCGCCAGGAAGCGGGCGATGACCTCGAAGGTGCCCTCGCAGTCGGCCACCAGCGCGCGGAAGGTGGCCCGGCGCAGCCGGCGCAGGTGCATGACGAGGAGGGCCGCCTGCTCCTTGACGCTGGCCAGCGGCTGGTAGATGTGCCCGACGTTCACGGTGGGCGGCAGTTTGGGGGTGAACGCCTTGGCGGCGATCTTGGCGAGCTGCTCGGGCCCGATGCCGAGGATGAGTTCGGGCAGCAGGTCGGCGAACTGCGGCTCCATCGGCACTGTACGCGGGAAGCGCAGCGCCTCCTCGGCCATCCGCCCCGCGAAGATCTTCGCGACCTCTTTGTAGGCCTTGTACTGGAGCAGCCGAGCGAACAGCAGGTCTCTGGCCTCCAGCAGCGCCAGGTCCTCCTCGTCCTCGACCTCGCCGGAGGGCAGCAGCCGGGCCGCCTTCAGGTCCAGCAGGGTCGCCGCGACCAGCAGGAAGTGGCTGGTCTGGTCGAGGTCCCACTCGGGACCGCGGGAGCGGATGTAGGCGATGAACTCGTCGGTGACCTTGGAGAGCGAGACTTCGGTGATGTCCAGCTTGTGCTTGGCGATGAGGCCCAGGAGCAGATCGAAGGGACCCTCGAAGACGTCCAGGTGAACCTGGAAGCCTTGGGGCTCGGTCTGCTCTGCGGTCACCTGGCCATTGTGGCAGGCGCGGGCCAGCGCGACAGCACTTCGCGGGCCAGCTCACGGTAGGCGTTGGCGCCGAGGGACGACGGGTCGAAGGTCGTGATCGGCTCGCCGGCGACCGTGGCGTCGGGGAAGCGCACGGTGCGGTTGATCACCGTGTGGAAGACCTTGTCGCCGAACGCCTCCACCACCCGGGCCAGCACCTCGCGGCCGTGCAGGGTGCGGGCGTCGTACATGGTGGCGAGCAGCCCTTCGATCTCGAGCTCCTCGTTGAGCCGCTCCTGGACCTTGGAGATGGTGTCCATGAGCAGCGCCACGCCGCGCAGGGCGAAGAACTCGCACTCCAGCGGCACCATCACCCCGTGGGCGCAGGTCAGCGCGTTGATGGTGAGCAGGCCCAGCGAGGGCTGGCAGTCGATGAGGCACACGTCGTAGTGCGGCAGCAGCGGCTTGATGACGCGGCCGAGCACCTGCTCGCGGGCGACCTCGGTGACGAGCTGGACTTCGGCGGCCGACAGGTCGATGTTGCTGGGCAGCAGGTCGAGCCCTTCGACGCCGGTCTCGAGGAGCACGTCCTCGGCTGTGACGCCGCGGTCCATCAGCAGGTTGTAGACGGTCAGGTCGAGCTGGAGCGGGTTGATGCCCAGCCCGACGGACAGCGCCCCCTGCGGGTCGAAGTCGACCAGCAGGACCTTGAGCCCGCACTCGACGAGCGCGGCCCCCAGGTTGATCGTGGTCGTGGTCTTCCCGACGCCGCCTTTTTGGTTGACCATCGCGACCACGCGGGCCGGACCGTGCACCTCCGGGGGCACCGGCTCGGGGAACACCGGCCGGGGCCGCTGCGTCGGGCCTAGATTGACGCCGTTGGAAGGCGCGTTGGTCTTCGTGTCGCCCCAGGGGTTGTCGGGGGTCCCCGGGGTCGAACCCTTGGTCGTCACAGTCACCAGCTCGAACCTCCCTGACGATCCCGAACCGGACCGTCCGGACGGACACTATGGCGTCACCACTAAACGCGGCAAGGCGGCACGCCGGGGGGCTGCCTCACGCCGGAAACGACTATAGATCACTGCCGGGCACGCGGATGCGCGGCGGCATAGACCTCGCGGAGCTTGTCGACCGTGACCAGGGTGTAGACCTGGGTGGTCGTCACCGAGGCGTGGCCGAGCAGCTCCTGGACCACCCTAACGTCCGCGCCGCCGTCTATCAGGTGGGTCGCGAAGGAATGGCGAAGTACGTGGGGGCTTATCCCGGCGAGTCCGGCTCGTTCGGCCGCCGCCTGGAGCACTTCCCAGGCCCCCTGCCTGGTCAGGCGGCCTCCCCTGGCGTTGAGGAAGACGGCGGGGGTGCCGCGCCCGTGGGCGAGCAGGCCGGGACGGGCCCGTACGAGGTAGGCGTCCAGGGCCGAGCGGGCGTAGCGGCCCAGCGGCACGACACGGGTGCGGCCGCCCTTGCCGCGCAGGCGTACCTGGTCGGTTTCGAGGTCGTCGACGGCCAGCCCGACGGCTTCTGAGATGCGGGCGCCGGTGCCGTACAGGACCTCGAGGAGGGCGCGGTTGCGCAGGGTGAGGGGGGCGCCGTCGGGGCCGGAGGCGGCGATGAGGCGTTCGACCTCGTCCACGGCGATCGCCTTGGGGAGCCTGCGGAGCTGGCGCGGCGGGCGTACCTCGTGGGCGGGGTCGTGGGCCGTGACGCCTTCGCGCAGGGCGAAACGGTGCAGCCCGCGTACGGCGGAGACGGCCCGCGCGGCCGAGCTGGCGACGAGCGCGGGATGGTCGCCGTCGCCCTCGCGCAACGCGGCGAGGAAGGCCTGGACGTCGGCCTCCCCCACCTCGTCGAGCCGCAGGCGCCCGCGCGCCCGCAGGTGGTCCATGTAGCGGCGCAGGTCGCGGCGGTAGGACGCGAGCGTGTTGGCAGCCAGGCCCCGCTCCACCGCCAGGTGGGCGAGGTAACTGGAGAGCACCGCCTCCACGAATTGGTCCTTCCGTCACACCTCAGGAGCGTCGGCGGGGCGCAACAGGGCGAACCCCTCAACCGAAGCCGCATATGCGGCGAGGATACCGGCCACGGCCGGGGAATTGTGGATCATTCCCATGAGTGCCTTCTCGACCGCGTCGGCCAGAGGGACCCATTCGACCGGCATGTCGACTTCCTCGTGCCGGTGGACGAAGCCGTTCTCCTCCTCGGGGATCTTGCTCAGTCCTCTGGCGAGGAACACCCGGATGCGCTCGTCGGTCATGCCTGGCGAGGAGCGCAGGTCGATGAGCGTGTACCAGGTGTCGGCGCGGTAGCCGGCCTCCTCGGCGAGCTCGCGGGCGGCGGTGGCGACCAGGGCTTCGCCTTCGACGTCGCGCAGCCCGGCAGGCAGCTCCCACAGCAGCATGCGGGTGGGGTGGCGGTACTGCCTGATCATCAGGACGCGGTCCTGGTCGTCGAGCGCGAGCACGGCCACGGCGCCGGGGTGGACGACGTAGTCGCGGTCGGCCACCTCCTCGTGGGGCATCCTCACGGTGTCGGTGACGATCCGGAAGAGGTGGCCGTGGAAGCGTTCCTTGGTGTCGACGACGTCCCACTCTTCGGGCGTGTCAGCGATCATGGTCATACCCCCCGCCCGGTGGTCTTCACTGACCCACCCTGGCGCCGACGCGGTTGTCGGCGTAGTCGAGGGCGGCGTTGATGAGGCCCTTGAACATGGGGTTGGCCCGGGTGGGCCGGGAGCGGAACTCGGGGTGGGCCTGGGTGCCGATGAAGAACGGGTGGATGTCGGCGGGCAGTTCGGTGTACTCGACCAGGCGGCCGTCGGGCGACAGGCCGGAGAAGACCAGGCCGACCTTTTCGAGCTGCTCGCGGTAGGAGTTGTTGACCTCGTAGCGGTGGCGGTGGCGCTCGTCGGCCTTGGCCTTGCCGTACAGCTGCCTGGCCAGGGTGCCTTCGCCGAGTTTGGCGGTGTAGCTGCCCAGGCGCATGGTGCCGCCCATGTCGCGTTCGCCGGCGACGACGTCCTCCTGGTCGGTCATGGTGGAGATGACCGGGTGCTTGGTGTCGGGGTCGAACTCGGCGGAGTTGGCGTCCTCGATGCCGGCCATGTTGCGGGCCGCCTCGATGACCATGCCCTGCATGCCGAGGCAGATGCCGAGCAGCGGGATCTTGCCCTCGCGGGCGTGGCGGATGGCGCCGATCTTGCCCTCGATGCCGCGCACGCCGAACCCGCCGGGGATCAGCACGCCGTCGACGCCGTCGAGTTCGCGCTCGGCGCCTTCGGGGGTCTCGCAGTCGTCGCTCTTGACCCAGCGGATGTTGACGCGGCTGTCGTTGGCGAACCCTCCGGCGCGCAGTGCCTCGGTGACCGACAAGTACGCGTCCGGCAAATCAACATATTTTCCTACAAGGGCGATCGTGACCTCCTTCGCCGGCCGGTGCACGCGGCGCAGGAGCTGCTCCCACTCCTTCCAGTCGACGTCGCGGAACGGCAGGCCGAGCCGGCGCACGACGTAGGCGTCGAGCCCTTCGGAGTGGAGCACCTTGGGGATGTCGTAGATCGAGGCCGCGTCCACGGCGGAGACGACGGCGTCCTCGTCCACGTCGCACATCAAGCTGATCTTGCGCTTGATCGCCGCCTGCACGGACCTGTCGGAGCGCAGCACGATCGCGTCCGGCTGGATGCCGATGCTGCGCAGCGCCGCCACGCTGTGCTGCGTCGGCTTGGTCTTCAGCTCGCCGGAGGGGCCGATGTAGGGCAGCAGCGACACGTGCAGGAAGAAGACGTTGTCGCGCCCGACCTCGTGCCTGATCTGCCGCACGGCCTCGAGGAAGGGCAGCGACTCGATGTCGCCGACCGTGCCGCCCACCTCGGTGATGACCACGTCCACCTCAGGACCGGCCATGCCCCGGATGCGGTCCTTGATCTCGTTCGTGATGTGCGGGATGACCTGGACGGTGTCGCCCAGGTATTCGCCCCTGCGCTCTTTGGCGATGACGTTGGAGTAGATCTGCCCGGTGGTGACGTTGGCCGAGCCGTGCAGATGGGTGTCGAGGAAACGTTCGTAGTGGCCGACGTCGAGGTCGGTCTCGGCGCCGTCGTCGGTGACGAACACCTCTCCGTGCTGGAACGGGTTCATGGTCCCGGGGTCGACATTGAGGTAGGGGTCGAGTTTCTGCATGGTGACCCTGAGACCGCGTGCCTTGAGGAGGCGACCGAGGCTGGATGCCGTGAGCCCCTTGCCGAGACTGGAGGCGACACCGCCGGTGACGAACAGATGCTTGGTTTGCGATGCGCTGCGCAAAGGGGCTCCCGTGGCTCGAGGTGTGGTCGAAGTGTCCACGGGCTCTCAGGATATCAAACAACGCCCCTCACATGCCCTAACGGCTTGACCTAGCGGTAACTTTGGTGCCTATGTCACTCGTACAGCGGGCGATAGGCACGCTGATTCACCGCACCTACACGGCCATCCGCCGCGCCGGTGCGATCTCCACCGCGTCACCGGCCGGTTACCGGTTCCGGCATTTAGGGGAGGGCGCCACCATCGCCTTCCCCCCGGGCGCGATCTTCGGGGAGGCGTGGATCGAGATCGGCGACCACACGCTGATCGGCGAACGCGTCTCCATCTCCTGCGGCATGAACCCGGACCTGGACCTCGGGCCCGACTCCATCCTGCGCATCGGCCGCGCCTGCTCGATCGGCAGGGGCTCGCACATCGTGGCCCACCAGTCGATCGACATCGGCGACGACGTCTTCACCGGGCCGTACGTCTACATCACCGACCAGAACCACGTCTACGACGACCCCGACGTCCCGATCGGCCGGCAGTGGCCGCGTAACAGCCCGGTCTCGATCGGCTCGGGCTCGTGGCTGGGGGCGGGCGCGATCATCCTGCCGGGGACCACGCTGGGCCGCCAGTGCGTGGTGGCGGGCGGCGCGGTGGTCCGCGGTGAGTTCCCCGACCACAGCGTGGTCGCCGGCGTCCCGGCCCGCCGGGTGCGCGGGTACTCGCCGAAGCTGGGCTGGCACACCCCGCTCCCGGTGGACGCCGCCCCCTGAGGGAGGCGGAACCGGGGGATGGACCGAAGAAGGTTCTGACGGATAGCGTCGTTTCATGCGGACCGCCATTTGTGAGCGTCTGGGCATCGAATTCCCGTTGTTCGCCTTCAGCCACTGCCGCGACGTGGTGGCCGCCGTCACCAACGCGGGCGGCTTCGGGGTCCTGGGCGCGATCGCGTACTCCCCCGACGAGCTGGACACCGAGCTGACCTGGATGGACGGGCAGGTCGGCGGCAAACCGTACGGCGTGGACGTGCTCGTCCCCGGCAAGATCGACGCCTCCGCGCTCGACCATCGGGCGCACCTGCTGGACTACATCCCCGACCGGCACCGCGACTTCGTCACGCACCTGATGGGCAAGTACGCCGTCACGGCCCCCTCCAAGCCGATGACCGCGGTGGCGGACGAGCTGGGCAGGCGGGTGACGGCGGCGGGCGCGACCGGGCTGATCGACGTGGCGCTCAAGCATCCCATCGGCCTGATCGCCAGCGCCCTGGGCCCGCCCCCGCCCGAAATGGTGGCCGCGGCCAGGGAGGCGGGCGTGCCGGTGGCGGCCCTGGTCGGCACGGTGGAGCACGCCCTCAGGCAGGTGCGGGCGGGCGCGGACCTCATCGTGGCCCAGGGCTCCGAGGCGGGCGGGCACACCGGCGAGATCTCCACGATGGTGCTGGTCCCGCAGGTCGTGGACGCGGTCGCGCCGGTCCCCGTGCTGGCGGCGGGCGGCATCGCGTCCGGGCGGCAGATGGCGGCGGCCATGGCGCTGGGCGCGCAGGGCGTGTGGTGCGGCTCGGTCTGGCTGACCACGGAGGAGGCCGAGACGGCCCCTGCGGTCAAGCGCAAGCTGCTGGCGGCCTCGTCGCTGGACACGGTCAGGTCCAGGTCCCGTACGGGCAAGCCCGCCAGGCAGCTCAGGTCGGCCTGGACGGAGGAGTGGGACTGCGGCCAGGAGAGCCCGGGGCCGCTGGGGATGCCGCTGCAGCTGCTGTTGTCGGAGGGCGCGATGGCCAGGATCGGGGCAGCGGCGGAGAAGGGCGAGCCGGGGGCGGTGGAGCTGGTCAACTACTTCGTCGGCCAGGTCGTGGGCCAGCTCGACCAGGTGAAACCGGCTCGCCAGGTGGTCTACGACATGATCAGCGAGTTCGGGGAGGCGGTTGAGCGCCTGGCCCGCCTGTCGGAGTGATCGCGGCCGGGGTCTCGGCGAAGACGTACAGGTAGGGGTGGCGGGGCGGGAGCGGGCCGTCGGCGGCGGCGGCCCTGGCCAGGGCGAGCGCGCCGTCGGCCGAGGTGCCGCGCGGCGCGGCGAAGCGGGCGCCCGGCAGCAGGGCGCTCACGGCGCTCTGGAACGGCTCCATGAGCAGGTCCTCGGCGTCGAAGAGGCGTCCGCCCCAGGAGAAGACGGGTTCGAGCCCCGAGGCGGCGGCCACGGCGGTCTGGGCGAGCTGCCGCCCGGCCTCGGTCCAGATCCGGCGGGACACCGGATCTCCCGCGCGGGCCGCCTCGGCGACGGACGGTGCGAACGAGGCCAGGCAGTGGGCGGGAGAGGCCGACTCGTAGACGAACGCCACCAGGTCGAGGGGCGGGCCGAAGCGCGCGGTCATGCGTTCGAGCAGCGCGGGCGAGCCGCCCGCGCGGCCGTCGTGGGCGCGCAGGGCGGCATGCAGGCCCTGCTGGCCGACCCAGGTGCCGCTGCCGTGGTCGCCGAGCAGGTGCCCCCATCCGTCGGCCTGGTTCCACACGCCGTCGAGGTCGGTGCCGAGCGTGATGACGCCCGTGCCCGCCGCCACGACGACGCCCGGTGCGAAGCCGAGCGCGCCGACGTGCGTGGTGACCATGTCGCCCGCGACGACCAGCGCGCCGAGCCCGAAGCGGGGGCGCAGCGCGTCCCAGAGCGTGCCGGGCTCCCTGACCAGGCCGGGCAGCCCGGTCACGCCGATCGCCATCGTGTCCAGCCGGTCCACGCCCATCTCCTCGACGGACGCCGCGATGCGATCGGCGAGCCTGTGGAGGTCCACCCGGCCCCGCTCGCGCGGCACGGGCGCGGCGTCCTCGCCGTACGCGCTCTCTTCCCCCGCCTCGATCCGCACCCGGACGCCGCCGCCGCCGACGTCGACGCCCGCGTAGGCTGACGGGCTCATCCCGCCTGCCCGTCGAGCGTCGCGCCCGGCCCGTCAAGCGTCGCGGCCTGCCCATTAAGCGTCGCGGCCTGCCCATTAAGCGCGGCCTGCCCATCAAGCGCGGCGACGGCGGCCCGCACGCCGGGGTGCTCGCGCAGCGCGGCCCGCGCCTGCTCGCCCGAGCAGCCGGTGAGCAGCCGCACCAGCGCCTCGGGGATGTTCCCCGACGCCTGCTCCAGGGCGGCCCCACAGGTCTGCGCGTCCGCCCCCGATGCCTCCACGAGCAGGCCGACCGCCCGCTCGGCCAGCTTGGCGTTGGTGGCCACCAGCCCGACCATGAGGTTCCCGTACGTCCGCCCCGCCTTGATCATCACGGCCGTCGAGAACGCGTTCAGGATGACCTTGGTCGCCGTCCCCGCCTTGAGCCGGGTGGAGCCGGTCAGCGCCTCCGGCCCCGTGTCGGCCACGACGACGATGTCGGCCAGGTCGCGGGCCGGCGCGTCCGGGTTGCACGTGACCAGCACCGTCAGCGCGCCCGCCGCCCGCGCCCCGCGCAGCGCCCCCACCACGTACGCGGTGGACCCGGACGCCGTGATCCCGACCGCCACGTCGGCCGCGCCGGCGCCGCCCGCGTCGGCGGCGCCGAGCGCTCCGGCGTCCTCGCGGTCGATGGAGGAGTCGGTGAGCGCCTTGGGCCCGCCCGCGAAGTGCGCCGTGAACAGCTCGGACGGCGCCCCGAACGTCGGCGTGATCTCCGTGGCGTCCAGCACCGCGAGCCGTCCCGATGCGCCCGCGCCGAAGTAGTGCACCCTGCCGCCGCGCGCGAGCCGCAGGTGCGTCTCGTCCACCGCCCTGGCCAGCTGCCCGGTCGCGGCGCGGGCGGCCTCGACGGCCCTGGCGTCCTCCTCCAGCAGCAGCCGCAGGACGTCGGCGGACTCCAGGGTGTCGATGTCGCCGGTGCGGGGGTTGCGTCGCTCGGTGGGTGGCAGGTGGGTCATCGTGCTCCTCGTCGGTCGGGGTGGAAGACGTCGGCGTACGCGGTGAGCAGGCGGCGGGATTCGGCGGCCAGGTCGCCGGGGACCGCCTGGGGCGCGCCTTCGCGCAGGAACTCCTCGGCCCGATCGCGGAGCCGTTCGCGCAGCTCCGCCTCGGCGCCGGGGTCTCCGGCGAGCGCCGCGCCGAGGCCGCGGGCCCACAGCTCCCAGCGGTCGCGGTAGTAGCCGCTCATGAGCCCCGCCCAGTGCCGGCCCGCGTAGTCGTCGAGCAGGGGGCTGTCCGCGGTGCCCCACACGGTGATGATCCGGCGGGCGTTGTCGCTCAGGACCGCGCGCTCGGCCGGCTCGGCGGCCCAGGAGCGGGCCTTGGCCTCCCAGTGCTCGAAGGTGTATTCGGGGCGGCAGGCCAGCATGCGGTCGAGGTCTTCGAAGACCTTGAGGAAAGCGGCGACGGAGGCCGGGTCGCCGCCCGACTTCGCGGCCTCGGCGCACAGCCGGTCGGCGACCCTGGCCATGTAGGCGATGCCGGTCTCCACGAGGTCGTGCCCGAGCGGCCCGGCCGCCGGCCCCGGGTCCCGCTCGGCCACTTCGATCATCCGCTCCCAGGCCCGTGCCAGGACGGCGGGGTCGAACCAGAGGGGGCCCGTGGGCGTCAACGCGTATGAGGGGGCGGCGGTCAGGACGCCCTTGAACTGGTCGGGGGCGATCCGCAGCCCTGCGGCGCCGTAGACGGTGTCCAGCAGATCGCGCCAGGCCGCGCGCAGCTCGTCCGCAGAGCGGCCCCCGTAGCGCTGGGCCACGAAGGCGTCGAGCCAGGCGTCGAGGTCGCTGACCCGGTTCCAGATCTGGTCGGTCACCAGCTCGAAGAAGACGGGGTTGTTGCGGGTGGCCTCCATGGCCAGGCCCAGCCCGGTGGGCGGGTTCGCCGCCGCCAGCGCCGCGTCGATGCCCGGGGCAAGGCCGCGCAGGTCGGCGACGGGGTCGGTGCGTCCGCCGAAGTTGAGCAGCGCGCACCACAACCACGGCTTGCCGGAGAACCGCTCGAAGCGGCCCCACAGCGGATCCTGCTCGGCCCACAGGTCCGCCACGAGCATGCGCTCGTCCGGGATCGCGTCGAGGAAGGCGGTGACGCGGTCCTCGGTCCAGAAGTCGCTCTGGTAGGAGAACGGCCAGGCCTGCATGAGCCAGACCGCGTCCGGGTCGGCGGCCCGCAGGCCGGCCAGTGTCGCCGCCGCCACCGCCCCGGGGAAGGCCGGGTCGGCGTCGATGGGGATCATCTCGATGAACGGGTCGGCGGCGTAGAGGTGGTCGGTGCCGAAGAGCTCGATCTGGGCGCGCGCGATCTCGGCGCCGATGCGGGCGTACAACGGGTCGGCCGGGTCGAGCGACCAGGTCTCGAACCCCTGCCAGTCGCGGCGGCCCGCGCGCGCCGTCGCGGCGATCTCGCGGGGGACGTGCCCGGTGAAGGCCGGGAGCACGGGCGTCATGCCGAAGGCGCGCTCGCGTTCGATGACGCGCGCGCCGAGTTCGCGGTGGCGCTCGATCCAGGACGGGGGCAGCGGCCCGGCGAAGTCGTCGAGGCAGCCCATGAACTGGAACGGCAGGTATCCGGGCCCGCCGAGGAAGCGCCTGATCCGGTCGTCGTCGAGGCCGAGCCGGGTGTAGGCGGCGTGCAGCGCGGCCTCGTGGCCGGTGACGGCCAGCGGCATGGTGATGCCGTGCAGGGCCATCCAGTCGATCTCGCGTTCCCAGTCGGACCAGTCCCAGTAGGGGGTGGTGTAGCTGAAGGTGCAGAAGTTGAGGTAGTAGCCCTCGCGCACGCGCGGCGTGCCCTGGCGGGGCGGCGCGTCGGGGAGCGGGGCCAGCGGCAGGGGCAGCACGGTGTCCCAGCCCACGGACATGCCGCAGTGTTCACGGAGGTAGTGGTGCAGCGCGACGGCGGCGCTCACCCCGTCCGTCGCGGCGATGGTGAGCACGCCGCCCTGCGCCTCGTAGGCGTGGCCGCGCCCCTCGGCGTGGCGCTCGGCGAAGCGGACCGACTCCGCCACGGGCCCCAGCACACGATGGGCCAGACCGCGTACGGCCTGCGCCCACGGCGCCTCAAGCTCACCGTCACCGGACGACATCGCAGGTCACACCCCTCGACGAATTAGTTGCGTACCGTACATAATTAATATGCTAGCGTACGCCGCATCGCTCGGAGGGAGAGGTCATGGAGCAACTCGTCGCCGCGGGCACCCAGTTCATGCGGGAGATCAACGCGGCCGCGATCCTGCGCCGCCTGCGGGCCGAGCCCAGCATGAGCGTCTCGGCGCTGGCCAAGGCCGTCGGCCTGTCCAGGCAGGCGGTCACCCGCTCCCTCAACGCGCTGGCCGAGGAGGGCCTGGTCGAGTTCGGCTCCCTGGATCGCGACTCCAGCCGGGCCGGCCGGCCCGCGCAGCTCGTGCGCTTCCGCGCGGAGGCGGGTCACGTGCTGGGCGTCTCGCTCAGCCCGCAGGACCTGCGGGTGGCCGTGGCCGACCTGTGCGGGGCCGTGATCGCGTCCGAGGCCGTGCAGTTCGCCGCCCGCCCGGACGCCGGCGAGGCGCTGGACACGCTCCTGGCCACGGTGAAGCGGACGCTGGCCGCGGCGGGCCGCGCGAACGGCGACCTCTGGTTCGCCTCGGTGGGCACCCCCGGCATCGTCGACCCGGCGGCCGGGATCATCAAACTCATCCCGAGCATGCCGGGGCTGACCGGCGACGTCCTGCTGCGGCGGCTGAAGGAGACGCTCGGCTGCCCGATCTACCTGGACAACGACGTCAAGCTGGCGACGCAGGGCGAGCGGTGGCGCGAGGCGGACCGTCGCGAGGACTCGCTGGTCATGCTCCACTGGGGCGAGCGCGTCGGCGCGGGAATCGTGCTGGACGGCGAACTCTACCGCGGCGCCTCCAACGACGCGGGCGACATCGGCTTCCTCGACCTGTTCGCCGCGGACGACGACAGCGCCGGCACCCGCCACCCCCACGGCCTGGGCCCGTTCGAGGACCGGGTCGGCGGCGAGGAGATCGTCCGCCAGGCCGTGGCGGCGGCGGAACGCGCCGGCGACGAGGCGTTCCGCGCCCGCCTCCAGGCCGCAGGGGAACGCTCGTTCGAGGCCGTGCTGGACGCGGTCGCGGGCGGCGTCCCCTCGGCCGTGGCCGCGATCGACGTGGTGGCCCGCCGCTTCGCCAAGGGCATCGCCGTGATCAGGGCGATACTCAACCCCCGGCTCGTGGTCATCGGCGGCCCCATGGCCCGCTGCGGCGAGCCGCTGCTCGCGGCGCTGCGCCGCCATCTGGCCGGCGAGCCGCTGGACCAGCCGCTCCTGGAGGTCTCGACGCTCCAGGAGGACGCCGTCGTCCACGGAGCGCTGCTCCATTCACTGGACGAGGTCGAGCGCACCAGGTTCGGCCTGGTGAGAACCGGTCGTCATGAAGGCCGTTGAAGAAGCGACGCGCCATCCGACACCATCACCTGAGGAGATATGTCATGCGAATGACGACACCATCCCGGCGCCACTCGCTCGTGGCACTGGGCGTCACGGCGACGCTGGCGCTGAGTGCCTGCGCCGGCACCGGTAGCTCGGCCGGCGCCCCGGCGCAGAAGATCGACGTGTCGACGACCATTCCCGGCGACCCGGTGACCCTCACCCTGGCCTACAGCAACGATCCGCCCACCAAGGCGCTCATCGACGGCTTCACCAAGAAACACCCGAACGTCACGATCAAGCCCCAGATGACGCCGTTCAACGACTACGTCAAGTCGATCAAACTGGCGATGTCGGGCGACGCGGCGCCGGACATCGCGCAGTACAACCCGGGCGCGATGAACTCCCTGGTGCCGGCCGGCCTCATCCTGGACGTGGGCCCGTGGGCCAAGGCCTACGGCTGGGAGGGCAAGTTCCCGCCCTCCACCCTCGAAATTCTCAGCTCCGACAAGGCGGCCAAGCAGTTCGGGACCGGCGGCCAGTACGCCGTGCCGGGCGGTCTGTCGGTGGTCGGCGTCTACTACAACAAGACGATGGTCAAGGAGCCGCCGAAGACGCTGGCCGACTTCGAGGCCGCGATGCAAAAGGTCAAGGACTCCGGCGGCACCCCGCTGAGCCTCGGCGGCCTGCAGGTCGGCGGCTTCCACCTGTGGAACGCGCTGCTCAACGTCACCGGTGACGTCGCCGGCTACCGGGGCTGGGTGTACGGCAAGCCGGGCGCCACGATCGAGAACGACGCCGCGCGCAGGACCAGCCAGACGATCGCCGACTGGTCGAAGAAGGGCTTCTTCCCCGAGGGCGCCAACGCCACGGCCGACACCGACGCCCTGGCGAACTTCGCCAAGGGCAAGAGCGCGTTCCTGGTGACCGGCAACTGGGGCGCCACCGCCCTGGAGAAGGACCTGGGCGAGAACGTCGGGTTCTTCCTGATGCCCACCGCGTCGGGCGAGCCCGTCCGGGTCGCCTCGGGGGCGAGCGTCGCCTACGCCATCTCGGCCAAGTCCAAGCACCCGAACGTCGCCGCGGCGTTCCTGGACTACCTGAGCTCGCCCGAGGCGGCGAAGATCGAGTTCGACGGCGGTTTCATGCCGGTCGACACCAAGACCGAGGTGGGCGCCGAGGGGCTGCGCGGCGAGATCGCGACCGTCTTCAGGCCGGTGGCGCAGGCCAACGGCATCGTCCCGTTCCCCGACTACGCCTCCCCCGGCATGATCGACAAGCTGACTCCCGGCATCCAGGGCCTCATCAACGGCAAGATGACCCCCGACGCCTTCCTGCGCTCCCTGCAGGAGTCGTGGGACGCCCACCATGGCTCGTGAGCTGACCTCGTCCGCGCGGGCCCGTCCGCGCGGGCGACCGCTGCGCGGCTGGCTCTACGTGCTGCCCGCGCTGGCGGTCTACCTGGGCTTCGCCATCTGGCCGGCGATCACCACGCTGCGCCTGTCCCTGCTGTCCTGGGACGGCATCCTGCCGGCGACGTGGGCGGGCCTCGACAACTACGTCAAGATCTTCCGGGATTCCGCGCTGTACGAGGCGATCCTGCACAGCCTCGTGCTGATCATCTTCTTCTCGGTCATCCCCATCGCCGCCGGCCTGCTCATGACGGCCCTGCTGATGGGCGGCGAAGGCAGCGGAGCTCCCGGGCCGATGAGACAGGCGCGCAAGGGGATGACGTTCTTCCGCATCGTCTTCTTCCTCCCCCAGGTGCTGCCGCTGGTCGCCGTCGGCATCACCTGGCGCTGGCTCTACAGCGACTCCGGCGTCGTCAACCAGATCCTCGACGCGGTGGGGCTGGGGGCGCTCGGCCGCGCCTGGCTGGGCGACTACCAGCTCGCGCTGGTCGCGCTCGGGCTCATCGGCACCTGGACGATGAGCGGGCTGTGCATGATGCTCTTCCTGGCCGGCGCGCAGAAGATCGACCCGTCCCTGTACGAGGCGGCCAAGCTCGACGGGGCGGGCACGTTCAGGCAGTTCCTGCACGTCACCCTGCCCGGGGTGCGCAGGGAGATCACCGTCGCCGGCGTCATCACCACGATCGCCGCGCTGGCCAGCTTCGACCTGGTCTTCGTCACCACCAACGGCGGCCCGTCCGGGCAGACCAACGTGCCGGGGCTGCTGGTCTACCGGCTGGCCTTCAACGAGGGCGACATCGGCGGCGCCAGCGCGCTGGCCGTCGTGCTGACCGTGATCGTGATCGCCGTGGTCAGCGCCGTCCGCTACTTCACCAGGGATGAGAGTTGAGCATGCGCGGCGTCGGTCTCAGGTACGCGGTGCTGGTGCTGCTGGCGGCCATGATCCTGGTGCCGTTCGCCGGCATCGTCCTGGCCGCCCTGCATCCCCCGGGCTCCCAGCTCGACGGGCTGAGCATCCCCGGCCGCTGGTCGTGGGAGAACTTCGCGCTGGCCTGGCAGCAGGGCAACTTCTCCGCGCTCATGCGTTCCAGCGTGCTCATCGCGGTCGTCGTGGTGCCGCTGTCGGTGGCGCTGGCCACGCTGGCCGGCTTCGGGCTGGCGATCTTGAAGGTGTGGGGCCACCGGACGCTGTCGTTCGGGTTCGTGATGGGCCTGACGCTGCCGATCGAGGTCATCGTGGTGGCGCTCTACTTCAACCTGCGCGAGGTCGGCCTCACCAACTCCTTCACCGGCATCATCCTGGCCGAGGCGGCCCTGTTCATGCCGTTCGGGGTGTACTGGATGCAGACGCACTTCTCCAACGTCCCGGACGAGCTCGTGGAGGCCGCCCGCATCGACGGCGCCAGGGACCTGGTCGTGCTGCTGCGGGTGCTGCTGCCGATCTCGTGGCCGGCGATCACGACGCTGTCGGTGCTGTACTTCATGTGGTCGTGGAACCAGTTCATGCTGGTGCTGGTGATGATGCAGGACCCGGACCGGCGTACGGCGCCGGGCGGGCTCGGGCTCTTCGTCGGCCAGTACACGACGGACATCCCGCTGCTGGCGGCGGCTTGTCTGATCGTCATCGCGCCGATCGTCGTGGTCTACCTCATCTTCCAGCGCAGCTTCGTCAGCGGGATCACCCAAGGTGCCATCAAGGGATAACCTGCGCGTGTGGTACGGAAACCGCCTGAGCTGGTGCGTGGCACGGGGGTCCCCGCGCACGTGCAGATCGAGCGGTGGCTGCACGAGTCGATCTCCAGCGGGGAGATGGCGCCGGGCGACCGGCTGCCCGGCGAGCGCGAGCTGGCCGGGCGGCTCGGCGTGAGCAGGATGACGCTCAGGCAGGCGCTGGCGACGCTGGAGCGCGACGGCGTCCTGGTGCGGATGCCGGGCAGGGCGGGCGGCGCGTTCGTGACCGAGCCGCGCGTCGAGTGCGACCTGACGGGGCTGGCCGGGTTCACCGAGCAGATGCGGCGGGCGCACCTGCGGGCCGAGGCGCGGATCCTGGCGGCCCGCACGGTGCCCGCGCCCGCTGCGGCGGCCGGGGCGCTGCGGGTGGCGGCGGGCTCGCCGGTGCACGAGGTGGCCAGGGTGCGCTCGGCGGGCAGGTCGCCGGTGGCGCTCGAACGCTCCTACTTCCCCGACCTGCCCGGGCTGCTCGACCAGGACCTCACCGGCTCCCTGTACGCGCTGCTGGCCGCCCGCTACGACCTGGAGCCGCGCACGGCGGTCGAGCACCTCGACCCGGTGATCGCGCGGCCCGGCGAGGCCGCCGAGCTGGGCATCGCGCCCGGCGCCCCGCTCATGCTGATCGAGCGCACCGCCTACGCCGCCGACGGGACGCCGGTGGAGTACGCCCGCGACCTGTTCCGCCCCGACCGGGTCCGCATCTCGGTACGCAGCGGCGTCACGGGACCAACGGGGTCTTGACCACGGTGCCCGGCACCCAGACGCCCTCGACTTCGATCTCGACCTCGGTACCCGGCTCGACCGGCAGGTAGGCGTAGGCGATGGACTCGCGGGCGGTGTAGCCGTAGCCACCGGAGGTGACACGCGTCACGACCTCGCCGTCCAGGCGTACCGGCTCGTTGCCCAGGGCGATCGCCCCGGGGTCGCTCAGCGTCACGCAGCGCAGCCGCCGCCGGGGCGCGGGGTCCAGCGCGTCCGCGCCGAGGAACTCCTTGTCGGTCTTGACGCAGAACCCCAGGCCGGCCTCGTACGGCGTCGTCTCGGGCCCGATGTCGGCGCCCCACACCCGGTACCCCTTCTCCAGCCGGAGGCTGTCGATGGCCCGGTAGCCGCCGGCCACCAGCCCGTACGGCTCCCCCGCCCGCCACAGCGTCTGCCACAGCCCGAGCCCGTACTCGCTGGAGCAGTACAGCTCCCAGCCCGGCTCCCCCACGAACGTCACCCGCAGCGCCAGCACCGGCACGTCGCCCACGGTGATCTCCCGCGCCGACATGAACGGGAAGTCCATCGGGTCGGGGGTCAGCCCGGCGATGATGCCGGGGGCGTTCGGCCCCCACAGGGCGAAGCAGGCGTACTGGCCGGTGACGTCGGCGATGCGCACCTGTGATTTCTTGTGAGCGGCCTGTTTGCGCAGCCAGCCGAGGTCGTGGGCGCCGAACGCGGTGCCGGTCACGATGAGGAACTCCTCCTCGCCGTGCCGGGTGACGGTGAAGTCGCACTCGATGCCGCCGCGACGGTTGAGCGCCTGGGTGTAGGTGACGGCGCCGACGTGGCGGGCGACCCGGTTGTCGCACACCCACTCCAGCAGTTCGGCCGCGTCTGGCCCGCTGACCTCGATCTTGGCGAAGGAGCTCTCGTCGAACAGCCCGGCGGCCGTCCGCGTGGCCCGGTGCTCGACGCCGATCGCGGGCGACCACAACCGGCCTGCCCATCCCCCGGGCCGCTCGTCGTCCTGGCCCTCGTTGGAGGCGTAGTAGTTGACCCGCTCCCAGCCCGACTTCTCGCCGAAGACGGCCCCGTGGGCGGCGTGCCAGCCGTAGGCGGGCGAGACCCGCAGCGGCCGGCCCGCCGAGCGCTCGTGGCCCGGGTAGCGGATGTCGTAGTACGTCTCGTAGTTCTCGACCGCCCGTTTGATCGTGTACGACGGTGAGCGGTAGTGGCGGCCGAAGCGGCGCACGTCCATGTGCCACAGGTCCATCGACGGCTCGCCCTCGACGATCCACTCGGCCATGACCTTGCCGATGCCGCCCGCGCCCGCGATGCCGTGCGCGCAGAACCCGGCGGCCACGAAGAACCCGGCGACCTCGGTCTCGCCCAGGCAGAACTCGTTGTCGGGGGTGAACGCCTCGGGGCCGTTGATGAGCTTGCGGATGCCGACGTCGGCCATCGCGGGCACCCGGACGCGGGAGTTGTCCGAGATCTCCTCGAACCTGGGCCAGTCTTCGGGCAGGAGGCGGCCGTTGAAGTCGGCGGGGACCGCGTCGAAGGATCCCGGGGCGGCCGTCCAGGGGGCGCACGTGCGCTCGTACCCGCCCATGACCAGGCCCTGCACCTCCTGCCGGTAGTAGACGAGCAGGTCGGGGTCGCGCAGCGTGGGCAGCGTCGCGTGCTCGTGGAAGGCGTCGGTGACCACGTACTGGTGGGACATGGGCACGATCGGGACCCGCACCCCGGCCATGCGGCCGATCTCGGCGGCGAACATGCCGCCGCAGTTGACCACGATCTCGCAGTCGATGTCGCCCTGGTCGGTGCGCACGCGGGTGACCCGGCCGCGCGCGAGGTCGATGCCGAGCACGCGGGTGCGGGTCCTGATCACCGCGCCGCCCTCGCGGGCCCCCGCCGCCAGGGCGTAGCAGAGCTGCGACGGGTCGATCTGCCCGTCGGTCGGCAGGTATGCCGCGCCGACGACGCCCGCCGGGTCCATGAGCGGGAACAGCTCCACGGCCTCGGCCACCGAGATCTCCTCCAGCGGCAGCCCGAACGTCCGCGCCCAGCCGATCTGCCTGCGGATCTCCGCCATCCGCTCGGGTGTGGAGGCCAGCTTGATGCCGCCGCACTCGCTCCAGCCGGCGTCGAGCGTGCGGTAGAGCTCGACGGAGTACTGGTTCATCCTGGTCAGGGTGGGGTCGGCGCGGAGCTGACCGACCAGCCCCGCCGAGTGGAACGTGGAGCCGCTGGTGAGTTCGTCGCGCTCCAGCAGGACGACGTCGCGTTCGCCGAGTTGGGTGAGGTGGTAGGCGACGGACGCGCCGCCCACTCCGCCGCCGATGATCACGATGCGGGCCGAGTCGCTCATGGTCGCGAGGCTAGCCGCCACACCCTAAAAGGTCTAGACCGTTTAGCGCCTGTCGTCCTAGCATCGACCATGGCCGTGCCCGAGGTCCTCGACCGAATCCCGCTGCTGTCCGGTGTGCCCCGCTCCGTGGAGGAGCTGCCCGGTGGGCTGACCAACCACAACTACAAGGTCACCACCCCCTCAGGCGAGTACGTCGTGCGCGTGTCGGCCAGCGACGGCGCGCTGCTGGCGATCGACAGGGACGCCGAGCACGCGAACTCGGCCGCGGCGGCGGCCGCGGGCGTGGGGGCGCCGGTGCTCGACTACCTGCCCGAACTGGGGGTGCTGGTGGTGGGGTTCCTGCCGGGGCGCACGTTCACGGAGGAAGACCTGCGGGACCCGGCGAACCTGCCGCGGGTGGCGGCGGCGTGCAGGCGGCTGCACGCCGGGCCGAGGTTCGTGTGCGACTTCGACATGTTCGACGTGCAGCGGCGGTATCTGGAGATCGTGCTGGAGCGGGGGTTCCGGCTGCCGGAGGGGTACCTGGAGTTCATGCCCCAGGTCGCCCAGATCCAGAAATGTCTGGAAATACGGGCAGAGGGGACCGTGCCCTGCAACAACGACCTCCTGCCCGGCAACATCATCGACGACGGCGAGCGCCTCTGGCTGATCGACTACGAGTACTCCGGCAACAACGACGCCTGCTTCGAACTCGGCAACATCTGGAGCGAGTCCGACCTGCCGACCGGCCACCTGGAGGAGCTCGTCACCGCCTACTTCGGCCACCGGCTCCGCAACAAGATCGCCCGCGCCCGCCTGCTGGGCCTGATGTCGAAGTACGGCTGGACGTTGTGGGCCTCCATCCAGGACGGCGCCAACGACAGCATCGACTTCGACTTCTGGTCGTGGGGGATGGAGAAGTACGAGCGGGCCGTGGCCGAGTTCACCTCATCCGGCCTGGCGGGCCTCATGGACGAGGCCGTACGGGCAGACTAGGGGCATGCTCGCCGCACTGACCGGTCTGGGCCTGTCGACGGCCGCCGGGCTCAACGCCTACATCCCGCTCCTGGTCGTGGGCGTGCTGGCCAACGTCACCGACGCCGTGAAACTGCCGGACGGCTACGCCTGGCTGTCCAACTGGGGTGTGCTCGCGATCATCGCCGCGCTGCTGGCCGCCGAGGTCGTCCTGGACAAGGTGCCGGCCGTCGACAGCCTCAACGACGCCATCCAGACCGTGGTCAGGCCCGCGTCCGGCGGCGTGGTCTTCTCCGCCACCAACGCCGCCGCCGAACTCGAGTCCTCCACCTGGATGACCGAGCACCCATGGGCCGGCTGGCTGCTCGGGATCGTGCTGGCGCTGACCGTGCACGCGCTCAAGTCGGCAGCCCGCCCGGTCGTCAACGCCGGCACGGCCGGGGTGGGCGCGCCGGTCGTGAGCGCGGCCGAGGACGCCGGGTCGCTGGGCATGAGCCTGATCGCGGTGTTCGCTCCGGTGCTGGTCATCGTCGCGCTGCTGGCCTTCGCCGCGCTGGCGTGGTGGCTGATCCGCCGGGTACGCCGATTCCGCGCACGCAAGAGGGCGGCCGGAGGGCACCCGCCGGGCTGACCCTTTCGCGCGTGTCATCCGATGCGGCGCAGCCAGCGTTCCAGGACGAGGACGAACTCCGCCGGGCGCTCCTCGTGCAGCCGATGGCTGGAGCCCTCCCAGCACATGACCGTGGACAGGCCGTCCTTCAGCAGCCCCGCCTCCCAACTCGCCCGCTCCCGGTCGGCCCAGATCGACAACACCGGGCAGGCGCGGCGGGCCAGGTAGTCGTCGCCGGCCGGTCGTACGCCGATGGCGCCCGGGTCGGTGAACATCGCCTCGAACGCCTGGACCAGCACGTGCGGCGGCATGCCGTACAGGCGTCGCTTGTGCCAGCGCCTGATGACGGCGGGGGTGGCGGCGTTGGTGCACCACTCGTCGATCTTCTCGGCCGCGGCGTGGGGGTGCGGGCCGCGCAGGCCCGCGATCATCCGGGGGAAGCCGTCGGGGACGGGGGCCGCCATTCCGTAGCCGGGGTCGAGGGCGACCAGGGCGCGGACGCGCTCGGGGTGCTCGACGGCGAGGATCGACACGACCTGGCCGCCCATGGAGTGGCCGACGGCGATCACCTGCGGGACGTCCAGGTGGTCAAGGAGGCCGCGTAGGTCCTCGGCCATCATGCGAGGGGTGTTGCCCGTCTCCGGGACCGTCGAGTAGCCGTGGCCGCGCAGGTCGGCGGCGATGACGCGGTGGCGGGCCGCGAGGGCGTCGATGTGCCAGGACCACTGGTGGGAGTCGGTGCCCCAGCCGTGGACGAGCAGCAGCGGGGGGCCGTCGGTTTGCGGGGCGTCGTCCGTATAGAAAAGCCTGATGTTCCCTGATAAATCCGCGTATGGCATTTATTGACCGCCGTTCTCCGTCTTGCGGGACAGCAGCACGCCCGTCCCCTCTGCCCGCGATCCCTCGACCAAGTGAACTGAAACACAGCCCACCATGCCCGATCAAGAGCTTGCTTGGTAAACCCGGCTCTGCATCCGGCGCCCCGGCGGACTATCCTGTGGGTCACCGACATCAACAGGGGGTGGCGAAGATCGGCGAATTCCTTGTCGTCGTCATGGTGATCCTGATGTTCCTCCTGTTGCTGGGAGGCGTGGGCATCTTCCTGCTGGTCAAACTGGGCAAGAAAGCGGCCGTCAAGGCCAGGCAGGCCTCGGTGCGGCTGTCCACGCACGTCAACGCGATGGGCACGGGCGACGCCGCCGAGGTCGAACGGCTCCGCCTCGACCTGCGCCGCGAGGTCACCCTCACCCGCCAGGCCGTCGAACACGCCCAGCGCGAAGGCTGGGGCCTCGGCGACCTGCCCAAACTCATGGCCGACCTGTCCGGCCAGGCCGACGTCCACGACAGGCAGCTCGGCATGTACGCCCAGCAGCGCCGCATCTCGCCCTACATCGACCACGCCACCCTCGACCGGCTCCGCGAACACCAGGCCAAGCTGACGGCCATGTGCGCCCGCATCCGCGCCGACCTCCTCGGCGACCAGGTCCATCACTCGGCCACGGGCATCGCCGACCTCAGCTCCCGCACCGACCTGGAGATCGAGGCCAGACGCCACGCCCCCGACCCCCTCGACGAGATCGACGACCTCTACCGCCGCACCATGCAGGAGCGCAAAGACCTCCCCTGACGATCACTCTTCGTGGCAAAATGCGTTCGCCACGTGCGATCGCTGAGGAGGCCGATCGATGCGCACGGCCCTTCCCGAATGGTTCCACCCGGGGCCGCCTGGCGGCTGGACCGCCGACATGCTCGACCATCTTCCCCCTGACGCGCCCCGGCACGTCGAACTGATCGACGGGGCCCTCGTCATCAGCCCGCCGCGAACCGCCTTCCACCACTTCGCGATCCGGCTGCTCGACGACCGCCTCGCTCCCCCGGCGCATCTCGCGGTCCTCCGGGAGATGACCGTCACGCTCGGCCCGCGCCAGCGGCCGGAGCCGGACCTTCTCGTGGTCGAGAACGCCGCGATCACCCCCAAGACCACGTCTTTCCCGCCGCAGGACGTCCATCTGGTGGCCGAGGTGGCCTCAGAGGCATCCCTGGAGCGGGACCGGACCACGAAACCGGCCAAGTACGCCGACGCCGGCATCAGGCACTTCTGGCGGGTCGAGGAGGAAGACGGCCTGCCGGTCGTCTACACCTTCGAACTGGAGCCCTCGGTCAGGGCCTACGTTCCGACCGGCATCCATCGCAAACGGCTGCGGGCCGACATCGGGTTCGACGTGGACATCGACCTCACCATGCCATGGTCGCGGGCGTAACGACCGGGGTGGTCGTAATTGGGTTGCGGCCGGTGGGTGGGCAGCGGGATACTCAGGGCCCAGTTGATCGCTGCGACGCGAAGGGAGGGTGAGACCGTGATGACGATTGTTCGCGTGCCGTTTCCGCGTCCCCATCACCTTCCCGCCGGGCGTCCGCCCCAGATCTGACGTGATCTGACCCGATCGACGCGCCGGTGGGCTTCACCTCTGGAGTTCTTCCACCGTGCCGAAGCACCCGCAACACCGCCGCCGTGGCAAGCAAGCCCTCGACGCCGACGACATCGAATGGCTTGAGAGCACGCCCGAGACGACGTCCGACGACGCCCCGCCGACAGGCGACCGCTGGTCCACCTGGGACCAGAGCACCCCGACCGAGAAGGGGCCGCAGCCCTACCCCGGCTGGCTGGTCACCGAACTGGCCGCCGTCGACACCGAGCACGGCGTGCTCAAGACCGGTAAGGAAGCCGACGTCCACCTGATCTCCCGGGGCGTTCCCGGCACGGACCGGGTGTGTCTGCTGGCCGCCAAGCGTTACCGGGGTTCCGACCACCGTCTTTTCCACCGCGATTCCGGCTACCTGGAGGGCCGCAGGACCCGCGAGAGCCGCATGAACCGGGCCATGGCCAACCGCACCGCCTTCGGCAAGCAGGTGATCGCCGCGCAGTGGGCGGTGGCCGAGTTCGGGGCGTTGTGCCGGTTGTGGGAGCTCGGGGTGCCGGTGCCGTACCCGGTGCAGATCGTCGGGACGGAGGTCCTGCAGGAGTTCATCGGCACCTGCGACGGGTACGCGGCGCCGCGCCTGGCCCAGGTGTCCGACGGCCTCGACGACCTGTGGAAGCAGTTGGTCGAGGCCATGGTGACGCTGGCCAGGGAGGGGCTGGCCCATGGGGACCTGTCGCCGTACAACCTGCTCGTCCACGACGGCAGGCTGGTGATCATCGATCTGCCGCAGATCGTGGACGTGATCGCGCACCCGGCGGGGCCGTCCTTCCTCGACCGTGACGCCCGCAACGTGGCCACCTGGTTCGCCGCCAAGGGCGTCACCGCCGCCGACCCGGAAACCCTCACGTCCCTGCTCAGAGGCGAGGCCGGGATGTGAGTCTTCGGACTGCCGTTGAGCGGGATGGCACTCAGCGATCGCCGTACTGCCCGTGCCCCCGCTCACCGCCCTTGTTTGTTTCGCCGTCGGAGGACAGCAAGGCGATGGCACCGGCGCCACCGCCGCCGAGCAGGATGAGAGCGAGGATCCAGGCGATCAGGATCCCCGGCCGGGTGCCACGCGTCGGCCCACTCGCCGGTCCCTGAGCACCGGCACGCCCAGCGTCTTCGGGTTCTTGGGGCGGATACGACATGTCTGCCGACATTACATGAACGTGACGTGCGCGACCGGGCGCGTCCATCTGGCCTGCTCAAGAACCCGAGGCCGCCACCAGCCGGGCCGACTCGGCCCTGGCTGGTGGCGTGGGCGATGGTCAGCAGGCCGCAGGGCCGGGCGTTTCAGGCCGTCCCCGGCGACCGTGGCGATACGCCGCAAAACCAGCTGAGTGGCACACGCCGGTCGATGGCGTCCCCTACCATCGCTGGCCATGAAGATCACCGACACGACGGCGCGTGCCGTCTTGGACGCGCTGGACGGGGCCACGTTCGAGCCCGCGCGCGACCTGCCCCTATTGCGGGACACGCTGCGGGAGCTGGAACGCGCCCACGGCGTCACCGAGGCGCACCGGCACGCGACCGAGCGGATCCGCGAGCGCGGGGCTCTGCTGCGCCATCCCGACGTGCACCGCGTCGAGATCACCTCGCAGGCGCTCAGCCCGTCCGGCCGCTACCTCGCGGTCGGCGACTTCGGCGGCGACGACTACCAGGCCGGGGCCACCCTGCAGATCTGGGAGGTCGCCACCGGCCGCTGCGTGAACGTCATCGACGGGATCGTGGGCGGGGTCGGCTGGCCCGGGTACGGCGGCACGATCGAGTGGTCGGCCGACGAGACCCGGCTGGCCGTGGAGTACCGGGCCAGCAATGTCGGTGTATGGGACCCTTTCGGCGCCGACGTCGAGCCGATCGCGACCGTCCGCCTCACCTACAACGGCCGTCCCGACCCGTTCGCGCTCTCGCCCGACGGGCTGCGCGCGTACGTCATGGACGAGGACTCCGAGACCTTCGCCTCGATCGTGGAGTTCGCCGGCCTGGAGACCACGACGGTACCGGCGGTGACCGATGAGGAAGAGGACGAGGAGGGCTTCGTCCTGGATTGGCCCGTATGGTCCCGGGACGGGAAACGGCTGTACGGGAACCTGCTGAACGAGGGGAGGCTCTGCTCGATCGACGTCGCCTCGGGGGAGATCGCCTGGATCGTCCAGGGCGACAAGAACAACTCGTGGCCGTCCGCCGCGTGGAACCGGGACGAGACAGTGCTGGCCTACCACCGCGACGGCGAGCTGGTGATCGCCGACGCGGCGACCGGCCGGGACATCGCCACCGGCCCCGGGTATTTCGATGTGTTGTTCCAGACCGTCTACCTGTCCTGGGGGACGCGGCTCGCCGTCGTCGTCCCCGCGGAACACGACGCTGAACGCCCGCGCGTCGGGATCGTGGACCGGACCGGCCGGCACCGCTACGACCTGGACGTGGCGGTCCGGGCTCCGGGCGGCGATCTGAAGGTCGGGGCCTGGGCATGGGCGCCCGACGGCGACCGCGCGGCCTGCCTCACCGCCGACGGCCGCATCGAGGTCTGGTCGCTGGACGACGACCACGCGGAGCGGCTGCGCACGTTCGACGCTCCGAAGAAGGCCACCGGGCTGCACTGGGGCGCCGAGGACGTGCTGGTGGCGCTGGGGCCGACCGTGCTGCGTTTCCTGCGCGCGGACACCGGCGAGGTCATCGGCGACTTCACGCTGCTGCACCAGCCCGTCGCGCCGCGCCCGCTGCTCCTTGACGGCGAAGACGTCGGGGAAAGGATCCGGCGGGGGCCCAATCCCACGTTCGCGCTCGATGAGGAGACCTGGGCGGTCGCCTTCCCCGAGGGCGTCGTGATCGCCCCTCCAGAACGGGAAGCGGACCTGGCCGCGGCGCTCGCGTGGGCGGTGGACCGCCGCCACGCGTGGCCGGTTCACTGGGGACGGCTGGACGTCTTCCCCGACGCGCCCACCGCGGCGGAACAGGTCCACGAGCCGCTGCGCGAGGACTTGGAGCAGTTCCGCGGCCGTGCCGCGCGGGTGCAGGAACCTGAGCAGTGGCCGCCGCCCGGCCCGGCCACGGTGGACGACCTGTTCCTGGCCTTCCTCGAAGCGGTCGTGGAGTACGGCGGTGACCAGCTCGCGTGGCCCGGCGAAGCTCTCCACGAGGCGGCCCTCATCCGGGCCAGGCGCGGCGAGCCGGACGGTGTGCGCGCGCTGGTCGAGGCGTCCCCAGCGGGCCGCCGCCCGTTCGTGGCGGCCGAGGCCGCCATGGTCCTGGCAGCCTCGGGGCTACCGGACGAACTCTTCGCCGATTATGAGGCCGCCTGCGAGGCTCTGTGGAGCGGGCCGGTGTGGTACGAGATGCTGCAGGGCAGCCGGGCCCGCGCCGCTGCCGCCGTGGGCGGGGCGTACGCGGCGCGGGGCGACCGGGAGCGCGCGGACCAGTGGTTCGACAGGGCGCTACGCGAGCAGCACGGGAACTGGGACCATCGCCTGCCGGTCGTGTGGGCGCTGCTGGAGTGCGGACGCGAGGACGAGGCGCAGGCCCTGCTGGACGAGGGCACCGGCGACCCCGGCTCCCGCGCCGGCGTTCCGTTCGTCGGGTACGCGTTGCGCAAGGGCAGGGCCGACCTCGCCGAACGAATCCTGCGTGACGCGCGGGGCTGGTTCGGCGAGTGGACGGTGATGGACCTTCTCCGGCGATACGGGCAGACAGAGTTGCTGCGCGAATGGGCCGAGCGCAACGGCCTCGCGGTCGTGGAAGCGAGGGAGCCGGTGAAGGAGGACCTCGCCCGCAGATACGCGGAGGTCGCCAGGTTCCCTCCGGCGCGGCGGCAGGAGCCGACCGTGGATCTGCTCCTCCGGGCGGCCGAGCAGGGGCGGCTCAGTGCGGTGCTCGATCTTCTCCCGAAGGTGCCGATGCCGGCGTCCGGCGGGATCAGCTCCTACGACCGGCCGTACGCGGCCTTCAGCGCGCTGCGGATCGTCACGACCGGGATCGACCACGAGATCTGGTGACGGACAAGCGCGCAGGCCAGGGGCCTGCTCGTACGAGTCTTGGGTGGATCGGCGCGGCTCGGCGCGTGACGGGCCGGGGCGATGCGATGCTGCGTCAGTCGCGGTCGACGCGTGCACTCGACTGGGCCGGCCTTCGACGGCGTGCTCTTCGGGGTGATTCGCAGCCCGGCAGAACGGTTCCGGGCGGTCATGCCGACGGCCCGCGACGATGAACAGGGAGGTGGGGCCGTGACGGGGGCGACCGGCAGGGTGGCATTGGTGACAGGGGCCAGCAGAGGAATCGGTGCGGCCACCGCGTCCCTTCTGGCCGCCCGGGGGATGCGTGTGGTGGTCAACTACCTCCACAGCGGCACGGCAGCCGACGAGGTCGTGGCCGGCATCGCGGCCGCGGGCGGACGGGCCATGGCCGTGCGGGCCGACGTGCGCGAGGCGGCGGCGGTCGAAGGCATGATCGAGCAGGTCCGGGCGGCATGGGGCGGCATCGACGTGCTCGTGCACAACGCGCTCATCCCGTACGTGATCAAGCCGTTCCAGGACATGACGTGGCAGGAACTGGGCGGCAAGCTCGACGCCGAGCTGCGGGCGGCGTTCGCGGTCACCAAAGCCGTCCTGCCCGCCATGACAGAGCAGGGCTGGGGACGCATCATCTATCTCGGTACCGGCCTCAGCCGCCAGCCCCGGGAGGGCATGATCGCGCTGGGCACGGCCAAGGCCGCACTGACGCAGTTCGCCCGATACCTCGCCCAGGAACTGGGCCCGCGGGGCATCACGGTCAACGTCGTCGAGCCCGGCCCGGTGGAGGACACCCGCATGGCGGACGTGCTCGACAAGGAGCACAAGCGGCGGCAGGTGGCCGCCACTCCCCTGGGCCGCCTGGCGCACCCGGCCGACGTCGCCCAAGCGGTCGCCTTCTACGCCGGCGAGGACAACGCCTTCATGACCGGCACCACGGCCGCGGTCAACGGCGGCATGGCCATGTACTGACGTCCCGCTGTCCCCCGCGCACGGGCGACACGCCGTGCGGGGACTTCCGGCTCATGGCGTTGATGATGCTGTCCCCGCGTCCGGGCGACACGCGGGGCGGTGACACGATCAAGGGAAGCGTTCATGTACACGATCGATCTCGCCTACGTCGGGCGGGGCCTGCACGAGGAGCTGGTCGCCTACGTCGCCGACCAGCAGGGCTACTACGCCGACGAGGGCGTCCACGTCGCACTGCGCGACGGCTGCGCGTGGGACGAGGAGCGGCTGCGCCACGGCGCCACCATCGGGCTCGGCCGGGCGCTGCTGTCGCGACTGGCCGATGGCGTCCCCTGGGTCGCGCTCAATGTCAACACCCACCGCCCGCTGTTCTGGTTCCTCGCCCGGCCCGGCCTGACCTCCCTGGCCGACCTGGCCGGCCGGCGGCTGGCCGTACACGCCCCCCACACCGCACCCGGATGCTTCGCCCGGATCGTGCTGCGCCAGGCGGGCCTCGACCCGGACCGCGACATCGACACCATTGTCCGCGCGCCCGGCGACTACGGCATGGACCTGCGCCGGCTGCGTGCCGGCACGATCGACGCCGCCCTGGTCGGCAGCACCATGGCGCCGGAGGCGATAGCCGCCGAGCTCGGCTGGAAGGTGCTGGCCTGGGTCGGCGACCACTTCCAGGTCCCCACCGTGGGCGTGGCCGTCGACCCCACCCACATCCACCCGGACGGCCCCGCGGTCCAGGCCGTCGTCCGAGCCCACCGGCGCGCCCTGCAGGTGATCCGCGACGAACCCGACACCGCGGTGCGGCACGTTCACACCTTCCTCGGCCGGCACACCCTGGAGGAAGCCCGAGCCCACTACGAGACGTTCATCGCACCGTATTTCACCACCGACGGCCAAGCCGACCTCGCCGTCGGCGACACGGCGATCACCGCGGTCGCCGCCGAACTCGGTGTCCCCGTCACCTTCAGCGCCGCAGAGTTCTACCGCACCGCGACCACCGCGCCCTGACCGAACCGGGCGCGGGTGCGAGCCGCATCTCACGCGGCCAGGCGCGGGTGCGGACCGCATTTCGCGCGGCCGGGCTCACGTGCGGACCACATCTCACGCGGCTGTGCGTGAGCGCGGCCCGCAGATGAGCGCGGCCGCAGGTGAGCGCGGCCGCAGGTGAGCGCGGCCCGCAGGTGAGCCCGCCGACCCGCACACGGTCAGGCGGGCTCCAGACGGATCAGGTGGGTGTGGGAGACTCCGGCGTCTCAGGAGACTCGGTCGAGCCCGGCGACTCGGTGGTCTCCGGTGATGCGGGCGGGCTCATCGTGGTGGCGCTGCTTCTCGTGACCTCTCCGGTGACCGCGTCCACGGCGGCCTCCTGCTTGGTCCCGTTTGCGGTGAGGACATCGGCTTCCCAGACGGTCTTCCCCTGCTCGGTGTCGAGGTTGAGCTCGGTGATCCGCCCGCCGGGAACGGCGGCGAGGATCTTGTCGACGGCCTGCGAGTAGTCCAGCTTGGCCGCGTTGACCAGCTCTTTGTGCTTGGCCTTCTCCGCCTCGTCGCTCTCCTCGGTCGAGGGTCCTCGGACGACCTTGCCGGATTCGACGTCCATCTGGTGCTCAGTGCCGTCCTCACCGACGACCCGCACTTCCCAGCGCCGCCCTTCGGCCTCGCTCTTGATCGAGATGAGCTTGGAGTTCGGGACGGCCGCGAGCGCCGCCTGGGCGGCCTGCCGTAGTTGGACGGCCCCGGCCTGCCCAGGGCTTCCTGGCGGGGTGCCGCTGGGGGTCTCGGTCTGGATGATGTTCGGTGAAGGGATCGCGGATGGCGCCTTGGCGGCCAGTTCCTCCGCCTGCCTCGTGGCGGGACCACAGCCCCCGGCGAGCACCGTCGCACCCACCAGGGCCCCGATGATCGTCCTGTTCATACCATGACGCTGCCCACCCAAAGCGGAACCATTCCCGCAGGTCAGACACCCCCTACGCGACCGGCCCGGCAGCCCTTCGGGGGAAACCGGGGCCGTGCGCGAGGTTACTCGACCCCCGCCTCCTTCATGTCGCGCAGCTCCCGCTTCAGCTCCTTGATCTCGTCGCGCAGCCGAGCCGCCACCTCGAACTGAAGGTCGGCCGCGGCCTGGTGCATCTGCTCGGTCAGCGACTCGACCAGGGACTCCATCTGGGCCCGGGGCATCTCCCCCGCGATCGTCTTGGCGTGCTGCCCCGCGGGGCGGCCGGCGAAGCCGGGGACCGGGGCCTTGCCGCGCGACTGCTGGCGCCCGCCGCCGAGCAGCCGGTCGGTGTCGGCGTCCTCGCGCTGCAGCGAGTCGAGGATGTCGGCGATCTTCTTGCGGAGGGGCTGCGGGTCGATGCCGTTGGCCTCGTTGTAGGCGATCTGCTTGGCCCGCCGCCGGTTGGTCTCGTCGATCGCCCGTTCCATGGACGGGGTGATCTTGTCGGCGTACATGTGGACCTGGCCGGAGACGTTACGGGCGGCGCGGCCGATCGTCTGGATCAGGGAGGTCTCGGAACGCAGGAAGCCCTCCTTGTCGGCGTCGAGAATGGCCACCAGCGAGACCTCGGGCAGGTCGAGACCCTCGCGCAGCAGGTTGATGCCGACCAGCACGTCGAACTCACCGACCCGCAGCTCGCGCAGCAGCTCGATGCGGCGCAGCGTGTCGACCTCGCTGTGCAGGTAGCGCACCCGGATGCCGAGCTCCAGGAGGTAGTCGGTGAGGTCTTCTGACATCTTCTTGGTCAGCGTCGTGACCAGGACGCGCTCGTCGCGGTCGGCGCGCTCGCGGATCTCGTGAACCAGGTCGTCGATCTGCCCCTTGGTGGGCTTGACGACGATCTCCGGGTCGACCAGGCCGGTCGGGCGGATGACCTGCTCGACGACCTCGCCCTTGACCCGCCCCAGCTCGTACGGCCCGGGCGTGGCCGACAGATAGACGCTCTGGTCGATGCGCTCCAGGAACTCCTCCCACTTCAGCGGCCGGTTGTCGAGCGCCGACGGCAGCCGGAACCCGTGCTCGACCAGCGTGCGCTTGCGGGAGGCGTCGCCTTCGTACATGGCGCCGATCTGCGGCACGGTCTGGTGGGACTCGTCGAGGACGAGCACGAAGTCTTCGGGGAAGTAGTCGATCAGCGTGTTGGGCGCGCTGCCGGCCTCGCGGCCGTCCATGTGGCGCGAGTAGTTCTCGATGCCGCTGCAGGTGCCGATCTGCCGCATCATCTCGATGTCGTACGTGGTGCGCATCCGCAGCCGCTGCGCCTCGAGCAACTTGCCCTGGCGCTCCAGCTCTGACAGCCGCTCGGACAGCTCGGCCTCGATGCCCGTCACGGCGGCGGCCATGCGCTGCTCGCCCGCGACGTAGTGGGAGGCGGGGAAGATGTAGAGCTCTTCGTCCTCGGTGATGACCTCGCCGGTCAGCGGGTGCATGGTCGAGAGCTTCTCGATCTCGTCGCCGAACATCTCGATGCGCACGGCGAGCTCTTCGTACTTGGGGATGATCTCGATCGTGTCGCCCCGCACCCGGAACGTGCCTCGCGTGAAGGCCACGTCGTTGCGGGTGTACTGCATGTCGACCAGGCGGCGCAGGAGCTGGTCGCGGTCGGTGTCCATGCCCACGCGGAGCCTGGTCATGCGGTCGACGTACTCCTGCGGGGTGCCCAGGCCGTAGATGCACGACACCGAGGCGACCACGATGGTGTCGCGGCGGGTGAGCAGGGAGTTGGTGGCCGAGTGGCGCAGCCGCTCGACCTCGTCGTTGATCGAGGAGTCTTTCTCGATGTAGGTGTCGCTCTGCGGGACGTACGCCTCGGGCTGGTAATAATCGTAATAAGAAACGAAATATTCGACCGCGTTGTTGGGCAGCATCTCCCGCAGCTCGTTGGCGAACTGGGCCGCCAGCGTCTTGTTGGGCTGCATGACCAGCGCGGGCCGCTGCAAGCGCTCGATCAGCCACGCGATCGTGGCCGTCTTGCCGGTGCCCGTCGCGCCCAGCAGGACGCTGTCCTTCTCCCCGGCCTTGACGCGGCGCTCCAGGTCGGCGATGGCCGTCGGCTGGTCGCCTGAGGGAGTCATCTCGGTGACGACCTCGAAAGGCGCCACCTTCCGCTGCAAATCTGTGACCGGACGCATGCTGCCACTGTAGGCGGCTCCACTGACAGAAAGGGTCACGCCGAGCGTTCCCCGATCCGGGGGAACGGGGTCGTGGAGAAGACGACCTCGACAGGCACCTCGAAATAGTCGGCGATCCGCAGCGCCAGGTAAAGGCTCGGGCTGTACTCGCCCCGCTCGAGATAGCCGACGGTCTGGTAATGGACCCCCAGGGCGTCGGAGAGCTGCCTGCGGGTCACGTTCCGCTCTGCGCGCAGCAGCGCGATGCGGTTGAAGACGGTCTCGCTCATCACCACGTATCTTCTCAGCCGCTCCGCCGCATCGCCGCGGCCTGCAGGGTGCCGTCCTCACGCTCGACGGCAACGGGATGTTCACTCACCGCTTCCATTGACCCAGATAGTAGCACTACTACATAAATAGCATAAGTACTACAGTATGCCACAGACGTGTGATGACCTATTGCAAGCGTTTAGTAAGTCACACCCGATACGGTCGTATTCGCCTGTAGCGGAAAAGGAAGGTTTCATGTCACGACCCAGAGAGGCACTGATCCAGGCAGGTCAGGGCATAGCCCAAGCAGTGGCCCAAGGGGGTGACGTACGCCAGGCGATGGGACAGGCCATGGGGCAGGCCGTCGGCCAAGCCGGCCAACTGGTCCAGGGCCAGGGCCAGGGCCCTGGCGGTTTCGCCCTGAACCCCCACGACTTCGCCGCCGCCCGCGACGGCGGCGCCTCCGTCGGCACCCTCATCGAGGCCAGGACGGCGTCGCTGAACGAGGCCGGCGAGATCGTCAACCGCAGCTTCGCCGAGAACGGCATGCACGTCATCTCGCCGGTGGTGATCCCCAAGGGCAGCACCGCGAAGGTGGTCATCCCGCTGGGCATCCTGGTGGTGCTCGGGCTGATCGGCGCGCTCGGCAACATCGTCCCGGGCTCCGACCTGTTCTTCGGCCCGCACTACTGGGTCGTGCTGGTCCTGGCCGCGGCGTTCCTGTGGTGGCGACGCAGCGTGGTGATGGTGCCGGAAGGCTGCAAGGCGCTGATCACCAAGTTCGGCAAACTGGTGCACATCGCGGACCCCGGCCGGGTGACGCTGTTCAACCCGTGGAAGCGGGTCAGCTACATCGTCAACACCACCCGCGAGTACCCGTTCAACGCCCCGATCCGTGAGGCGCCGACCCAGCAGGGCGTCAAGGCGAGCGTCGACCTGTTCCTGCAGTTCAGGATCGAGAACCCGGCCGAGTTCATCTTCGTGCTCGGCTCGGTCAGCGGCTTCCAGTCCAAGCTCCAGAACGCCATCAGCGAGGTCACCCGCTCCCTGATCTACGCCCAGCGGGCCGAGGACATCTACGACCTGGTGGGCGAGAGCACGCTGGGCATGCTGGAGAGCCTCAACCAGCAGTTCCTGCCCGCGGTGCGGCTCACCGACGTGAACATCACCCACGCCGAGCCCTCCAGCCAGGAGTACCGCATGGACCTGGCCGCCCCCGAGATGGTCAGGGTCGCCAAGGAGGCCTACACCTACGAGTACGAGCTCCAGCTCCGCAAGGAGCAGAACGAGGGCGACCTGGTCAAGGAGCTGGCCGGGCTGCAGGAGACGCTGAGCGCCATCCAGGCGGAGATCGCCGGCTACCAGGCCCGCATGGACACCGCGCTCGAACGCGCCAGCCACCAGGCCACCGCCCAGGCCAGGCAGCGCCTGGTCGAGGCCGAGTCCACGGCCAACGCCAACGCCGCGCTCCTGGAGGCGCAGGCGCTGGACATCAGGGCGCTGTCGGCCGCCGAGGCGCCCGAGATCCTCGACTACCGTTTCCAGCAGGACCTGCTGACCAAGCTGGAGTCCGTCGCGACCCGGCTGCCGCAGGTGGTGCAGGTGGGCGAGCAGACCGACATCGACTTCCTGGCGCTGGCCCAGCAGCTCGTGGGCGGCAAGGGCGCGGTGCTGTTCACCGCCGAGGACATGGCCGCCATCCGCGCCAGGCTCGACGAGATCGCGGCGCGGGTCAGCGGCCGGGAGAACGAGATCTCCGCGCTGCTGAAGAAGGCCGCCGCCGACGTGGCCGAGCCCCCGGCGACACCGGAGCCCGACCACGACCTGGAAGCCACCGTCGAACGCCTGCTGCCGGGCAAGGGGGAGATCTGATGAGCCGCGAGTTCTCGAAGATCAAGGAGTCGCTGGCCTCCTGGGGAGAGATCCGCCAGCTCCTGCGCGGCGGTGAGCAGGGCCAGCTCGTCCCCGTCGTGATCCCCAAGGACCGGCGCGGCTTCGCCTGGATGACGCTGGCCTTCCTGGCCCTGTACTTCGCGGGGATGGCCGCGCTCACCGACCTCACGGTGATCGCCGCGCTCGCCGCCCTGTTCTGCCTGCTCTTCGGGGCGATCACGATTTGGCGCAAGGCCATCATCGAGATCGAGGAGGGCACCACCGGCGTGCGCAGCCACTGGGGCGCCATCACCGGCACGCTGCCGCCGGGCCGCCACTACCTCTGGCTGCCGTGGGACCGCGTGGACGCGGTCGTCGACACCTCCACCGAGATCCCGTACTCGGCGCCGATCGTGGCCTGCCCCACGGCCGAGAACGTGCCGCTGAAGTCGATCGAGTTCTTCCTGAAGTTCAGGATCGTCGACCCCGTCGCGTTCGTCCGCACGATCGGCGCGGGCAACTTCGACCTCGTGCTCGCCAGCGCGGTGCAGGACGCGATCAGGCAGCGCAGCCGCAGGGTCAACACCGAGCGCGCCTACGACCTGCGCGGCTCCGACGTGGGCGACATGCAGGAGGCGCTCAACCGCCAGCTCGGACGCTACGGCGTGCGCATCACGGGCGCCAACATCCCCGACGTGCAGCTCCCCGACCAGTACCAGCAGCACCTGGCCACCCGCGAGAAGGTCGCCAAGGAGCTGTCGGCCTACGAGCGCGAGTGGGAGCTGACCCGCAAGCGCCGCATCGACACCCTGCTGATGGAGATCGAGCGCTCCAAGAAGACCCGCGACGCCCGCGTCGTCGAGGTCAAGGCCGCCCACAACACCGCGCGCAAGGACGTCGCCCGCATGCTGGAGGAGCAGGAGACCGAGGCGCAGCGGGTGACGTGGGAGATCGAGGCGCGCGGCAGGGCCGAGCTGACCGCCGCCGAGAACGAGGCCAAGGCGCTGCGCGCGCTGGCCGAGTCTTACCGGGACAACCGGGCCGTGCTGCAGTACGAGCTGGCCCGCAGGCGCCTCGACGTGGGCGCCAAGCTGGCGGAGAACGCCCCCCAGCCGCTGGTCGTACGCACCCAGCAGGGCCAGGCCGACTCCGCGCTGTCCACCCTCCTCCTGGCCCAGTTGCTCCCCCGCATCTCGGGCAGGGACCACGTGAACGGCCACACACCTTCCGCATAGGAGAACCCCCATGGTGTTCCGCAAGTTAATGGCCGCGTTCGGCGCGGGCGTCGAGGTAGACACGGTGCTGACCGACACGGGCGTACGCCCGGGCGAGGCGCTGCGCGGTGTCGTCCACTTCCGCGGCGGCAACTCCGGCTACAAGGTCGAGGGCATCCACATCGACCTGACCGCGGTGGTCGAGGTCGAGCAGGGCGACAGCGAGTACAAGACGACCTACAGCTTCCTGCGCCAGCAGGTGGCCGGGACGTTCCAGCTCGCCGCGGGCGCGCAACACCAGCAGCCGTTCGAGATCCAGATCCCGTGGGAGACGCCGATCAGCGCCATCGCCGGGCACCCGCTGCACGGCATGAGGCTGGGGGTGCAGACGGAGCTGGCGCTGGCGGGCGCGCTCGACAAGGGCGACCTCGACCCGCTGTTCGTCAGCCCGCTGCCGGCCCAGGAGCACGTGATCGCGGCCCTCGACCGGCTGGACTTCCGCTTCAAGAAGGCCGACCTGGAGCGCGGCACGCTGTACGGCTCGACCATGCCGTTCTTCCAGGAGATCGAGTACTACGCGGGCGGCCGGTGGCGGCGTCACTTCAACGAGCTGGAGCTGACGTTCATCGCCGGGCCGAGGCAGATGGACGTCATCCTGGAGGCCGACAAGCGCGGCGGCTTCCTCAGCTCCGGCCACGACGCCTACAACCGCTTCACCGTCCGCTACGACGACCCCGGCTCGGCCGACCAGGCCCTGCAGCGCGGCCTGGAGCAGATGGCCCGCCACCGCGGGTGGTTCTAGACGCCCGGCCCGCCCGCGACCGGCGCGGGCGGGTTCCGAGGCACCGCCTGTGTGGCGTCGGCGGTTAGGAGATCGCTCCTTTGCGTGTGCTGGCAGTCGCATGGCGCTGTCGTTACGATGACCTCGGGAACTGACTGATCGTCGGACGGCGGGGCGAGCGATGACACGGTTCACGGCGGCGCTGAAGCGGGTCACGCCATGGGCGGCCCAGAACGCCGACGGCGCCATCGCCCTGGTGCTGGCCGTCGTGATCGGCGTCCTCGGCATCATGCCCAACGAGGTCGTGCCGACCGAGGTCCAGACCCAGCTCGTCAACGCCGCCACGCTGGTCATCATGGCGCTGGTGGCCACCGCGCTGCTGCGCGACCGCGTCCGCCAGGCTCCACTCGAAAAGACGGTCACCTCGGGGGCGCTGGCCGAGCTGCCCGCGCGGCTGGCCCGCCTGGACGAGATCGAGACGCTGGCCAACAGCACCCGCAAGGCCCTCGACGCGCTGCAGCTCGTCAGGGTGCTGGCCAGCAAGCACGAGATCGCCCAGTCTCACGCCGAGGCCCGCAGGGACACCCCCCGATGGAGCTTCAAGGGCGGCACGGGCACCTACCTGCGGGCGGTCACGCTGCCCGAGTGCGTGGCGGCGGCCCGCAGGGACAAACGCCACCTCACGGTCAGGGTGGAGATCATCGACCCGACCGACGTGGAGGTCTGCGAGACCTACGCCCACTACCGCCGCTCGCTGTCCGACAGCCCCGACGCCACCGGCGAGACGTGGACGACCGACCGGGCCAGGAAAGAGTCGTACGCGACGATCCTGGCCGCCTTCTGGCACCGCCAGCGCTACGGCCTGCTCGACATCGGGGTGGGCCTGTCCTCGACGATGACGACGTTCCGCTGGGACCTGTCGGCCACCCGCCTGATCATGACGGTCGAAGACCCGAACATGGCGATGACCGCGCTGGCCGGCACCTTCTACTACGAGAACTGCGACACCGAGCTGCGGCTCAGCTTCGAGCAGGCGCGGCAGGTGCCGCTGGAGGCCTACAAGAAGGTGCCGCTCAGCGACGAGCCCACGATCGAGGAGGTCCAGGAGCTGTTCGAACGCATCGAGGTGCCCCTGCCCAAGGCCTACAACGGCCGCGACGTGGTCGACATCGCGCGCAAGGCGCTGCGGGCCGTCGACCCCTACGGGTCATGAGCTACCACGGCGTGCACCGGCGGGTGCTCGACGGCGAGGCCAGGTCGTGGGCGCTGGAGGCGCTGTCAGGCCCCGTGCGCGCGGTGCGCCATCCGCTCGGATTCGTCTGCCTTCCGCTGGAGCGCGAGGGCGGCGAAGGGGTATGCCTTCATCTGTGGTCCGACACACTCGTCCACGCCGAGAACACGACCTCGCAGATCCACTGCCACAGCTGGGACCTGGTCAGCCACGTGCTCTACGGCCAGGTGCGCAACGTGCACGCGGTGGTCACCGACGCCCGCGACGACGCCACGCACCGGGTGTTCGAGGTGGTCAGCGCGGCCGACGGCGACCGCATCTCGCCCACCCGCCGCACCGTACGCCACTCGACAGGACTGGTGGAGGCGTTCGGTCCCGGCGAGACCTACACGCTGCGGGCCGGCCGCTTCCACAGCAGCGTCGTCCCCGAGGGCGGCCAGGCCGCCACGATCGCGCTCGGCCGCGGCCGGCCCGGCAGCCGCGACCTGTCGCTCGGCCCGCTCGGCGCGGGCCCGCACCACGTCTCCAGGCAGGCGCTCGACGCCCGCGAGACCGAGCTGGCCGTACGTCTGATCACCGCGCATCTGACCTGAGGGGTACCCGATGGACCTGGATCACGCTCGCACGGTCGCCGTCGAAGCCGCCGAGGCCGCGGGGGCGCTGCTGCTGGAGGGCACGCGCGGCGCGGTCGGCGTGCGGGCTAAGGGCGAGGCCGGCGACGTGGTGACCGACCTGGACCTGGCCTCGGAGAAGCTGCTGCTGGAGCGCATCATGACCGCGTTCCCTTCGCACGCGGTGATCGCCGAGGAGTCGGGGCTGGGCGGGGCCGCGGGCGGCGAGTGGACGTGGCTGGTCGACCCGCTGGACGGCACCAACAACGTGGCGATCGGTCTGTCCGCCTACGTCGTCGGCGTGGCGCTGTGCAGGGGCGGGCTTCCGGTGCTCGGCGTGGTGCACGATCCCGTCTCGTCCCAGACCTGGTCGGCCATCCGGGGGCGCGGCGCCGTCGCCTCCTCCGGCGCGCGGCTCGCCCCGCCGTACGCGCCGAGCCCGCACGGCCCGCTGCTGGCCTGGACCCAGGGGTACGACGTGAGCAGGGGCGACGCGACCGTGCGCGGGCTGAAGTCGGCGCTGGAGCTGAAGGCACGCCGGGTGCTGCAGTTGTGGGCGCCGCTGTTGTCGTGGGCGATGCTGGCGCGCGGCGACATCGACGGCATCGTGGGCTACCGGGCCGAGGCGGTCGACCTGCCCGCGGGCGCGCTGCTGGCCAGGGAAGCCGGGATCGAGATCAGGGCGCTGGACGGCGGGCCGTTCGAGGAGTGCTTCGACGCGCCCGCCGAGGACCGCAGCTTCGTCGCCGCGCACCCGAAGGCCATGCCCGGACTGCTGTCACTCCTCAAGCAGGTCTGACGGCTACTTGAGCTTGTGCCGGCACAGCCCTTCGCCCGAGACGACCTCCTCGCCGTCCACGCTGATGCGGCACTTGCCTGCCTCCAACTGACCGTTCGCCCCCTGGGCGGAGCCGGCCACGATGGAGATCGCGCGGCCCACCTTCTGCTCGGCGCCGGTGAGCTCCACCTTGACGGTCTTGGACCAGGGGAGGTCGGCGTTGCTCTCCGTGCCCTGCCCGTCGGCCACGTAGACGATGGGCTGCATGGACTTGCCCTTGCCAAGCACCTCCAGCTTGACCGTGCGGGTCGCCGTGGTCGCCGGGAGCGTGGACGCCTCGATCGCGGGGCTCGACGCGGCCGGTTCCGGTGCGGCGGCGCTGGATGCGGCTGGGGGCTGAGCGGCGGGCTCGCCACCGCCACAACCTGCCAGCCCGGCCATTAGGGCAAACCCGAAAAATCCGATCAGGGTGGTTCTGGTCATGGGCACCCATTGTCCCGGACCTTGACGGGTGGTCAGAACCGTCAGCCGAAGGCGACCAGCGCCCACACCGTCGCGACCAGCCCGACGACCGCCAGCCCCGCGCCGGTGAGCAGGAAGCGGCGCATCGGCACCTTGACGTCGTGGCGGCGGCACGACTCGAACCACAGCAGCGTGGCCAGCGAGGCCCACGGGGTGATGACCGGGCCAACGTTGGTGCCCACCAGCAGGGCCAGCAGGCGGTCCTGCGCGGAGGCGGGGATGACCGTCTCGACGGCCTGGTAGGCGGGCAGATTGTTGATCACGTTGGACAGCCCCGCGCCGACGGCCGCCGTTCGGTAGGGGTCGCCCTCCGTGCCGATCATCCAGGTCATCAGGTCGGACAGGCCGTGCCTGCTGAGCGTGGGCACCACCAGGAACAGGCCCGTCACGAAGACGACGAGCTGCCACGGGATCAGGCTCCAGGTCAGGCGGTCGCGGGCGCGTACCAGGAAGGCCGTCACGACGATCACGGCGGCGACCGTGGCGGCGACCGCGACGTGCGTCTTGAGCAGGAGCAGGACGATGAACAGCACGCAGGCGAGCGACGCGGCGGCGAACAGCACGCGGTCGGCGACCGGTTCCAGGACCGGCGGCGTGTACCGCAGGTCGCGACGCTCGCCGGGCCGCCAGAAGAACGCCCACAGGAACGCCATCGTCACGGCGATGGCGACGATCTGGGGGGCCCACATGCGGGCGGCGAACTCCTGGGCGTCCAGGCCGATCTTCTCCATGCCGAGGAGGTTCGTCAGGTTGGAGACCGGCAGGAGCAGGCTCGCGGTGTTGGCCAGCCAGATCGTGGTCATGGCCAGGGGGAGGGCGGCGATGCGGGCCTTGGGGGCCAGAGCGAGCATGACGGGGGTGAGGAGGACGGCGGTGGTGTCCAGGTTCAGAAATATCGTGATAAATGACGCGAAGGCCGTACAGAGGAAGAAAAGTGCGGTGTAGTTGCCTCGGCCGAACACCGCCATCCTCGCCGCGATCGCGTCGAAGACCTGCGCCTCCTTGGTGAGCTCGGCCGTCACGATGATCGCCACCAGGAAGATCAGCAGCGGGCCGATGTCGTCGAGGCTCGCCGCCGCCTCCTCCCACGGCAGCAACCCGGTCGCCACGAAGACCAGGCCGAGAACCAGCAGCCCGATCCTGATCAGGTCAAGAAGGCCAAGACGCCGCCACACCCGTCGATCTTACTGCGTCTAATGGCCGCCACTCCGTGGCGGCGTGCTCGGTCGCCTCACGCCGCCGTCTTCCCCCCGCTCCGGTCGCAAGCTCCCTCCGCTCCTCCCAGACGACGGCACTACTGCGTTCAATGGCCTCCGCTCCGCAGAGGCGGGCTCGGTCGCCCAACGCCGCCGTCTTCCCCCCGCTCCGGTCGCAAGCTCCCTCCGCTCCTCCCAGACGACGGCACTCCCTCGCAAAATCAAAAGCAGCCGCTTCGCGGGATTGGTCGGCTAATACCGTCACCGTGATTACTGCCTTACTCCGTGCGGACAGGGGATACTGGGCAGCATGGCGCGTGACGGCAGGCCGACCGAGATTTTCGTCAGTTACTCCCCGGCCGACACGGCGTGGGCGACATGGATCGCCTGGGAGCTCGAAGCCGCCGGCTACAGGACGATGATCCAGGCGTGGGACTTCGTGCCGGGCACCAACTTCATCGACTTCATGGACCGCGGCGTCAGCGAGGCGCAGCTCGTCGTCGCGGTGCTCTCGCGCAACTACCTCACCTCCCGCTACGGCAGGATGGAGTGGCAGGCGGCGATGCGCGCGGACCCCGACAACCCCTCCAACAAGCTGGTCACGATCAGGCTGGAGGACGTCCAGCTCGAAGGTCTGCTGTCCACGATCACGTGGGTCGACCTGCTGGGCGTCAGCGACCCCGGGCAGGCCAGGGCGCTGCTGCTGGGCCGGGTGCGCGAGGCGATGTCGGGCCGGGCCAAGCCGGAGGCGGCGCCCGCGTTCCCCGACGGTTCCAGCGTGATGGTGCCGCCGCCGACGCTGCCACCGCCCGGCGAGCGGTCCAGGGCCAGGCGCACGCCGGTCACGGCCCCGAAGTTCCCCTCCGCGCCCGATGTGGAGCGCGGCCGCGAGTCGATCAGCGTGCTGCACATCGGCGGCCCGCGTTTCGGCCGGGCGCTGCCCGACCCTGGCGAGCCGTTCACGCCCGAGGACATGCAGGCGCGCATCTGGGCGGACCTGACCGCCATGTACGACCGCGGCATGCCCCGCCCCGACCTCATGGTCGTCAGCGGCGACCTGACCGAGTCGGGCAGTCTGGGCCAGTTCGGGCAGGCGACCCGGTTCGTGACCGACCTGAGGCTGCTGATCGGGCTGGAGCCGCACCGGCTGGTGCTGCTGCCCGGCCCGCGTGACGTCACCAAGGCCGCCGCCAGCGCCTACTTCATGACCTGCGAGGCCGACGACGTGAGCCCGCAGCCTCCTTACTGGCCCAAGTGGCGCCATTTCGCGGGGCTGTTCGGCGAGGTGTATCAGGGGCTGGACGACCGGGTGTTCGACGGCGGCCAGCCGTGGACCCTGTTCGAGGTGCCCGACCTGCGGGTGGTCGTGGCGGGCCTGAACTCGACGATGGCCATGAGCCATCTGGAACGCGACGCCTACGCGCAGTTGGGCGAGGCGCAGGCGGCCTGGTTCGCCGAGCGGCTGCGGCCCTACGAGGAGAGCGCGTGGCTGCGGCTGGGCGCGATCGGGCATCCGCCTGGCGAGCTGAAGGACGCGCCCGCGTTCGACCGGCTGCTGGCCCACCGGCTCACGCTGCTCTTCCACGGCGGGTCCGCGGGGCCGGCCGACGGCCGCATCGCCGCGCCGCGCTCGGGCCACCACCAGGTCGTCGAGATCACCCCCGACGGGCTGCGCACCTGGCTGCCCGACGAGGGCCGCCCCGAGCGGGTCCGGCACCGCTGGCGGGCCGTCGAGACCACGTTCACAGGCCAGAGCCCGGCCGCCCCTCCGCCCGCGCCCAAGCCGGAGGAGCGCGCGCCGAGCCCGGTGGAGTTGCTGCTCGACCGCATCGCCGAGGTGTGCGAGGCGCGGCACGAGCGGGCCAGGATCCGCAGGTTCGCCGCGCACCTGGTCGTCACCCACCCCGAGGACGGCTTCGTCCGCCAGACGATGATCGGCGCGTACGTGGGCGAGGTGAGCGAGGAGATCGCGGAGGGGTTCGTCCGTCAGGCGCACGCCGCCGACCTGGCCGCCGAGCTGGTCTACCAGGGGCCGCCCGCCGCCCGCGCGATCCGCGAGGACCTCATGCGCAAGGGTGTGCGGCTGCGCAGCTTCGCCGAGTTCCAGGGGCTGATCGACCTGTCGGGGTACGTCAGCGAGCAGTCGGCCAGGCTGACCGCCGACCGGCGTTACCCGCCCGCCCTGTACGTCCCGCAGCGCTACCGCGAGCTGGATCGCCCCGGCAACCAGGTCAGGCAGGGGCTGACGGAGGAGCTGATGCGGCTGCTGTCGGCCGACCACGGCCGGTTCCTGCTGCTGCTCGGCGACTTCGGCCACGGCAAGACGTTCGCGCTGCGCGAGCTGGCCCGGCGTATCCCGGTCGAGCTGCCGCACCTGACGCCGATCCTGATCGAGCTGCGCGCGCTGGACAAGGCACACTCGGTGGACGGGCTCGTCGCGGCCCACCTGGCCAACCACGGCGAGGAGGTCATCGACCTCAAGGCGTTCCGCTACCTGCTCAGGCAGGGCCGGATCGTGCTGCTGTTCGACGGGTTCGACGAGCTGGTGACCCGGCTGACGTTCGACCGGGCGGCCGACCACCTGGCGACGCTGCTGGCGGCGGCCGAGGACAAGGCGAAGATCGTGGTGGCCAGCCGCACCCAGCATTTCAAGTCGCACAGCCAGGTGCTGACCTCGCTCGGCGAGATGGTGGGCGTGCTGCCGCAGCGACGGGTGCTCGGCGTCGAGGATTTCACGCCGGAGCAGATCCGCTCGTACCTGGCCAACAGGTTCGACGACGGCGACGAGGCGCTGGCGCGGATGTCGCTGATGGGCGAGATCGAGGACCTGCTCGCGCTGGCGCAGAACCCGCGCATGCTGAGCTTCATCGCCGACCTCGACGCCGACCGGCTGCGCACGGTGGCGGGCGCCCGCCAGACGATCAGCCCGGCCATGCTGTACGAGGAGATCCTCACCTCCTGGCTGGCCTTCGAGGAGCGCCGGGCGAGGATCCCCGGGTCGGTGTCCGCGCTGACCGTGGAGGAGCTGTGGCGGGCGGTGACGGCGCTGGCGGCGCGGCTGTGGGAGTCGGGCGAGTCGCTGCTGGGCGTGGACGAGCTGACCGAGATCGGCGAGACGCTGACCGACCTGGCCGACGGGCAGCTCTCGGCCGTGCAGGCCGCGTACCGGATGGGCTCCGGCAGCCTGCTGGTGCGCACCGAGGAGGGCATGTTCGGGTTCATCCACGCCTCGGTGATGGAGTGGCTGATCGCCCGCCACATCGCCCTGGACAACCTGGCGCTGCTGTCGCGCAGGCCGTTGTCGGGGTTGACGGTGGAGTTCCTGTGCGACCTGGCCGACATAGGGGCGCTGCGCGCGTGGGTGGGCGATCCGCCCGCCGACGACGTTTCGCGGGCGAACGCGGTCAAGATCGCCGCCCGGCTGCGTACTCCGGCCCGCGCCGACCTGCGCGGGGCGAACCTGAAGGGCGAGGACCTGTCCGCCAGGGACCTGCGGGAGGTCGATCTGACCGGCGCCGACCTGTCAGAGGCCACCCTGGCGGGCACGAACCTGTCCAGGGCCACCCTGCGCGGGGCCAAGCTGGTCGGGGCCAGGCTCGACGGGGCCGAGCTGACCGGGGCCGACCTGAGCGGCGCCGACCTGTCGGGGGCGCGGCTGGCGGAGGTGGATCTGAGCGACGCGGCGGTCGAGGGCGCCCGCTGGCACCGGGCTTCGCTGATCAACGTGACCGGCACGCTGCCCCATCTGCCCGGCGCCGCGGTGGTGCCGGGACAGCCGGTGGAGGTGGAGTTCGCGCCCGCCGGCATCGGCGTCCCGTACGGTTACCACTTCCAGTACAGCCGCCTGCCCGAGCCCATCGCCTACAGCTGCGACGGCGCCACGCTGGCGGTCGGCAACGAGGACGGCAGCGTGCTGCTGTGCGTCGGCGGCGCGCCCGTGCGCACGCTGCACGGGCATCGGGGCCGCGTGTACGCGGTCGCGTTCGCCGGCGACGTGCTGATCACGGGTGGGAGCGACGGGGCCGTGCTGCTGTGGGACGCGCTGTCGGGCACGCTCCTGCGCAGGCTGGAGGGCCACGCCGACGGCGTCTGGCCGGTGTGCGCGAACGCCGGCGGCGACCTGGTGGCAGCCGGCGGCGCCGACGGCGTGGTCCGCCTGTGGGAGAGCGCCACCGGCCGCCTCGTCCACGAGCTGCGCGGGCACCTGGCGCCGATCTACTCGGCCGCGTTCGGCCACACGACGCTGGTGACGGGCGATTCCGCGGGCGCGGTACGCGTATGGAACCTGGAGTCCGGGCAGCTCACACGGACCCTCGACGGCCACCGGGGCAACGTCTACCGCGCGGTGCCCAGCCCCGACGGCCGCCTGCTGGCCACCGGCGACGAGGCCGGCACGATCCGGCTCTGGGACACCGCCACATGGACCGAGTTGCACACACTGACCGGGCACACCAGCAGCGTGTACTGCGTGGCGTTCTCGCCCGACAGCTCGCTGGTGGCCAGCGGCGACACGGCGGGCAACGTCCGCGTGTGGGGCGCCGACGGGCGGGCCCACGGCGTGCACACCACCCACGCTGCGGCCGTCTACCAGGTGGCCTTCAGCCCTGATGGACACAACCTGGCGAGCGGCGACTCGGCCGGCGTGGTGCGGCTCCAGCCGGTCGGCGGCGGGCAGCGGGTCGAGCTGACCGGGCACCGCAGCTCGGTCTGGCCGTTCGTGTTCCGCCCCGACGGGCAGCAGCTCGCCACCAGCAGTAACGACGGCACCGTACGCCTGTGGGACCCCGGCTCGGGCAAGTGCCAGCGCCTGCTGCGCGGCCATGGGCGGCGCATCTCCTCCGTCAGGTTCAGCGCCGACGGGACGATGCTGGCGACCAGCGGCAACGACGGCGTCGTCCGCGTGTGGGAGCCGCGCACGGCACGGCGGCTGCGCGAGTTCAGCGGCACCGCCGACCGGCTCATCTCGGCCTCGTTCTCCCCCGCAGGGCCGGTGCTGGCCACCGCCAGCAACGACGGCGGCGTGCACTTCTGGAACGCCGCCACCGGCGAGTACGAGCGCGAGCTGCACGCCGAGAGCGACCACGTGTGGGCCGAGGCGTTCAGCCCCAATGGCAAGGCGTTGGCCACGGCCAACGACGACGACAGCGTCCGGATCTGGTACCGGCCCACCGGGCGGCTGGTGGGCAACCTGATGGACCACCGCGGGCGCGTTCGCTCGATCGCCTACAGCCCCGACGGGGCCTACGTGGCGACCGGCTGCGACGACAAGCTCGTCCGGCTGTGGCACGTGGCCACGGGCGGCCGGGTGGCCACTCTCGAAGGGCACACCGACCGGGTCTACTCCGTGGCCTTCTCCCCCGACGGCCGCCACCTGGCCAGCGCCGGCAGCGACGGCCGGGCCATGGTGTGGGAGCTGCGCCCGGGGCAGCCCTGGCAGCCGCGGCTGGTGCACACACTCGACCGGCACGGGGGACGGCTGTGGAGCGCGGCCTTCGACCCCTCGGGCGAGCGCCTGGCCACCGGGGGCGACGACCAGCTGATCCATGTGTGGGAGACCGCCACCGGGCAGCTGCTGCACACGCTGGCCGGGCACTCGCGCCGGGTCTGGTCGGTGGCCTTCAGCCCCGTGGGCGACCTGCTGGCCAGCGCGGGCGACGACGGTGTGGTGATCCTCTGGGAGGGCGGCGAGCGGCGGGCGACGCTGCTCGGGCTGGCCGAGGGGTGGGCGGCGCTGGCGCCCGACGGCAGATACAAGGTGCAGGGGGAGGCCGGCGGGCAGTTCTGGCACGTGGTGGGGATGTCGCGGTTCGAGCTGGGCGAGCTCGACCGCTACCTGCCTGGGGTGCGCCAGGTGCCACTGGACTCACCCTTCTGACGGCTCCTGAGGACCGGAGGCCCCGGACGCCGGACTGCCGGTCGTCCCGGACGCCGGGCTACCCGTCGTCCCGGGCGCCGGGCTGTCGGTCGTCCCGGGCGCCGGGCTGTCGGTCGTCCCGGGCGCCGGGCTGTCGGTCGTCGCGGATGTCGGGAGGCTTGTTGTGCCGGACATCGGGCGGCCGAGCAGGCCGGTGGCGACGGTCGCCAGGTGGGGGGCCAGGTCGCCCGGCTCCGCTTCGGCCAGCGCCGGGGTGGCGATGACCGAGCGGAGGATGCCGATGCCGACCAGCCAGGCGCTGAGCAGTTCCGCGCGCAGTTCCGCGTCCTCGCCCTGGGCCAGCTCCTCCAGCGCGCGGACGTAGGTGTCGCAGACCTCCTTGCGGATGCGCTGCCTGGTGTCCTCGTGGGCCGAGGAACGCAACATCGCGACCAGGGGGTGCTCCCCGCCGTACTTGGTCCAGTCGGCGAAGACCACCGAGCCCAGCATGCGCGCGACCAGCTCCTCCTGCGGGCCGTCCAGCAGATTGTGCGGGATGTCCGGGGCGGCGGTCGCCTCGTCGAAGAGCCCCTTCTTGGAGCCGAAGTAGCGGAAGATCAGGGTGGCGTCGACGCCGGTGTCACCGGCGATGTCACGCACGCTGGTCGCGTCGTAGCCCTCGCGGGCGAAGCGCAGCCTGGCCGCCTCCAGCAGGCGCGCCCTGGTGGCCTCACGGTCCCTCTTCGGCACGCGGCCCCCTCTCGCTAGTCATCGATCGTTGACATTGTACGCCGGACGTGTGTTACGGTTCCTCAAGTCAGCGTTCGATGACTTAAAGGACGATATATGAGGACATATGTGGTGGCGGGTGGCACGACCGGAATGGGCAACGGGCTGGCCCGCCACTTCCTCCGCCGCGGCGACCAGGTGACGATCATAGGCAGCGACCCGGCCAAAGGCCGGCGATTCCTCGACGAGGCCGCCCAGCTCGGGGCCACCGACCGGGCCGCGTTCATCCGGGCCGACCTGACGTCCGTGGCGGAGAACCGGCGCGTCATCGACGAGATCAAGTCCCGCCACTCCGCACTCGACGGCCTGATCGTCACCGCCCTGCGCCACTTCTCCAAGCGCGTGGAGACCCCCGACGGCTTCGAGGCCACCTTCGCCCTCTACTACGTCAGCCGCTTCCTGCTCGGCTACGGCCTGACGGACCTGCTGGAGAAGGGGGACCGGCCCATGATCGTGAACATCTGCGGCGTCGGCATGACCAAGGGCGCGATCCACTGGGACGACCTGTCGCTGGCCTCCGGCTTCGGCAACGTCAAGGCCATGCTGCAGGGCGGGCGCGCCACGGACCTGCTCGGCGTCGCCTACGCCGCCAACCACCCGGACGGGCGCACGCAGTACCTGCTGCACCACCCCGGCTTCACCGACAGCGGCACCGAGAGCCTGAAGCAGCCCGTCAAGAGCATCATCAAACTGCTGGCCAAGGTCTCCGCCCAGTCGGTCGACACCGCCATCCAGCCGATCATCGAGCTCATGGACGACCCGCCCGAGGGACGGCTGCTCGCCTACGACCGCCGCAAGCCGGTCGACCCGTCGCTGCCCTCACTCGACCCGAACGCCGCCCGCCGCCTGTTCGAGCGCACCCGCCACCTGCTCGGCTGAGAACGGGGCCCTCAGCCGTACACCTCGATGCGGTCCATGCTGATCACCGTGCTCCCCGACGCCGGGTTGCGCTCGCCGGTCACGCGCACCCGCAGCGTGTGCTCCCCCGGCGGCAGGACCGGGCTGAGGTAGTTGAGCTGCTCGCCGACCCTGATGTCGCTGTAGTAGTCGACGCGCTGCTCGGGCCCGCCGTCGATGGAGATGGCCGCGATGCCGTTGCCCCGGTCGCGCACGCTCAGCAGGGCGACCCGCGTGCCCGTGAAGCGGATCGTGGCCGTCGCCCCCGCCTGTCCGCTCCAGTGGTCGTTGCCCCAGAAACACTGGTTGCCGCAACCGGAGCCGGACTGCCACGTGCCGGTGTAGGCGACCTCCGGGCTGAAGTCGTCGAACACCGACGTGGCCGCGCCCGGGTCGCCGGACGGGAGTTGCTGGGTGGCCCCGGCGGCCAGGGGCCGGCCGAAGTTCGGGGTGCCGTCGGCGTTCCAGGTGAACTTCTGGACGCGGGTGGTGCGGAAGCTGTAGGTGTTCACGCTGGTGTTCTTGCCGTGGTAGGCGATCCAGTCCTCGGTGCCGTCCGGCGAGCGGAAGAACGAGTGGTGCCCTGGGCCCCACACGCCGGTGGCGTCGTTGCGCGCGAACACCGGCCCCGCGTGCTGCGTCCAGTTGGCCGCCACCATGGGGTCGGCGCCGTTCGCGATGCTCTTCATCCAGAGCTGGTAGTCGGGCTTGCCCGTGTCGCAGCTGGAGTAGGTCAGGAACGTCCGGCCGTTGCGGTAGAGCGGGGTCGGCCCCTCGCGCACCTCGGTGCAGCCGCCGTTCGCCGGGATGGCGACCCGGCCGCCGGTGACCGTCCACGGGTCGCTCATGCGGGCGATGTAGAGCTGCGCGGGGCCGCCCATGCCGCGTCCAGGGCCGCTCCAGACGAAGTACGACTGGCCGTTGTGGGTGATCGGCTCACCGTCGATGGCGTACTCGCCGAAGTCTGCGATCTTGGCCTTGAACGCGTACGGGCCCATCGGGTCGTCGCCCGCCGATTCGAGCACGTACATGCGGTGGTTGGCGTCCACCCCGTCGGAGGCCGTGTAGTAGATGTACCAGCGCGATCCGACGTGGCGGAAGGCGGGCGCCCACATCTGGGTGTTGCGGCTGGAGTCGCTGTCACGCCAGACCACCTGCTCCTGCGCGGCCAGCAGGGTCGCCAGACTGGGCGACTTCCAGATGCCGATGCGGTCGCCGCGCGTGGTGGCCACGTAGTAGTTGCCGGCGTGGTACATGAGGCTGGGGTCGGCGCTCGGGTTCACCGGGTTGCGGAATGACGGCGTGGGCGCGGCCGAGGCCGGGACGGCCCCCACGACCACGCTCAGGGCGACGGCCACGGCGGCGCACCAGGTCGATAAACGCGGCATCGGCGGTCCTTTCAGCGGGTTTTCGTACGACCTTTTCAGATCGTCATCGACGAAGGTCATCTCGTCAACGACCCACCCACACAGATCACCCGACGCCGTCCTCGTACGAACCGCCCGACTCGCCCCTCGCGCGAACCCCCCCACCCCAGCCTCACGAGACGGCCCACCCCGCTCTGCGAGGGCCGCCTGATCTCAGCCTCGTGCGGACCGGCTGAGGAGGTCGTCCCAGACCTCGGCCACCCGTTCGTCCAATTCGTCGAGCGAGCCCTCGTTGGGCACCACGATGTCGGCCACCGCCAGGCGGTCCTCCCTGCTGGCCTGCGCGGCGATGCGGGCCTTGGCGTCGGACTCTGCCATGCCCCGGTGCTCGGCCAGCCGTCTGATGCGGACCTCGTCGGCCGCGTCCACGACGATGACGGCGTCGTACATCGAGGCCAGATTGTTCTCCGCCAGCAGCGGCACGTCGTAGACCACGATCGCGTCGTCGGCCGCCTGCGAACGCAGCTCCGCCACCCGCTCCCCCACCAGCGGATGGACGATCGCGTTCAGCGCCGCCAGCTTCTCGCTGTCGGCGAAGACGACCGAACCGAGTTTCTCCCTGTCGAGCGAGCCGTCGGCCCTGAGCACCCCGTCCCCGAACACGGCCGTCACCCGCGCCAGGCCAACCGTGCCCGGCTCGACCACCTCACGCGCGATCTTGTCGGCGTCGATCACCACGGCGCCCTTGGCCGCGAGCCGCCTGGACACCTCGCTCTTGCCGGATCCGATGCCCCCGGTGAGCCCAATCATCAGCACCCGCAAAAGCCTATCCACCATCAGGACATACGTGGTCATCATCGAGGCATGCCGTCGACGACATGGACGGCCCGCGCCATGATCACTGGGGAGGGGATCGATCGGGCAACCTGCGCAGATGCACCAGCGTCAGATGATCGTCCATCCGCTCGCGGCTCGTCTCCCGATAGCCCAGGCGGCGGTAGAGCGTGAGGTTGGGCCCTGACAGGTGGCCCGTGAACAGGTCGAACGCCGTCGCCTCCGGCACGGCCTCGTGCAGGGCGCGCAGCAGCGCCGTGCCGAGCCCTTGGCCCTGCTTGTCGGGCACGACGACGAGGCGGCCGACCAGGCAGGTCGTGCCGGACAACTGGCCGCGTACCGCCCCGACGATCCGGCCTCCGTCCAGGGTCTTGAGCACGACGGCGGTCTCGATGACCTTGCGGATCTGCTCCAGGGACTCGACGAGCGGCGGGATGTAGGGGTCGCCGTAGAGCTGAGCCTCGCTCAGGTACGCCGCCCGCTGCAGGGTGAGGATCTCACCCGCGTCCGCCGCCACCGCCCGTTCGATCACCACCCGCAGCACTCTAGTGCCCGCAAGCCCGGACAACAGCGCCCACAGTTCACTCCACGCTCGGCGTCACGCCCGCACCCCCTCTCGTCTCGTGCGCACCGCCTTGGTGTCACGGGGCCATGTCCGTCGTCAGTTCGCTCGGGCAGCTTGTGCCCTTCTCCGGCAGGGCGCCGTTGACGAGGTAGCCGTGCACGCGCGTACGCAGGCAGGTCGCCCGCAGCCGCTTCGCACCCTGGAGCAGGTACGCGCCGTGCCCGTCGCCGTGCCGCAACACCGCCGCCCTGGGGATCAGCGCGGCGACCTTGGCGGCTCCCGAAACCGGGGATTGGATGTCGAGGCGCCCGATCCCGATCAGGACCGGCCGCCGGACTGACGTGCGCAGCGGCCCCGGAGGCCAGCTCGGGCCGCCCTGCCCCCGTACCACCCCCAGGCAGCGGGCGATCTCGTAGCGGCCGGTCAGCCAGCCCACCCGGGGCGCCAGCGCGCGCAGCCTCGCCTCCATCGCCAGGAAGCGCCGGTAGCCCGGCAGTTCGGGCATGAAGTCGTGGCAGAGCATGGATCTGCTCGCCGTCGCGGGGGCGAGCGGCTCGGCTGCGGCGGCCAGCGCGGCCAGCGCGCTCGCGTCGCCCTCCCAGGCCGCCGACATGGCCCGGACCAGCTCCGGCCAGCGCTGCGGGGCCAGCCCGGCGATGACGGCGGCCACGAGCCGCCTGGCGTCCACGGTGCGGCCGGGAGCTGCGGGCAGGGGCGCCCGTTCGAGCAGGTCGTCGAGGACGGATACCGCGTCACCGCCGTCCAGCGCGCACCCCATGAGGCCCCTGCACCAGTCGCGGAAGGCGTAGAGCTGCCGTTCCACCGCCCTGGCCTGGGCGATCATGCGTCGGCCGAGGCTGGTCTGGGTGTGGTCGGGCACGCCTTCCAGGTACATCCGTTCGACCCGGCGTGGGAACAGCTCCAGGTACGCCTGTCCGTACACGGCCCCATAGGCGTTGCCGAAGTACCGCAGCCGCTTGTCCCCCAGGGCGATGCGCAGGGCGTCGAGGTCGTGGGCGACCTGCCAGGACGTGAGCCCGGCGTGGCGGGGTCCCGCGGCGATGCGGCAGCTCCTGGCGTAGGCGGCGTTGTCGCGGGCGTAGGCGCGCCAGGCGTCGCGTCCCGGGGTGAGCTGGAGGCGCAGCGCGTCGGGCGGCGGGACGGAGCAGCGCACCGCCGCTTCGCTCCCCCGGTCGCCGAGCCCGCGCGGCTCGATCAGCACCACGTCGAACCACCTGGTCAGCTCGCTCACGGTGTCGGGCCGGGCCCGGACGGCCTGGATGGTCGGCCCGTGCCCGGTGTTCACAACCAGGGGCCCCAGGTTTTGGCCGGGGTTCTGGGCGGGCATCAGCGCGAGGTCGATCTCGGTACGGCCTGCGCGCGGCCTGGCCCAGTCGACCGGCACGGACAGCTTCGCGCAGCGCAGCCCGTCGCCACAGTCGCGCCAGGCGAGCACCCGCTGCGGCCGATCCCCCGGCACCGCGGAGGCCCCTGCGACCTCGCCCGCCATCACCACCGGTGCGGTCACCACGACGGCCGCCAGGGCAGCCGTCGTCATTTGAAGCGTCCGCCGAACCGTGCCCACTGCGATCGCCCCCGGGGAGTAGGTGTCAACAGCGCAGGTCAGTCTGTCAGCGCGATACCCGCAGGGCCGGGCGGTTGCGAGGACCCAAGGTAAAATCTCCGGCCCCGTCAGCGAATCATCCGGAAAAGGTGGCCTATGCCCAGGGACGCTGAAAGGCCCCGCACGGCGAACCGTGCGGGGCCTTTCAGCAGGCTATGCCTTCAAGCGGAGCCTCAGCTCTGCCCGCCGGCGAGCTTCTCGCGCAGAGCCGCGAGCGCCTCGTCAGAGGCGAGCGCGCCGCTGGCCGGAGCCGACGACGAGGAGCCGCCCTGGGGGGCCTGCGTCTCGCCGCTGTAGGACGAGGGAGCCGCCTCGCCCGCCTCGGCCTCGGCCTTGCGGGCCTCCTCGATCTGCTTGCGGTGCGCCTCGAAGCGGGTCTGAGCCTCGGCGTACTGCCGCTCCCACTCCTCGCGCTGCTTGTCGAAGCCCTCGAGCCACTCCCCGGTCTCCGAGTCGAAGCCCTCGGGGTAGATGTAGTTGCCCTGGTCGTCGTAGGTGGCCGCCATGCCGTAGAGCGTCGGGTCGAACTCGACCTCGGTGCCCACGCCCTCGTTGGCCTGCTTCAGCGAGAGGCTGATGCGACGACGGTCGAGGTCGATGTCAATGATCTTGACAAAGATCTCGTCGCCGACCTGGACGACCTGCTCCGGGATCTCCACGTGGCGCTCGGCCAGCTCGGAGATGTGGACCAGGCCCTCGATGCCCTCCTCGACCCGGACGAACGCGCCGAACGGCACCAGCTTGGTGACGCGGCCCGGCACGACCTGGCCGATCTGGTGGGTGCGGGCGAACTGCTGCCACGGGTCTTCCTGGGTGGCCTTGAGCGACAGGGAGACGCGCTCGCGCTCCATGTCGACGTCGAGGACCTCGACCGTGACCTCCTGGCCGACCTCGACAACCTCGGAGGGGTGGTCGATGTGCTTCCAGGACAGCTCGGACACGTGGACCAGGCCGTCGACGCCGCCGAGGTCCACGAACGCGCCGAAGTTGACGATCGAGGAGACGACGCCCTTGCGGACCTGACCCTTCTGGAGGGTGTTGAGGAAGGTCTGGCGGACCTCCGACTGCGTCTGCTCGAGCCAGGCGCGGCGCGACAGGACCACGTTGTTGCGGTTCTTGTCGAGCTCTATGATCTTCGCCTCGAGCTCGCGGCCGACGTACGGCTGCAGGTCGCGGACACGGCGCATCTCGACCAGGGACGCCGGGAGGAAGCCGCGCAGGCCGATGTCGAGGATGAGACCACCCTTGACGACCTCGATGACGGTACCCGTGACGATGCCGTCTTCGTCCTTGATCTTCTCGATCGTGCCCCAGGCGCGCTCGTACTGGGCGCGCTTCTTGGACAGGATCAGGCGGCCCTCTTTGTCCTCCTTCTGGAGGACCAGGGCTTCGACGTGCTCTCCGACTTCCACGACGTCAGCCGGGTCGACATCGTGCTTGATCGAAAGCTCACGCGAGGGGATGACACCCTCGGTCTTGTAGCCGATATCGAGAAGAACCTCGTCTCGATCGACCTTGACGACGGTGCCCTCGACGATGTCGCCGTCGTTGAAGTACTTGATGGTCTCGTCGATCGCCGCGAGGAAGGCTTCCTCGGACCCGATGTCGTTGACCGCTACCTGCGGGGTGCTCGAGGTGGCCTCAGTGCTGGACGTCATGTGTGGAATTGCTCCGAACGCGGACAGGATGTCGATGTGGCGGACGCGCGGCAGGCCCTCTTCCGCATCAAGCCGAGGAATTACGACATCGACGTGACCGAGCGCGAGCCCGCTCCGTCTGAGGCGCGCGCGAGCCCACAGCGCAGCGATCAGCATATGAGACCAACGCCACGGGGTCAATCCGGGGGGATGTCAATACGCGACGACCTGGAGCCCGCGCTTGGCGACGATATTACCCCGTAGTTTCTCCGGTATGGAGATCCGGTCAGGGTCGCCGTCGCTGACGAAGCGCTCTCCAGGGTGCTTGTCCAGCCACTCCAGCCAATATTGCGAGCACCATTTGCGGCACTCGCCCTTCTTCCCGTTGCTCTGGATCCGCTGGATCGCCCCTCGGTCAAATTTTTTCGCGTAGGGCGAAAGCGACGGCTCGGCGCCCGCGAGGAACACGCCCGCGAAATCATAACGCTTCCCGTCCCACGAGCCGGTCCTCGCCGATTTCTTGACGCGCGGCATGGACCCGAACGGCAGCGCCATCGTCCTGGACTCGGGCACGCCGAGCTTCTTGAGCAGCCGCTCGATCCTGACGATCTGCTCGCTGACCTTCTTGCGTTTCATCCAGCGCAGGTTGGGATGGGTCCAGGTGTGGTTGGCCACCTCGTAGCCATGATCGACCAGCCAGCGCACGGCGGCCGCCTGCCCTTCGGGCTCTGTCAGCCCGAACGGCTCCCTGTTGACCCAGAAGGTGGCCACCGGCCGGAACGCCGGGTACTTCACGGCCACCTGCTGGATGACGGCCACGGCGGTGCCGGGCTTGGGGTTGCCGCTCTCGTCCAGCGCGAAGTGGCTCGGATGCCCGTCGTCGAACGTCAGCACGACGGGGTACTTGCCGGCGGGCACCCGGATGTCGCCGATGGCGAACTCTCTGGCGGTGATCGGCACGTAGCCCTGTTCGGCCAGCTTCTCCAGCTCTCGCCTGAGCTGGTCGGGAGTGCGGTCGATGGAGGCCAGCCGCTTGGGGATGATGCGGTGGTACATGATGATCGGCACCAGCCCCGCCTCGTTGGCCCGCACCTGCCGGGCGAACTCGGGCGTGGCCACCACCCCGGGCGGTTCGCCCACCGGGTCGGGGGACGGCGGCGGGGAGCCGCCCTGGACCGTGGCGACCGCCTCAGGAGCGGCCTGGCGGGTGTGCGGGCCCGCCTCGGACGGCATGAGGGCCAGCCCGATGATGGCAACGGTTACCACCACCACGTTCGCGATGGCGATGATCCGCGTGAGGGACGCTGATAACCGCACAGAACTCCCGGCCGATCGGTGAAGGTAGGCCCAGACTAGTGCAGAATCGCCGGGATTCGCTCAGTGGCCGGCGTCCTCCCACGTGCGTCCGACGCCCACGGAAACCTCCAGCGGGACCCTCAGGTGATAGGCGGCGTTCATCTGGTCGCGCACGAGTCTGGTGAGCCGTTCCAGCTCGCCTGTGGCCACCTCGAACACCAGCTCGTCGTGGACCTGCAGCAGCATCCGGGAGACCAGCCCCTCCTCGCGGATGGCCCGGTGGACGTTGAGCATGGCGACCTTGATGATGTCGGCGGCCGAGCCCTGGATGGGGGCGTTGAGCGCCATCCGCTCGGCCATCTCGCGGCGCTGGCGGTTGTCGCTGGTGAGGTCGGGCAGGTAGCGGCGGCGGCCCATGATCGTCTCGGTGTAGCCGTCGGCGCGGGCCTGGGCGACGATGGCGTGCAGGAAGTCGCGCACGCCGCCGAACTCCTGGAAGTACTCCTCCTTCAGCGCGCGGGCCTCGGCGACCGGGATGTTGAGCTGGCCGGACAGGCCGAAGTCGGACAGCCCGTAGGCCAGGCCGTAGTTCATCGCCTTGATGCGGGCGCGCAGCTCGCCGTCGATCTGCTCGGGCGGCAGGTCGAACACGCGCGCGGCGGTGGCCTGGTGGAAGTCGTGGCCGGACTCGAAGGCCTCGATCAGCGACTCGTCGCCCGACAGGTGGGCCATGATGCGCAGCTCGATCTGGCTGTAGTCGGCCGTCAGCAGCGTCTCGTAGCCCTCGCCGACCACGAAGCCCTGCCGGATGCGGCGGCCCTCCGCGGTGCGGATCGGGATGTTCTGCAGGTTGGGCTTCTCCGACGACAGGCGGCCGGTGGCGGCGATGATCTGGTTGAAGGTGGTGTGGATGCGCCGGTCGTCGCCGACCTCCTTGATCAGGCCCTCGACCGTGGTGCGCAGCTTCTGCTGGTCGCGGTGGCGCAGCATGATCGTCGGCAGTTCGTGCTCGGTCTGGGTGGCGAGCCAGGCGAGCTGGTCGGCGTCGGTGCTGTAGCCGGTCTTGATCTTCTTCGTCTTGGGGAGGTTGAGCCGGGTGAAGAGGATCTCCTGGAGCTGCTTGGGCGAGCCGAGGTTGAACTGCTCGCCCACCGAGCGGTGGGCCTCCTCCACGGCGTGCTTGACGGCGGCCCCGAACTCGGCCTCCAGGCCCGCGAAGTATTCGCTGTCGACGGCGATGCCCGCCCGTTCCATCTCGGCCAGCACCGACAGCAGCGGCAGCTCCACGTCGGCCAGAAGCTGGGTGCCGCCGCGCCCCGCCAGGAAGCGCTCAAGCGATTCGGCCAGCTCGCGCACGGCGTGGGCGCGCAGCGCGAGGTCCTTGGCCGGGGCGTCCTCGTCGTCGCCGAACAGCGCGGCCTGCCCGTTGGACTCCTCCTCGGCGCGCAGGTCGCGGTGGAGGTAGCGCCTGGCCAGGTCTTCCAGGGCGAACGTGCGCTGGCCCGGCATCGCCAGGTAGGCGGCCAGGGCGGTGTCGCAGCTCAGCCCGCGCAGCTCCATGCCCTGCGCCCACAGGGCCAGGATGGACCCCTTGGCGTCGTGGACGGCCTTGGGCTTGGTGTCGTCGCCGAGCCAGGCCCGCAGGGCCGCCTCGTCGCCCTCGGTGAGCTTGACGGGGTCGATGTGGGCGGCGGTGCCGTCGGGCGAGGCGATGGCGATGCTGTCGACGCGCCCGGTGCCGCTGCCGTAGGAGCCCTTGAAGGCGAGCCCGGCGCGGCCCTCGGGCAGCGCGGACAGCCAGCCGGCGACCCGGCCGGGGCCGAGGATCACGGTCTCGACCTCGAAGCCCTGCTCGGGCTCCTCCTCGCCGGTGCCGAGCACCTTGAACACGCGCTCGCGCAGCTCGCCGCGGATCTGCAGGCTGTCGAACAGCTTGTTGATCTCTTCGCGGTCCCACGTGCCCTGGTGCAGGTCGCCGAGCTCGACCTCGACGGAGACGTCGCGCAGCAGTTCGGTGAGCCGGCGGTTCATCAGCACCTGGGCGACGTGCTCGCGCAGCTTGTCGCCGACCTTGCCCTTGACCTCGTCGACCCGGTCGACGAGCGCGGTCAGCGAGCCGAACTCGCGCACCCACTTGGCGGCGGTCTTCTCGCCGACGCTGGGGATGCTCAGGAGGTTGTCGCTGGGGTCGCCGCGCAGGGCGGCGAAGTCGGGGTACTGCGCCGGGGTGAGGCCGTACTTCTCCTCGACGGCCTCGGGCGTGAAGCGGGTCATGTCGCTGATGCCGCGCCGTGTCATCAGGACGGTGACGTCGTCGTTGACGAGCTGCAGCGCGTCGCGGTCGCCGGTGACGATCAGGACGCTCATGCCCTCGGCCGAGGCCCGGGTGGCGAGGGTGGCGATGAGGTCGTCGGCCTCGAAGCCGGCCTTGGACAGGCGCGGGATGCGCAGCGTGTCGAGCAGCTCGAAGATGAGCTGCATCTGGCCGCGGAAGTCTTCCGGCGTCTCGCTCCTGTTGGCCTTGTAGTCGGAGTAGGCCTCGTGGCGGAAGGTCGGCTCGGACCTGTCGAAGGCCACCGCCACGTGGGTCGGCCGCTCATCGCGCAGGACGTTGGTCAACATGGAGGTGAACCCGTAGACCGCCTCGGTGTGCTGACCGTCGGTGGTCATCAGGTTGGCGTCCTTGAGCGCGTAGAACGCGCGATAGGCCAGGGAATGCCCGTCAAGCAGCAACAGGCACGGGCGGCTGGGGGTCACTTCACTCTTCGGCACGTACGCAGCCTAGTCTGCCTCTACGACAGAAAACCTGAGCTCGGAAGAGTGGAGGCGTCCCTTTGACGCAGACCGACCCCTTGGATCTCACGATACTCAGCGGCATGCACGAGGGCACGCTCGCCGATCGGATGGGCATCGAATTCCTCGAGGCCGGCCCCGAGCGGGTCGTGGGCAGGATGCCGGTGGAGGGCAACACGCAGCCGTACGGCCTGCTGCACGGCGGCGCGTCGGCGGTGCTGGCCGAGACGCTCGGCTCGGTGGGGGCGGCCATTCACGCGGGCCCCGAGCGCCTCGCCGTGGGCATCGAGCTCAACGCCACCCACCACCGTTCCGCGTCCTCCGGTTTCGTCACCGGCGTGGCGACCAGGGTGCACGGCGGCAGGACGCTGGCGACGTACGAGATCGAGATCGCCGACGAGCAGGGACGACGCGTGTGCACCTCGCGCCTCACCTGTATGTTGCGCGAGCGCTGACTCTCACGTCCCTCACGCCGCCCTTTGCGCGAGGGCCCCATGGGTCGCTACGGTTGTCCGACCGCGAGCCCGCGGGGAGGCCCAGTAGAAAACGTGTGAGGCCGGGGAAGCCTTTCATGGTCCCAAAGGCCGCCCCGCGGGCTCGTCCGCGTTTTTCCGACATTGTTACTGATTCGATTCGCGCACATGCCAGGCGTCTACCATCATTTAGCCCCTGACCTGGCTCGTTGATTCCTCACATGAGTGACACACACATGTCACTAATTGGTGACGAACGATAGTGAACCGGGCGTCTCCCGAATAAGCTCCCGCAACAGCATCCCAGTTGTGCCTGCGATGCGCGCGTGTCGAGATGGAGGGGCACAACCCCGCCTTGACCTACTTGAGGGAGCACCATTGCGCAGAGCCGTGATCGCGTTCACGGCCTTCCTGGGTGGACTCATCTTCCTGCTCGCCGGTCCGGCCCATGCGGGCCCGGCCGACTGCCAGGGACTGAGGGGAACACTCAAACTCCAAGGCCAGCCAGTGAACGGCGCCAAGATCGCCGTGACCACCGAGAGCGGACAACCCGTCAAGGAGGCCACAAGCGACGCACAAGGTGCGTGGGACGTCCAGGTTGACAAGACAGGGAAATACAAGGTCACCCTGGACGTCAGTTCGCTTCCGCAGAATGCCGAGGTGCGCGGTGGCAACAATGTCCGCACGCCGACCGTCTACGAGGGCAACTGCTCGACGGTCCTGTTCGCGCTGCAGGCCAAGGGCGCCCCTGGCCAGCCGCAGCAGGAGGAGGGCGGCGGCGAGAGCTCGTTCTGGACCCAGGCGGCGCAGCTCGCGTTCGAGGGCCTGAACCTGGGGCTGATCATCGCCCTGGCCGCGCTCGGCCTGTCGCTCATCTACGGCACCACCGGCCTGACCAACTTCGCCCACGGCGAGCTCGTCACACTGGGCGCGCTGCTCGCCTACGCGGTCAACGTGGGCTTCGGGTTGCACCTCATCCCCGCGGTGGTGATCGCCGTGATCGTGGCGGGCGGCCTCGGCTACGCCCAGGACCGCCTGTTCTGGGGCCAGTTGCGCAGACGCGGCACCGGCACCATCGCCATGATGATCATCTCGATCGGCGTGGCGCTCTTCATGCGCTACGTCTTCCTGATCCTCTTCGGCGGCGAGAGCGAGCCGTACGCGCAGTACACCGCGCAGCCCGGCATCCAGGTCGGCCCGATCACCGCCGCGCCGAAGAACTTCGCCGCCATGGGCATCGAACTGGCCGTCCTGATCGTCGTCGGCATCGCGCTGATGCGCACCCGCACCGGCAAGGCGGCCCGCGCCGTCGCCGACAACCCCGCGCTGGCTGCCTCCTCGGGCATCAACGTCGACCGCGTCATCCGGATCATCTGGACCTCGGGCGGCGCCATCGCCGCGCTCGCGGGCATCATGCTGGGCCTGTCGCAGAACATCAAATACACCATGGGCCAGGAGATCCTGCTGCTCATCTTCGCCGGCGTGACGCTCGGCGGGCTCGGCACCGCGTTCGGCGCGCTCGTCGGCTCGCTCATCGTGGGCATGTTCATCCAGCTCTCGACGCTGTGGGTGCCGCCGGAGCTGAAGAGCGTCGGCGCGCTGGCAGTGCTCATCATCGTGCTCCTCGTCCGGCCGCAGGGCATCCTGGGCCGCCGCGAGCGGATCGGCTGATCGGGGGAGGATCAGAATGGACTGGATCACGATCTTCAGCACCACGCTCAAGTCGGCGATCGGTGTCGAGACGGTGCTCTACGGCCTGGCGGCCATCGGCATCAACATCCACTTCGGCTACACGGGCCTGCTCAACTTCGGCCAGGCCGCGTTCATGGGCGTGGCCGGCTACGGCCTCGCCGTCACCGTCACCGTCCTGGGCCTGCCGTTCTGGCTGGGCATCATCATCGGCCTGGCGGCCGCGGTGGTCCTGGCGCTGCTCATGGGCATACCGACGCTGCACCTGCGCGCCGACTACCTGGCCATCGTCACCATCGCGGTGGCCGAGATCATCCGGCTCGTCTTCAGGTCGGTGGCCTTCAAGGACGTCTTCGGCGGCTCCGACGGGCGGCGCGGGTTCTCCGACGGCTTCTACGCCATGAACCCCTTCCCCGAGGGCGAATACGGCTTCAACCTCGGCCCGATCCCGCTGTTCTTCAACCACCGGGTGTTGTGGGTCATGGTCGTCGGCTGGGTGCTCATCGCCCTGTGCTGCGGCATCGTCTACCTGCTGATGAAGAGCCCGTGGGGCCGCGTGCTCAAGGCCATCCGCGAGGACGAGGACGCGGTGCGCAGCCTCGGCAAGAACGTCTTCTCCTACAAGATGCAGTCGCTCATCCTGGGCGGCGTCATCGGCTGTCTCGGCGGTTTCATCTACGGCCTGGCCTACGGCTCGGTGCAGCCGGACGTCTTCGGCACCGAGACGACCTTCTACCTCTACACGATGGTCATCCTGGGCGGCGCGGCCCGCGTGATGGGGCCGGTCGTCGGCGCGATGCTCTTCTGGGTGCTGCTCGTGCTCATCAGCGGCGTGTTGTCGGAGGCGGTCGCCGCCGGCTACATCACCTTCATCAGCACCAACCAGGTCGGCGCCTTCCGCTACATCATCGTCGGACTCGGCCTCATCCTGTTGCTCGTCTTCCGGCCACAGGGCATCTTCGGTGACAAGAGGGAGATAGCAATCGATGCACGCTGAATCCACGACCACCGAGCGCAAGGCCGCGGCCCTGTCCGCCTTCAAGGACCTGGCCCGCGACCCCGGCGTGCCCAAGCCCGACCCGATCCTGGTGGCCGACAACGTGGTGCGCCGCTTCGGCGGCCTCACCGCGGTCGACGTCAACCACGTCGAGGTCCAGCGCGGCTCCATCACCGCGCTCATCGGCCCCAACGGGGCGGGCAAGACCACGTTCTTCAACCAGCTCACGGGCTTCGACACGGCCGACTCCGGCTCGTGGACGTTCAACGGCCGCGGCATGAACGGCGTTCCCGCCCACAAGGTGGCCCGCGCCGGCATGGTGCGCACCTTCCAGCTCACCAAGGCGCTCTCGCGCCTGACGGTGCTGGAGAACATGCGCCTGGGCGCGCAGAAGCAGCGGGGCGAGAACTTCTTCAACGCCCTCGTGCCCTCCTTCTGGCGCGGCCAGGAGGACGAGATCACCGAGCGGGCCGAGGAACTGCTGGAGCGCTTCAAGCTCGCCGCCAAGCGCGACGACTTCGCCGGGTCGCTGTCCGGCGGCCAGCGCAAGCTGCTGGAGATGGCCCGCGCGCTCATGGTCCGGCCCGAGCTGGTCATGCTCGACGAGCCCATGGCCGGCGTCAACCCGGCCCTGACGCAGTCGCTGCTCAGCCACGTCAAGGACCTGCGCGAGCAGGGCATGACAGTGCTGTTCGTGGAGCACGACATGGACATGGTCCGCGACATCAGCGACTGGGTGATCGTCATGGCCCAGGGCGCGGTCATCGCCGAGGGCCCACCCGGGACGATCATGTCGGACGAGCGCGTGATCGACGCCTACCTCGGCGCCCACCACGACGCCCCGCTGTCGGACACCGAGCTGGAGACCCAGCTGCAGGAGGCCGAGGCCGCGCTCGAAGCCGAGATCGAGGAGGAGACGCAGAAGTGAACGCCGGCCCAGAGTCGAAGGCGGCCGTCACCGACCGCAGCGCGCACCTGGAAGGCGCCGAGGACGCGGTGCTGCGGTGCGACGAGCTGATAGCCGGTTACCTGCCGGGCGTCAACATCCTCAACGGCTCCGACCTCTACGTCAAAGACGGCGAGCTGATCGGCATCATCGGCCCCAACGGGGCGGGGAAGTCGACGCTGCTCAAGGCCATGTTCGGGCTGGTCAACATCCGCAGCGGCACGGTGCTGCTCAAGGGTGAGGACATCACGAACATGAAGGCCCACACGCTGGTCGCGCGTGGCGTCGGCTACGTGCCGCAGACCAACAACGTCTTCCCCAGCCTCACCATCGAGGAGAACCTCGAGATGGGCGCCTTCCAGGTGCCGGGGAAGTTCAAGGAGCGCTTCGAGTTCGTCACCGAGTTGTTCCCCGCGCTGAAGGAGCGGCGCAAGCAGCGCGCCGGCTCGCTGTCCGGCGGTGAGCGGCAGATGGTGGCCATGGCCAGGGCCCTGATGACCGAGCCGTCGGTGCTGCTGCTGGACGAGCCGTCTGCGGGCCTGTCGCCCAAGCTGCAGGACCTGGTCTTCATCCAGGCCCAGCAGATCAACAAGGCCGGCGTGACGGTGATCATGGTTGAGCAGAACGCGCGGCGCTGCCTGCAGATCTGCCACCGAGGCTACGTCCTGGACCAGGGCCGCAACGCCTACACCGGCACCGGACGGCAGCTCGCCGACGACCCCAAGGTCATCGAGCTCTACCTGGGCACGCTGGCCAAGGCGTAACGCGGACACGATACGGAGGAGGGGCTCCCTGAGGGCCCCTCCTCCGGTTTTTAATGAGCGATGTGAAACGTTTGGCGACAGTCGCGCTCATGCTGCCCGTCCTGCTCGTCGGCTGCCAGGGCAACGCGTCCTCGGCCGGGAAGTACAGCACCGGCGGCGATCCCACCGACAGCCCGTGCGCCCGCGTGGTCTCGGCCATCGGGTACGCGGGCCTGATGCTGGAGCCGAAGGGTCAGGAAGAGCGCCAGTACTTCGAGGACGCCGTGATCGGCCGTCTCGCGGAAGTACGCGGGATCACCCTGGAGTTCGGCCCCCGGCTGCCCGGCTCGCTCCACGGGGCCGTTGAGGCGGTCAAGACGGCCACCGCAGGGCTGTCCAGGAACGACGTGCCCCGTGAGCGGCAGGTGAAGCTGCTCAAGCAGTACCGGGTGGCCGCCGACGAGATCGTGGCCGGGTGCGCGTGACGAAAAGGGCCCGGCCGTGACGGCCGGGCCCTTTTCAGGCGTCGTCGTCAGCCGGCGATGTTGCCGGTGCGGTACTCCAGCGCCTTGGTGGCGTACTTGTTGTCGTCGCCGTACTGGTAGATGCCGATGGTGGCCACGGCCGGGTCACCGGCGTTGTCGAACTCGACCGGGCCGCTGACGCCCTCGTAGTCGATGTCCGTGCCGGCCTTCAGCAGGTCGACGCACTCCTTGAAGTTCTTGCACTTCGTGCCGCCCTTGCTGACCTCGGCCAGCTTGGTGGCGATGTCGGTGCCGGCGTCGCTCTTGGCGGCCTCGGCGGCCAGCGCGATCAGGTTCGCCGCGTCGTAGGACTCGGGGGCGTAGCTGAAGTCCTTGAGGTCGGGGTTCACCTCGAGCAGCTTCTTCTGGAAGTCCTCAGGAGCCGCGGCGCCGGGGATGGTGCCCTTGACGCCCTTGAGCGTGCCCTTGGGCATCTTCACATAGTTGGTGTTGGAGGTGTTGCCGTCGACCATGTACCACTTGTGCTTGTCGGCCGTCAGACCCTGCTTGACCAGCTCCTGCACGACCTTGGCGGTCTCGTCGAAGCCGATCAGCACGATGCCCTTGGGGCTCTTGGCCTTGACCTTGGCGACGTCGGCGGAGAAGTCGGCCGCCTTCGGGTCGTAGTCGACCCGCTCGACCACTTCGGCGCCGCCGTCGGAGACGGTCTTCTGGACCTGGTCGGCCAGGCCGGTGCCGTAGGAGTCCTGCATGGCCAGGATGCCGACCGTGTCGTTGCCGTCGGCCACGATCAGGTCGCCGAGCACGCGGCCCTGGAGCTTGTCGGGCGGGGAGGTGCGGAAGTACAGGCCCTTGTCCTCGATCGTGGTGAACTTGTCGGAGGTGTTGGCCGGCGAGAACTGGATCACACCCGCGCCGGTGATCTTGTCGATCACCGACTCCGACACCGACGACGACGCGGCGCCGATGATCGCGTCGGCGCTCTGGGCGAGAAGCTTGTCAACCGACTGCGAGGCGATGTTCGTGGTCGTGTCGCCGGAGTCCGTGTCGATCTTCTTGACGGGCTTGCCCAGCACACCCCCGGCCTCGTTGATCTCCTTCAGCGCCAGGTCGACGCCCGCGATCTCGGGCGGACCGAGGAAGGCCAGCGAACCGGTCTGGGGCAGCAGCGTTCCGAGGGTGAGCGTGCCGTCGCCCTTCGCGGCAGGCGCGGCCGCCGAGGATTGCGCGGCCGACGGCGAGGACTGGGTGGCGGTGTTGCTGCCGCCACCGCAGGCTGTCAGGGCCAGGCTGGTGGCAGCCACGACGGCCAGCGCCCGCCCCACGGGAGCAATGCGGATCATGAAGTGTCTCCTTCATTTCCAGGCCGGGATCCGTCAGCACCGCCGAGCGTTCCCGATCGAATGACGGAAACGTACAAAACTGCTGCATGCTCCAACCAGATGCCCTGGGGAACTGTCGGCACTTGGATGCGGAGTCGTAATCACTCCTCAACTTACGGGACCAGCGCAAGGAGACTTAATGTGCGACAGGTGAAGCGCATTACGCTCTGCCTTGTCACGACGGTCCTCCTGGCCGGTTGCGGCGCTTCCGAGCCGCCCGCGCCACCCTCGACCGAGCCGCCCGCCGGCGTGTCCGTCTCACTCGCCCAATGGCGCTCCGATGAGCCCGCGCACGCCCTGGAAGTGGCTGTCCGAAATATCACCGACACCCCGGTGTATTTCTCGGACGTCCAGCTCGTCACGCCCTCGTTCGAAACGCTGCCGCCGCAAGAGGCCGACGCCGTCATCAAGCGGACCGAGCGCACGGACCTGCGCATCACCTACGGCGCCGCCAACTGCTCCCCCACGGGCCTGCCCGAGGTCCGGCCGGCCACGGTCGTCGCCAATCTCGGCCCGGGCCCCGGGCAGTTGCGCAAGGTGGTCTTCACGGTGCCGCACCCCGACCCGCTGCTGGCCAGGCTGCTGCGTGACGAGTGCTCGGAGTTCCTGATCAAGCAGGCGGCGGGCATCGAGTTCGGCCCGCGCTGGGAGCAGGTGGGCAAGGCCATGAAGGGCGAACTCGTGGTCACGCGGCGCGGCGCGGGCGCGGTGTCGCTCAACGACATGGACGGCACGACCCACTACATCGTCACGCCCGAGCGCCGGCCCCTGGGCGTGCTGGAGGCCGGCCGGCAGCGGCTGGAGGTGCCGATCACGCTCACCCCCGGCCGCTGCGACCCGCACGCCTTCGCCGAGGCGAAGAAGGCGTTCCTGTTCCCCGTGCGGGCCGACATCGACGGGGGCCAGGAGCGGGTGGTCATCGTGGTGCCGCCCAAGCCCCTGCAGGACCGCCTCATCGCCTACGCGATGAAGGTGTGCGGTCTGGGCTAGGTCAGCCCTGGATGTTGCCGGTGCGGTACTCCAGCGCCTTGCCGGGGTACTTGTTGTCGTCGCCGTACTGGTAGATGCCGATGGTGGCCACGGACGGGTCACCGGCGGCGTCGAACTCGACCGGGCCGCTGACGCCCTCGTAGTCGATGTCCTTGCCGTCCTTCAACAGGTCGACGCACTGCTTGAAGCTCTTGCACTTCTCGCCGCCCTTGCTGACCTCGGCCAGCTTGGACGCGATGGCCTTGCCGGTGTCGTCCTTGGCCGCCTCGGCCGCAAGAGCGATGAGGTTGGCGGCGTCGTAGGACTCGGCGGCGTAGGTGTAGTCCTTGAGGTCGCCGTTCACCTCCAGGAGCTTCTTCTTGAACTCCTCCGGCGCCTCGGCTCCTGGGATGGTGCCCTTGACGCCCTTGAGCGTGCCCTTGGGCATCTTCAGGTAGTTGGTGTTCGACATGTTGCCGTCCACCATGTACCACTTGACCTTGTCGGCCGTCAGGCCCTGCTTGACCAGCTCCTGCACGACCTTGGCGCCCTCCTCGAAGCCGATCAGGACGATCGCCTTCGGGTTCTTGGCCTTGATCTTGGTGACGTCGGCGGAGAAGTCGGCCGCCTTCGGGTCGTAGTCCACCCGCTCCACGACCGACGCGCCGGCCGCCTCGGCCGTCGTGGTGATCTGGTCGGCCAGGCCGGTGCCGTAGGAGTCCTGCATGGCCAGGATGCCGACCGTGTCGTTGCCGTCGGCCACGACCAGGTCGCCGAGCACGCGGCCCTGCAGCTTGTCCGGCGGCGCCGTACGGAAGTACAGGCCGTTGTCCTCGATCGTGGTGAACTTGTCGGAGGTGTTGGCCGGCGAGAACTGGACGACGCCCGCGCCGGTGACCTTGTCGATGATCGACTCCGACACCGACGAGGAGGCGGCGCCGATGATGGCGTCGGTCTTCTGGGCGAGGAGCTTGTCGACCGACTGGCCGGCGATGTTCGTGGTCGTGTCGCCCGAGTCAGTGTGGATCTTGTTGACCGGTTTGCCGAGCACGCCGCCGGCCTCGTTGATCTCCTTGAGCGCCAGGTCGACGCCCGCGATCTCGGGCGGGCCGAGGAAGGCCAGCGAACCGGTCTGCGGCAGCACCGTTCCGATGGTCAGCGTGCCGTCGCCCTTGGCCGCGGGAGCCGAGGAGGCCGCCGCGGACGGGGCCGCCGACTCGGACTGCTGCGCGGCCGTGTCGCCACCGCCGCCGCAAGCGGTCAGGGCCAGGCTCGCCGCGGCCGCCACGGCCAGCACGCGTGCCGTTGGAGCAATGCGCTTCATATAAGAGACTCCCCCTATCTCAGCGAAGGAACGAACACCTTCGCCGGGTTTTCCAAGGTCAGCATGCCTGCCCAAAGAGGAAGTGTGGAGTTCTCACGCGGCTTTTATACACATTCGTAATGTCCCAAACACCCAGCGTAATGGCATGTTTCATAAGAGTTACGGACAGACCGGACAGGGCCCCGGTCCCCAAATGGGCGGAGCCGGGGCCGAATATCGGAGTCCGCCGCCTCAGCCGGCGATGTTGCCCCGGCGATATTCGATCGCCTTGGCCGCGTCGTACATGTTGTCCGCCCCGTACTGGTAGATGCCGATCGTCGCCACCGTCGGGTCGCCCACGTCGTTGAAGTCCACCGGGCCGCTGACACCGTCGTAGTCGATGTCCTCGCCCGCCTTCAGCAGGTCCGCGCACTGCTTGAAGCTCGTGCACCGCTCACCGGTCTTGCTCACCTCGACCAGGTGCGCCGCGATCGACGCGCCCGAGTCGTCCTTGCCCGCCTCGGCCGCCAGCGCGATCAGGATCAGCGCGTCGTACGACTCCGCCGCGTAGGTGTACTCGGTCAGCTCGCCGTTGACGGCCAGCAGCCGCTTCTGGAACGCCTCCGGCGCCGCCGCCCCCGGCAGCGTGCCCTTGACGTCCTTCATCGTCCCCTTCGGCGCCTTGGCGTAGTTGGTGTTCGACATGTTGCCGTCCACCATGTACCACCTGTGCTTGTCGGCCGTCAGGCCCTGCTTGACCAGCTCCTGCACGACCTTCGCCGTCTCCTGGAAGCCGATCAGCACGATGCCCTTGGGGTTCTTCGCCTTGATCTTGGCGACGTCGGCGGAGAAGTCGGCCGCCTTCGGGTCGTAGTCCACCCGCTCCACCACCGTGGCGCCCGCCTCCTGCGCGGTCCTGGTCACCTGATCGGCCAGGCCGGTGCCGTAGGAGTCCTGCATGGCCAGGATGCCGACGGTGTCGTTGCCGTCGGCGGCCACCACGTCACCCAGGACCCGCCCCTGTAACGTGTCCGGCGGCGCGGTGCGGAAGTAGAGCCCCTTGTCGTTGATCGTGGTGAACTCGTCGGAGGTGTTGGCCGGCGAGAACTGCACCACCCCGGCACGCGTGATCTTGTCGATGATCGACTCCGACACCGACGACGAGGCCGCGCCGATGATCGCGTCCACCTTCTGCGTCAGCAACCGGTCGACCGCCTGCCCGGCGATGTTCGTGGTCGTGTCGCCCGAGTCGGTGTCGGACTTCGTCACCGGCCTGCCGAGCACACCGCCGGCCTCGTTGATCTCCTTGAGCGCCAGATCGACGCCCGCGAACATGGGCGGCCCCAAGTACGCGAGCGAGCCCGTCTGCGGCAGCACCGTGCCGACGGCCAGCGTGCCGTCCCCCTTCCCCGCGGGGGCCGAACCGGGCTGCGCGGAAGCGGGGCCTGTCGCGTCGGGGCGGGCGGTCGTGTTCCCGCCGGAACACGCCGCCAGCGCCAGGCACGCCGCGGTGACGGCGAGCGGCGCGCGGAAAATACCGATCATCGAAGCGTCTCCGTTCGCGATGAGCGGACCTTCGTCCGTCCGCCCATCAGTTACGCGCCGGGACGCCCGCCACGAAAGCATCCGAAGCCGGTTGGATGCCCACTCGTGACCGCTCCACAACCCACCCGGCCGGAGAAGCTGATAAAGAGCCCCTCAGCTCCGCTCGGCCGCGTCGTCTATAACGATCTGAGCAACCTCCCGCATGCTCAGCCGCCGGTCCATCGACGCCTTCTGGATCCACCTGAACGCTTGCGGCTCACTCCAGCCGTGCTGCGTCATCAACTGCCCCTTGGCGCGCTCGACCAACTTCCTGGTCTCCAGCCGCTCCGACAGGCTCGACACCTCGGCCGCCAGCGCCACCATCTCCTCGTGCCTGCTGACCGCCATCTCGATCGCCGGCACCAGATCCGCCTTCGTGAACGGTTTGACCAGGTAGGCCATCGCCCCCGCGTCCCTGGCCCGCTCGACCAGGTCACGCTGGGAGAAAGCGGTCAGGATCAGGCACGGGGCGATCCGCTCCGCCACGATGCGCTCGGCCGCGGAGATGCCGTCGAGGACGGGCATCTTCACGTCGAGGATCACGAGGTCGGGTCTCAGATCGGCGGCCAGCCTGATCGCCTGCTCACCGTCACCGGCCTCGCCCACGACGACGTAGCCGTCCTCCTGGAGCATCTCCTTGAGGTCGAGGCGGATCAGGGCCTCGTCTTCCGCGATCACTACTCGCCGCTGCGTACTCACGAGCAGAAGAGTACAGATGTCCGGTAGATTAGATCCACGCCAGGTCGGAGCAGCTTCGGGTTGGGCTAGGATTCAACCAAGTGATACCCATGAGTCCGCTAATCCGGGCTCCTGCCCCGGTATTCCAACGGGAGAGAAAGCGGACTCAAAACCCGCACAGTGTGGGTTCGAATCCCACCCGGGGCACGATCAACCGCCCGGCCCGCTCGGCCGGGCGGTTTTGTCGTATCCAACTGCAACACTCTCCGCATGTATGATCTCGCTGTCCGTGACGAAACCCTTCGTCTGCTCGCCTCGGGACTCACCATTGGCGAGGCGAGTAGGCAGACCGGCGTCAGCACGAACACCATCCGCCGCTGGCGCAACGGACCAGTAGCCGACTCTCCGTTGACCCGAACCTGTGCCCGGTGCGCGCCGCGTGCCCGAACTCCCAGGCCTGCCGACAGCTATATCCACCTCCTGGGCCTCTACCTCGGCGACGGTCACATTGTGGCGTGCCCCAAGGGCGTCTACCTGCTCTCCATCTACTGCGACGACCGCTGGCCTGGCCTCATCGAGGAAGCCGCCACCGCAATGGCGCAAGTGATGCCGACCTCAGTGATCAGCCGCCGCCACCGCAACGGCTGCACCGAAGTCAAGAGCCTCTCCAAGCACTGGCCGCACCTGTTTCCCCAGCACGGGCCTGGCAAAAAGCACCAGCGGCCGATTGTGCTCGAGCCATGGCAGCGCGAGATCGTCTCGGCGCATCCCGGCCGTTTCGTCAGGGGCCTCATACACTCCGATGGCTGCCGGGGTATGAACCGTGTGCGCCGTGTCCTCCCCAGCGGCGTCCGCTGGTACGAATATCCTCGCTACCACTTCAAGAACGAGTCCCCCGACATCCTGGCCCTCTGCGGCGAGGCGCTGGATCTGCTGGGCGTCGCCTGGCGGTTCAACAACCGCAACGAGCTGTCTGTCGCCAGGCGGGAGGCCGTCGAGTTGCTGGACGTCTACGTCGGGCCCAAATACTGACGCGTCACGGTGTCCAGTCGGGCGAGCGGCCCAGGAGGGCGACGACCTGGTCCAGGGCCGGGGCGTCGGCGGGGGCGGGCAGGCCGCGGAGGAACGACTTGCCTTCGCCGCGCGACTCCGGCGTGTCCGGCACCTGGCGGGTCAAGGGGAGGGCGGCCGCGGCGAGGTCCTCGTCCACGTTGGGCGGGAAGCCCAGGGCCTTGGCGAAGTCCCAGCCGTGCGCCACGCAGTCGATGAAGTGGAAGCCGATCGCCCGCTCCGCGGGGAACGGCCCGCCGTCACGTACCTCTGGGAGGTAGAACGGGCGGTCGAGGACGCCGTCGGCGCCGAAGGCGGCCAGGACGGCGCGGGCGGAGGCGGCGTGCTCGGCGGCCGGGTCGGCACCCAGGGGGCGGGGCCGCCAGCCGGCAAGGTCCGATCGCTGTCCCGAGGCCGCGAAGGCGAAGCCGTGGTTCTGCGCGATCTGGTGTTCCAGCAGGTCGCGTACGGTCCATCCGGCGCACGGCGTCGGCCTGTCCAGGTCGTCCGGCTTGAGGGTGTCCAGGAGGTCGATGGTGGCCTGCACGGATCGCCGGTTCAGTTCAATGATGTCTACCAAGGCACAATCCCGTCATCGTCATAGAACCCGCCCGTCGGCCCGTCGGAGCCGAGGGTGGCCAACCTGACGATAATGGCGGCGCCGTCCGCGGCGGTGCGAGTGATTTTGAACGGCAGGTCCTTGGTGAAGTCGGTGGCGCAGGCGCCGGGCGCGGCGGCGTTGACCAGGATCCCGTCCTTGCGGAGCTCTTTGGCGTACTGAACGGTCAGGGCGTTGAGGGCGGTCTTGGACACCGGATAGGTGGCCGAGGCGGGCAGTCCGGACATGTAGTGGCCGGGGTCGGTGTGGTGGGCGAGGGAGCCGACGCCGCTGGAGACGTTGACGATGCGGGCCACGGGCGAGCGCCGCAGCAGGGGAAGCACGGCGTTGGTGACCATGAGGACGCCGACGAGGTTGGTCTCCAGCACCGCGCGCAGGCTCTGGACCGGCGTGGTGCTCGGCGTCTCGTCCAGGGGGCCGGAGCTGCCGGCGTTGTTGACGAGCACGTCGAGGCGGGTCAGCGCGGCTGCGGCGGCCTCGATGGTGGCCGGGTCGGTGACGTCCAGCACGATCGGGCGTACGTCGCCGCCCGCCGCGCGGAGGCGGGCCGCGGCCTGCTCGCCCCGCTCACGGTCGCGGGAGCCGAGCAGCACGGTCATGCCCGCACGCGCGAGCCCCGCGGCGGCCTCGTACCCGATGCCCTTGTTCGCTCCCGTCACCAGGGCTGTTCTCTTATCCGTCATGTCGGGAAGCACACCACCGCTCGCCGCGCCGGGGCCAACACCGGGTAAGTCACGACCAATACCCTGAGGGTATGGAGACTCGCGAGCTCGCCTATTTCGCGGCCGTCGCGGAGGAGCTGCACTTCGGGCGGGCGGCCGAGCGGCTCGGTATGGCGCAACCGCCGCTGTCCCGAGCGATCCAGAAGCTGGAGCGGCGGCTCGGGGTCACATTGATCGACCGGTCGGGGCGGCGGATCTCGTTGACCCCGGCGGGTGAGGTGCTGGCCAGGGAGGCGGCCAAGGTTCTGGACGCGGTGGCCGCGGCCAGGGTCCGCACGCAGCGGGCCGGGCGGGCCGAGCCCCGGCTGGTCGTGGCGATGAAGCCGGGCGGTGACGGCGGCCTGCTGCCCGCCATCCTCGCCGCCTACCGCGCCAGTCCGGACGCCGTCGAGGTGGAGCTGGTCCTGTGCGGGGTGGCGGAGCGGGCGCGGCTGCTGCGTGACGGCCGGGCCGACGTGGCGTTCCTGCACAGCCCGTACGAGGACCTGACCGGCTTCGACAGCGAGCCGCTGCGCGTGGAGGCGAGCATCGCGATCCTGTCGTCCGGGCACCGGCTGGCCGGACGGGCCTTCGTGCGCCTGGCAGACCTGGACGACGACCCGACGCCCTGCTGGCCGGGGCAGCAGCGGGAGATCAGCGACCCCGCGACCCTGATGCAGCTCGTCGCGCTGGGCCGGCTGATCGCGGTGGGGCCGGAGTCGGTCAGGGACCAACTGCGACGCGACCTGGTCTGCGTGCCGGTGCTGGACGGCCCGCCGACGACCGTGGTGCTGGCCTGGCCGGAGCGGACGCGGTCGAGGGCGCTGGCGGCCTTCGTCCGCACGGCCACAACGGTCGCGGAATGCCATAGCGCGACAAACGAGCTTTCGGGAACGCTCCCACAGGGAATAGCCGTCTCACGAACAGTGAAGACGGGGGTGGGGGCGGATGCCGTTGAGCGTGGCGGCGCGGAAGGCGTTCCTGGCGGAGCCGCACATCGCGAGCCTGGCCGTGGAGGCCGGTGATGGACGAGGGCCGTTGAACGTGCCCGTCTGGTACGACTACGACCCGGGCGGCGAGATCCGCTTCCTGACCGACGGCGACTCGCTCAAGGCGAACCTGATCACGAAGGCGGGCCGCTTCTCACTACTGGTGCAGCGCAGCAGCCCGACCTACCGGTACGTGTCGGTGGAGGGGCCGCTCGTGCGCTCCCACCCCTCCACGCTGGACGACCTGACCCGCATCGCGGCGCGCTACCTGCCGCCCGACGCGCTGTCGGGATACGTGCAGGGCTCGGACCTGAACGTCCTGGTCACCTTCCGGATGCGGCCTGAACGCTGGCTCTCCGCCGACCTGGGCGCCCTGGGCTGACCTCGAAACGGTATTTTTGGCCCCGTGACTGCTATCGATCCCACCTCGACCGGCGCGTTCGGCGTCGGCCTGGCCACCATCGCCGCCGACGGCACCGTACTCGACACCTGGTTCCCCGACCCCGAGCTGGGCGAGGCGCCCCAGACGGGCACCGAGCGGCTGTCCGCCGGCGAGGCCGGAGAGCTCGCCGAGCTGACGGGGCCCGACGCCGCACGGGGCGTGGAGGTGGTGGCGGTGCGCACCGGCATCGCCAAGCTCTCCGAGCCTCCCGTGGACGCCCACGACGTCTACCTGCGGCTGCACCTCATCTCCTCCCGCCTGATCAAGCCCCACGGCACGAACCTCGACGGCATCTTCGGCCTGCTCGCCAACGTCGCGTGGACCAACTTCGGCCCCTGCCCGGTGCCCGGCTTCGAACGCACCCGCCTGCGGCTGCGCGCCAGAGGCGCCGTGACGGTCTACGGGGTCGACAAGTTCCCCCGGATGGTCGACTACGTGCTGCCCTCCGGCGTGCGCATCGCCGACGCCGACCGGGTCCGCCTCGGCGCCCACCTGGCCAGCGGCACCACGGTCATGCACGAGGGCTTCGTGAACTTCAACGCCGGCACCCTGGGCGCCTCGATGGTCGAGGGCCGCATCTCGGCCGGCGTCGTCGTCGGCGACGGCTCCGACGTGGGCGGCGGCGCCTCGATCATGGGAACGCTGTCCGGCGGCGGCAAGCAGGTCATCTCCATCGGAGACCGCTGCCTCCTGGGCGCCAACTCGGGCCTGGGCATCTCCCTGGGCGACGACTCCGTGGTGGAAGCAGGCTTGTACGTCACGGCCGGCACCAAGGTCACCCTCCCCGACGGCACAACCGTCAAGGCCGCCGAACTGTCCGGCTCCACCGGCATCCTGCTCCGCAGAAACTCCCAGTCAGGCACCGTAGAAGCCGTCCCCCGCAAGGGCACCGGCATCGAACTCAACACCGCCCTCCACACCAACGACTGAAAAAGCGCCACTCGGGGTGTGGGCCCGGGGGTTCAAGGCGGGCATGCCACTCAGACATGACAGTGCCCGCCTGAACCACGGCCGAGGCCAACAAAACGCTCCGTAACGGCGCCTAGCCGCTGAAGGGTCAGGGGCCGTTTCCTGGAGGGCCATCAGCCGAAGTACGGCGGGTGGCCGACCACGGCAGCGCGTACAAAATGAACCCACAACCCGGGTCAGAGGCCGTTTCCTGGAGGGCCGCCAGCCGGAGTGCGGCGGGTGGTCGGCCACGGCAGCGTGTACGGGATGGGCTTTGTTGAACCCCCGCTCAATGGGCGTGGGATACGGCTGACCCAATCGTGTGGACGCGGAGGGCGTTTGTGGAGCCCGGGGTGCCGGGAGGGGAACCGGCCACGATGACGACTTTGTCGCCCTTCTCGAGGCGGCCCAGGGACAGAAGTGACGCCTCGACCTGCCGCACCATGTCATCGGTGTGGTGCACGAACGGCACGTGGAACGTCTCGGTCCCCCACGTCAACGACAGCTGCCCCCGCACATGGGGCGCCGAGGTGAAGGCCAGCAGCGGGATCGGCGAGCGGTAGCGGGCCAGCCGCCGCGCGGTCTCCCCCGACATCGTGAAGGCCACCAGCGCCTTGGCCCCCACGATGGCCCCCACTTCGGCCGCGGCCCGCGCGATCGCGCCGCCGGTCGTCTCCGGCATGCGGTCGAGCGTGTGGGTGGCGTGCAGGGACGTCTCTTCCGCGGCGCAGGCGATGCGGTCCATCGTGGAGACGGCCTCGATCGGGTAGTTGCCGACGGAGGTCTCGCCCGACAGCATGACCGCGTCGGCGCCGTCCATGACCGCGTAGGCCACGTCGGAGGCTTCCGCGCGGGTGGGGCGCGGGGCGTTCATCATCGAGTCGAGCATCTGGGTGGCGACGATGACCGGGCGGGCCTTCTCGCGGCACAGTTCGATGATGCGCCGCTGCACGATCGGGACCTGCTCCAGGGGCAGTTCGACGCCCAGGTCGCCGCGGGCCACCATGATGCCGTCGAACGCCTCGACGATCTCGGGGAGGCGCTCGACCGCCTGCGGCTTCTCGATCTTGGCGAGCAGCGGCAGGCGCACGGCCTCCTGCTCCATGATGTTGCGCACCACGTCGGCGTCGGACGGGCGGCGGACGAACGACAGGGCGATCATGTCGAAGCCGGTGCGCAGCGCCCAGCGCAGGTCGGCTTCGTCCTTGTCGGTCAGGGCGGGGGCGCTGACGTTGACGCCCGGCAGGTTGAGGCCCTTGTTGTCGGAGATCATGCCGCCGATGACGACGCGGGTGATGATGCGCTCGCCGTCGACGCGGGTGGCCTCGAGCACGAGGCGACCGTCGTCGACGAGGATCGTGTCACCGGGACGCACGTCCTTCGGCAGCCCCTTGTAGGTGGTGGAGACCTGCTCGCGGTCGCCGGGGACGTCTTCGGTGGTGATGGTGAAGACGTCGCCGAACCCCAGCCTGACGGGGCCTTCCTCGAACGTGCCGACGCGGATCTTGGGGCCTTGGAGGTCGGCGAGGACGCCTACGCCGCGGCCGAGGTCGGCCGCCACCTCCTTGACCCGGTCGTAGACCTCTCTGTGCATGTCATGATTGCCATGGCTGAGGTTGAACCGTGCCACGTCCATGCCCGCGGCGATCAGCTCGCGGAGGCGCTCTTTGGACGATGTGGCGGGGCCTAGGGTGCAGACGATTTTCGCGCGACGAGTCACGAGTCCTACCTTAATTGGTACAGACCACTTGGCAGTCACTGACGACGGAGAACGTACAGGAGATAGGAGAACAGAACGAGAACGGCGACCCCCAGTCGTACCAAGTTCGTGTACTGCTCCGGGTAGATCACTCCCTCGATGTAGTGATCGATGAACCCGCTGGCCGGCAGGCCCGCTTCCCCGCCCTTACGGCGTCCCCAGTCTTCGAGGACGGTCAGGGGGCACTCGATGGGGGTGATGATCGACAGCATGCCCCAGGTGACGACGGCCAGGTGCGCCCAGATCGTCCGCCGCCACCGCAACGCCACAAACCCGCCCAGCGCCAGGTAGGCGAGAAAGGCGAAGTGCACCACCATCGCGGCGTTCGCGATGAGGCGATACATCATGGTTCGGAGGTTGCCGCCTTCCAGGCGTCCACGATCCCGTGGCCGTAGAAGCCGTTGCGGGACTCGCCGCCCTCGCATTGATGTGTCTCACTTTGACCATACGACTTGTAGACGAACCCGCGCGGCGTCGGGCAGGACTTCTCGTCGGCGGTCTGGTAGAGCAGCTTCTCGACGGTGTCGGGAGCGAGGGTGAGTCCGCCGGGACCCGGCTTGCCGAAGCGGCTGACGAGGATCGCGGCGACGCCCGTGGCGTGCGGGGCGGCCATGGAGGTGCCGTCGAGGTACTGGTAGTAGGAGCAGGGGCGCTTGTGGCAGTCCCGTACGACGTCCACGCCCTTGGGTTTGCCCGAGGCGTCGATCCGGCCGGTGGCCCGCAGCACGTGCTCGGGGGCGGCCGCCAGGATGGAGCGGCCGACGTCGGTGCCCTTGCCGTCGAGCACGTCCCCGCCGGGCGCGGCCAGATCGGTCTGTTCGATTCCGTAGTCGCTGTAGACGGCCTTGCGCCCGGACGGGCCCACCGCGGAGACGGAGATGACGCCGTCGGACTCGGCCGGCACGTTGATGCAGGAGTTGTCGACCTTGCGCTCCTTCTCCTGGCCCTTGGGGTAGCCGGGGCTGACGGAGTCGATCTCGGGGCGGCCGAGGTCGGTCGAGCCGTTGCCGAGGGCGGAGATGATCGTGACGTTCTTCTTGCGGGCGTAGTCGATGGCCCGCTGCATGCCGGTGATGATGGCCTGCTGTTCGAGCTGTTCCTTCTTGGTGTCGGACTTGTTGGCCGGGCAGTTGAACAGCCAGGGGTCGACGTAGTAGCTCATGTTCACGACGTCCACGCCGATGTCGGCGGCGTAGGTGAGCGCGTCGAGGCTGGGCTTGAGGAAGAAGAACCCGGAGTCCTGTCCTGCCCGGATGTTCACGATCTGGACGTCGGGCGCCACCCCGGCGATGCCGACGCCGTTGATCGGGGAGGCGATCGTGCTGGCCACGTGGGTGCCGTGGCCGTCGTCGTCCACGTCCACGGGGTCCTTGCAGCCGGCGGCCTCGCAGGGGCCGTCGAGCGTCTTGCCCTTCTCGTCCTTGGGCCGGTCGGTGACGAAGTTGCGGCTGAGTTCGCGGTTGAAGTTGGGGGCGATGTCGGGGTGCTTGCCGTCCACGCCGGTGTCGAGGACGCCGACCAGCACCTTCTTGTTGCCGGGGGCCTTGGCGTGCGCGCGGTCCGCGCCGATCATCCGCATGTCCCACTGACGGCCCGCCAGCGGCTCTCCCGAGCTGCCGTTGGCCAGCGCCGACGCGTCGGGGAACGCCCCGGACCCGGTACGGCGGGCGGCGGCCGGTCCTGCGCGGTGGTCGGTGGTCGGCTCGGCGCGGTGGTCGGTGGCGAAGCCGATGGCGCGCCGGTCCGAGGACACGCCCACGATGGCCTGGTTCGTCCCGAGTTTCTCCGCGAACCCGTCGCGACCGCCCGTGGCCATGAGGTAGCCGAGCCTGCCGTCCTCCCCCACGGTGCTGCCCCCGGCCCGCGCGACGGCGTCCAGCGCTTCCTGATGCCGTCCTTGGGCGTAGAAGACCAGGTATTCGCCGGACTGGGCGTGACGGGCGGCGGCGGGCTTGGCGAGCGGCGTGGACGCACACGCGGCGATGGTGATCAGGGCGGTGACCGCCGACACAACAGAGGCGACCCGCCGCATTGCTCCCCCATCCGCCGACCTGTCGCAGAATCTGCATCTTCCCTGTACAAACCGGGTGATGCAACTGACTACTGAAATTTCAGCTTATGTGAGACGAAAAGGACTCGGGCCCCATCTGGGCCCTACACGAATACCCCGCTGATCGCTTTTGGTGGGGAACAGCCACCCTGGCGGAGCTGGTCGAGGAGATCACCTCGCACAGCGCGGAGTTCGCCCGGTTGTGGAACGAGCGCGACGTCAAGGTCTACGGGCGCGCTGCTGCACGCGACGGCGGGGCCGCTGAGCGTCGATTTCGAGGTGCTGACCCCGATCCAGGCGCCGGGCCAGCGGCTGGTCATCTCCCGCGCCACCGACGCGGCCTCCAGCAGGCCCGCGACTGCGTCCCCGCGAGAATCCGGGCCCCATGAGGCGACGGCCCGGCCGGGAGGGCCGGGCCGTCGTTTCGGCTGTCCGTCAGACCAGCGGCCTGGCGGTCGGCAGGATCGGGTACGGCAGCGCCGTGTCCCCGGTCAGGAACCGGTCCACGCCCGAGGCGGCAGCCCGCCCCTCGGCGATGGCCCACACGATGAGCGACTGCCCGCGCCCCATGTCTCCGGCCACGAAGACGCCGTCCACCTTGGACATGTAGGTCTTGTCCCGCGTGAGGTTCCCCCTGGCGTCGTAGAAGCCGTCGCCGCCGGCCTCGGCCAGGTCCTGCAGCAGCGAGCCCTTCTCCGGCCCGAGGAAGCCCATGGACAGGGTGATCAGCTCGGCCGGGATCTCCCGCTCGGTGCCGGGGATCGGCTTGAAGCCCTTCTGCGGCCCCTCGACCTCGACCAGGCGCAGCGCCCGCACGTTGCCGTCGGCGTCGCCGACGAACTCGGTGGTGGAGACCGCGTACACGCGCGCTCCCCCGCCGTCCTCCAGCTCCTCGTGGGCGCTTTCCATCTTGAACAGCATGGGGTAGGTCGGCCACGGCTGGCTGCCCGGCCTGGAGCTCGGCGGCTGCGGCATGATCTCGAGCTGGGTGACCGACCTGGCGCCCTGGCGGATCGCCGTGCCGATGCAGTCGGCGCCGGTGTCGCCGCCGCCGATCACGACCACGTGCTTGCCCTCGGCCGAGACGGGCGAAGCCGGAAGGTCGCCCTCCTGGACCTTGTTGGACAGCGGCAGGTACTCCATCGCCTGGTAGACGCCCTTGAGCTCGCGCCCGGCCACCGGCAGGTCACGCCACTGGGTCGCGCCACCGGCCAGCACCACGGCGTCGAACTGCTCGCGCAGCTCGGCGGCGGTGACGTCGACGCCGACGTTCACCCCGGTGCGGAACTCGGTGCCCTCGGCGCGCATCTGCTCCAGGCGGCGCTCGATGTGCCGCTTCTCCATCTTGAACTCGGGGATGCCGTAACGCAGCAGCCCGCCGATCCTGTCGGCGCGCTCGAACACGACCACGTCATGCCCGGCCCTGGTGAGCTGCTGGGCGGCGGCGAGCCCCGCGGGGCCCGAGCCGACGACCGCGACCTTCCTGCCGGTCTTGACCGCCGGGGGCTGCGGGATCACCCAGCCCTCGGCGAACGCCCGGTCGATGATCTCGACCTCGACCCGCTTGATCGCCACCGGGTCGGAGTTGATGCCGAGCACGCACGCCGCCTCACACGGAGCCGGGCAGAGCCTGCCGGTGAACTCGGGGAAGTTGTTCGTGGCGTGCAGCCGCTCGATCGCCTCGCGCCAGTCGGTGCGGAAGACGAGGTCGTTCCACTCGGGGATGAGGTTGCCCAGCGGGCAGCCGTTGTGGCAGAACGGGATGCCGCAGTCCATGCAGCGGGCCGCCTGCTTGGTCAGCTTCTCCTGCGAGAAGTCCTGGTAGACCTCTTGCCAGTCGCTGATGCGGACGTCCACGGGGCGGCGTGCGGGCAGCTCCCGGTCGTGCGTGAGAAAACCCTTGGGGTCAGCCATCGGTGCGCCTCCCTTAGCTCTGAACCGCGGCCGCCATGACCGCCTCGTCGATGTCCCTGCCTTCGATGCGGGCGGCCTCGGCGGCTGCCAGCACCCTCTTGTAGTCGGTCGGCATGATCTTGCCGAACCTGGCGAGCGCCTCGTCCCACTCGGCCAGCAGCTCCTTGGCGACCGGCGAGCCGGTCTCCGCGAAGTGCTTCTCGACCGTCTCCTTGAGGAAGTCGGCGTCCTGTTCGGTGAGCGGCTCGACGGCGACCATCTCGCGGTTGACCCGCTCGGGCTTCAGGTCCAGCAGGTAGGCGATGCCGCCCGACATTCCGGCCGCGAAGTTGCGCCCGGTCGGGCCGAGCACCACGGCCCTGCCGCCGGTCATGTACTCGCAGCCGTGGTCGCCCACGCCCTCGACGACCGCCGTGGCGCCGGAGTTGCGCACACAGAACCGTTCGCCCACGACGCCGCGGATGAACACCTCGCCGGAGGTGGCCCCGTAAAGGGCGACGTTGCCGGAGATGATGTGGCCGTCCAGTGGGGCCTCCTCGTGCGGCCGGACGGTGATCCGCCCGCCGGACAGGCCCTTGCCGAGGTAGTCGTTGGCGTCGCCGGTCAGGCGCAGCGTGATGCCGCGCGGCAGGAACGCGCCGAACGAGTTGCCCGCCGAACCGGTGAAGGAGATGTCGATGGTGTTGTCGGGCAGGCCCTTGCCGCCGTACCGCTTGGTCACCTGGTAGCCGAGCATGGTGCCGACCGTGCGGTTGACGTTGCGGATGGGCAGCTCCAGCGTGACCGGGGTGCCGTCCTTCAGCGCGCCCTCGGCGAGCTGGATGAGGGTGTTGTCCAGCGCCTGCGTCAGGCCGTGGTCCTGCTCGACGAGCCTGCGCAGCGCGGTGCCCGCGGGCAGCTCGGGCCGGTGCAGGATCGGCGCCAAGTCCAGGCCGCTAGCCTTCCAGTGGTCCTCGGCCGCCGACATGTCGAGCATCTCGACGTGCCCGATCGCCTCGTCGAGCGAGCGGAAGCCCAGTTCGGCCAGGTATTCGCGGATCTCCTCTGCGATGAACTCGAAGAAGTTGACCACGAACTCCGGCTTGCCGGTGAAGCGCTTGCGCAGCTCCGGGTTCTGCGTGGCGACGCCCACGGGGCAGGTGTCGAGGTGGCAGACCCGCATCATCACGCAGCCGCTGACGACGAGGGGCGCGGTGGCGAAGCCGTACTCCTCGGCGCCGAGCAGGGCGGCGATGACGACGTCGCGGCCGGTCTTGAGCTGACCGTCGACCTGGACGACGATGCGGTCGCGCAGGTCGTTCAGCAGCAGGGTCTGCTGGGTCTCGGCCAGGCCGAGCTCCCATGGCGCGCCCGCGTGCTTGAGCGAGGTCAGCGGCGAGGCGCCGGTGCCGCCGTCGTGCCCGGAGATGAGCACCACGTCGGCGTGCGCCTTGGACACGCCCGCCGCGACCGTGCCGACACCGACCTCGGCGACCAGCTTCACGTGGACCCTGGCCTGCGGGTTGGAGTTCTTCAGGTCGTGGATGAGCTGGGCCAGGTCCTCGATCGAGTAGATGTCGTGGTGCGGCGGCGGCGAGATGAGGCCGACGCCGGGCGTGGAGTGCCTGGTCTTGGCGATCCAGGGGTAGACCTTGTGGCCGGGGAGCTGGCCGCCCTCGCCCGGCTTGGCGCCCTGGGCCATCTTGATCTGCAGGTCGGCCGCGTTCACCAGGTATTCGCTGGTGACGCCGAACCGGCCCGAGGCCACCTGCTTGATGGCGCTGCGGCGGGTGGCGTCGTACAGGCGCTCGGGGTCCTCGCCGCCTTCGCCGGTGTTGGACTTGCCACCGAGCCGGTTCATCGCGATGGCGAGCGTCTCGTGGGCCTCCATGGAGATGGAGCCGTACGACATCGCGCCCGTCGAGAACCGCTTGACGATCTCCGAGGCCGGCTCGACCTCCTCGATCGGGATCGGCTCGCCCTTGCGCAGCTTGAACAGGCCGCGCAGGGTCATCAGCCGCTCCGCCTGGGAGTCGACGAGGTTCGTGTACTCCTTGAAGATCTCGTAGCGGCGGGTCCTGGTGGCGTGCTGCAGCTTGAAGACGGTCTCGGGGTTGAACAGATGGGGCTCGCCCTCGCGCCGCCACTGGTACTCGCCGCCGACCTGGAGCCTGCGGTGGGCGTTCTCCACCCTCGGGTAGGCGTGGCGGTGGCGCCCCTCGACCTCCTTGGCCAGCACGTCGAACCCGACGCCGCCCAGGCGCGAGGTGGTGCCGGCGAAGCAGGAGTCGATGACCTCCTGGCTCAGCCCGAGCGCCTCGAAGATCTGCGCGCCGGTGTAGGAGGCCACCGTGGAGACGCCCATCTTGGACATGACCTTGATGACGCCCTTGCCATAGGCCTTGATCAGGTTGCGCACGGCCTTGTGCTTGTCGAGCTGCAGCGCGCCGGTGTCGACCAGGTCCTCGACGGTCTCGATGGCGAGGTAGGGGTTGATCGCGGCGGCGCCGTAGCCGATGAGCAGCGCCATGTGGTGGCACTCGCGGGCCTCGCCGGTCTCGACCACCAGGCCGATCTTGGTGCGGGTCTTCTCTTGGATCAGGTGGTGGTGCACCGCGCCGGTCAGCAGCAGCGACGGGATCGGCGCCAGCGCGTCGGACGAGCCGCGGTCGCTCAGCACGATGACGCGGGCGCCGTCGGCGATCGCCTGGGACGCCTCGGCCCTGATCTCCTGCAGCCGGCGCAGCAGCGCCTGGCCGCCGCCGGCGACCTCGTACAGGCCGCTGATGACGTAGGGGTGGAAGCCGGGCAGGTCGTGCTCGTCGTTGATGTGGATGATCTTGGCGAGTTCGTCGTTGTCGATCACCGGATACGGCAGCACGAGCTGACGGCACGACGCGGGCCCCGGGTTGAGCAGGTTGCCCTCGGGGCCGAGGGTGCTGGCCAGCGAGGTGACCAGCTCTTCACGGATGGCGTCCAGCGGCGGGTTCGTGACCTGCGCGAACAACTGCGTGAAGTAGTCGAACAGCAGCCGAGGCTTCTCGCTCAGCACGGCGACGGGCGTGTCGGTGCCCATGGAGCCGATCGGCTCGGCACCGGCCTTGGCCATCGGCGACAGGATGACGCGCAGCTCTTCCTCGGTGTAGCCGAAGGTCTGCTGCCGCTTGACGAGCGCCTCGTGCGTGGGGATCTCGCACTGGCGCGCGGGCAGTTCCTCGAAGCGGACGAGCCCCGCGTGCAGCCAGTCCTCGTAGGGCAGCTCGGCGGCCAGTTCGGCCTTGATCTCGTCGTCTTCGATGATCTTGCCGCGGGCGGTGTCGATGAGGAACATGCGGCCGGGCTGCAGGCGGCCCTTCCTGACCACGTCCTCGGGCCTGAAGTCGAGCACGCCGGCCTCGGAGGCCAGCACGACCAGGCCGTCGGCGGTCACCCAGAAGCGGCCGGGGCGCAGCCCGTTGCGGTCGAGCACGGCGCCGGCGAGGGTGCCGTCGGTGAACGTGATCGAGGCGGGGCCGTCCCAGGCCTCCATCATCGTGGAGTGGAACTCGTAGAACGCCCGGCGGGCGGGGTCCATCTCGGTGTGGTTCTCCCACGCCTCCGGGATCATCATCAGAACGGCGTGGGGCAGGCTCCGGCCGCCGATGTGGAGGAGTTCGAGGGCCTCGTCGAAGCTGGCGGTGTCACTGCCATCCGGGTCACAGATGGGGAAAAGTCGTGAAATTTCGCCCGGGATGTGGGCAGAGGCCAGCATCGCCTCGCGGGCACGCATCCAGTTGCGGTTGCCCTTGACCGTGTTGATCTCGCCGTTGTGGGCGATGTAGCGGTAGGGGTGGGCCAGCGGCCAACTGGGGAAGGTGTTGGTGGAGAAGCGCGAGTGCACCAGCGCGATCGCGCTCTCGTAACGCTCGTCGCTCAGGTCGGGGAAGAACGGCTCGACCTGGTCGGGCGTGAGCATACCCTTGTAGACGATCGTCCTGGCCGACAGCGAGGGGAAGTAGACCTCGGCCTCGTGCTCGGCCCGCTTGCGCAGGCAGAACGCGAGCCGGTCCAGCTCCAGCCCCTCCCGGCCCTCGGGGTCGGCGACGAACAACTGGGCGAAGTGCGGCATGACGGCGCGGGCGCTCGGGCCGGGCAGGGCCCGGTCGACCGGCAACTCCCGCCAGCCGAGCACGGTCAGGCCCTCCTCGGCCGCGATCTCCTCGATCAGGCGCACGGCCACGGCCCTGGCCTGCTCGTCACTCGGCAGGAAGCCGATGCCGGTGGCGTACGCACCGGCGGGGGGCAGCGCGAACGACACGCTCGCGCGGTAGAACTCATCGGGGATCTGCGTCAGGATCCCGGCTCCGTCGCCGGTGTCCGGCTCGCTACCCTTGGCCCCCCGATGATCAAGATTGCACAGTGCCGTCAGCGCCTTGACCACGATCCCGTGCCCTCGGCGTCCGGCGACGTCGGCGACCATGGCGACACCGCAGGCATCATGCTCGTTGGCGGGGTGGTAGAGGCCCTGGGGCTCGGGGAACCCGAGGTGGGCAGCAGGCATTTAATCCCTCCCGTCGTCATCGTCTGTCTCGAACTGCTCTACAGGCGGGGACGACGTTGGCCCTGCTGCATATCGTGGGTAGAGGTTACAACACCCTGCCGGAATGGTGCCCGGCACGTCCGCATTGCGAACATTTGGCCCCAATCCCGACATCCGAACTCGCTATCCCAAACCACGGACATGGGCCCAGAAATTCCCGATTCTGAGCAGCGAAATACGTCACAGGGAGCGGATCCCGCCCCCTCCCAGGACCAGCCCCCGGATGTTCACCGTCCGGCCCACCCCCTCACCCCTCCAGTTCGCCCCTTTCGACGCACCAGACGCCCCCACCCCACCGGTGTGGCCCTCTCAGGCCCCATCACCACTGGTGGGCCGTCTGAGATCGTCCCGGGTTCCCTGATGATCGCTCCGGGCGCTCCAGCAGGCTGCTTTGGGGCCTGGCCTCGATAGGGTTGCCCCCATGGAGCGTGATGGGGTGGAACGCCTGCTCGCCGAGGCGGGCGCGGACAGCAGACGGCTGAGACATGCGCTGACCCTGCTCTGCGACGGCCAATGGTGGACCCTGCCCGAGCTCATCCGGCACACCGCCACCTCCCGCCGCACCATCGAGGCCCTGCTACGCGAGCTGCCTCTGGAGCACAGGAAGGACGACCGCGCTCCTCGGAGCCCCCTTCAGGAGGGGGAGACATTCCGCCTGCCGCGGGACGACACATTCCGGGTGCCGCTCGCTCACACCCCCGACTACCAGGACCTCATCGCCCTGGCGCCACCACCAGAGGACCCGGTGGCCCACCTCGTCCCTCATTACACCAACGTCCTCGAACGCCTCACCACGCTCATCGCCCGCGCCCCACGTGCCAGGCACGTGCTCGACCACGTGTCCGCCACTCCGGAAACCGTCCTGCGCCGCGCCCTGCTGCTGGGCGCCCGTTTCTGGCTCCCGGGCGCGAGCCTGCTGTGCGTGGGCGATCACGACCTGACCTCCCTGGCCGTCAAGCTGGTCCACCCGGAGACCGACGTCACGGTGGTCGACATCGACGAGCGCATCCTGGCCTACATCGACGAGCAGGGCCTCGGCGTCCGCACCCGCTGGGCCGACCTGCGACTCGGCCTGCCCGCCTCGGCCAGGGGCAACGACCTGGCGCTCACCGACCCGCCGTACACGCCCGAGGGCGCGAGCCTGTTCGTGGCACGCGCCGTGGAGGGGCTCAAGGACGACGGACGGATCCTGCTCGCCTACGGGGCCAGCGAACGCACCCCCATGCTGGCGTTGAAGGTCCAGCAGTCCCTCTCGGAGCTCAATCTCGCCTACGAGGCCGTCCACCCGGATTTCAATCGCTATTTCGGCGCAGAGGCCATCGGCTCCGCCGCCGATCTCTACATCCTCCGCCCCACCACCAAGACCCGCCCGGCCGCGGCGTCCCGTCTGAGCCGTCTGGCCACCGCCATCTACACGCAGGGCCCGCAGGCGATCGAATCCGCCCGGAACGCGGCCCCCGCCCTGTCACCGCAGCCCGACACGGATCTGCTGGTGGGCGAATGGCCCAAGAACCTCACCCAGCCCCGGGTCAAGCTCGCGACCTGGCTGGCCAAGCCGTACGCCGCCGCCTGCGACCGCGTCGACATCGCCCTCCCGCCCGGCCTGGAGGCCGCGCTCCCGCGCGTGCTCCTGGCGACCCGCGCCTCCCACGTACGCGTGCACGGCGACGACCTCCCTCCCCTGCCGGACGCCCTGTCCACCGTCTACACGCTGAGCGCCGCCGCCGGCGCCCTCGACGCCGTACGCCTTCCGCCGCCGGACGGCGAGGCCGCCTCGGTGGTGCGCAGGATCCTCGACAACGGGCACGCCAAGCTGGCCAACACCTGGCGTGAGGCCCTCATCGCGGTGGCCCGCGCCCAGGGCACGACCCTGACCAAACGCGAGGCACGGGCCCTCATCTCCGAGGCCGCCCCATGGTCTGAGGACCTGACCCCGATCGAGGCCCCGCTCCACCGCCTGAACGACCTCCAAAAGGCGGTCTCCACCACGGTCTCAGCCCTGAAGACGATCACACCCGCCTGACCGAACCTCCAGTCTCCAGCCGTACCACCACCGCCCAACGCGCCCCGGCAGCCGCGTGGCTCGGCCCCAACCCGCCGACCACCCGGATCAGCCAACCCACGGGGTCATCCACACCCGCAGCCGATCTCGGCCTACCACCCAGATCACGCCCCGCACCCGACCGACCAGCCCCGAATCGGATCACACCCACCCAGCGGGCCACGGCCGGGTGCACGTCACCATCCTCGACGCGCTGCGCCGCGTCCGTCGGTCGCAAGCTCTCACGGGCGCGGCAGCCCGTGCAGGCCCAGCCGGCCGCGCAGCCTTTGCCCGGTTCAGGTTGCGTTGACGATGCGGCTCTGGACGACGCGGCCGAGCCCGTCCAGCGCGACGAGGGCGGTGGTCAGACGCTCAACGGATTGGCGGCCGCCGGCCCAGCTCACGGTCACGTAGTGGCCCATGGCGCGGGCCTGCGCACGGCTGCCGGCGGCGTCGAACACGATGCCCTGGTGGACGAACCCGTCCTTGCCCAGCGCCGCCACCAGGGCGTCGGCCGCGCGTCCGTCGGTCATGTTGAAGATGACGAACTGGCCCGTCATCGACGTCCCCTGGTAGGTGGCCTGGAGCGCCTGGGTGCAGCCCGTGGCCGAGGCGCCCCAGAGGGCGTCGGCGCAGTCGGTGAACTGCTCCGTCGCCTGCCGCCGCATGGAGTCGACGTTCTCCGTCGCCGGAGTGAAGACCTCTTGCAGGGTCAGGGGCGCGGGGTCATTCTGGCGGGTGTCGATGGAGGTGTAGAAGGCGGAGGTGGACTCGGCGTGGAAACTGGCGGGACGGGGGTTGTCGCGGCGCAGCCACAACCAGCCGGCGACGGCGACGGCCAGCGCGGTGGCGATCACGACGGGGATGACGACTCGGCGCGACATCAGGAGGCCGGTCCCGTGATCGTGACGACGCGGCGGTAGACGGCCTTCTCCGCGCCCCGCAGTGCCAGCGTGAGCGAGACGAAGTCGTCCTTCGCGGTGGCCTCCGTACCGTCCAGCCTGCCGAGCCACACCAGCCCGACATAGTGTCCGAGGGCGTAGCCGCCCGCCTCCGAGTACCCTCCGGCGGGGAACGTGCCCTTGGAGGAGGACAGCGGGCGCGCCCATCCGCCTCGGTAGATGGTCTTCAAGGACTCGACCAGCGCTCCGGCCGACTCGCCGTCCTTGAGATTGAGCAGCGTGTACTGGGCGACGTACCGGTTGTCAGAGCTGATGTAGAGGCCGCGGGCCACCTGGGTGCATCCGGCGTCCGACACCTGTTCGACCAGGGACCCGCCCCACAGCGCGGCGGAGCAGTTGGCGTCGAGTTTCTTGGCGACGAGTTTGAGCTTGAGCTTCTTCTTGACGGCGAGCTCGTTCTGGCCGAAGACCTCCTTCTCGGTGAGCGCCTTGGCGTCCTTGGCCCTGTCGGCGACCGGGTCGAACAGCTTGGGTGAGCTCCAGCCCTGGAACACCTGCGGCAGGGTCGTGTCAGGACCGACCAGGGCGGCGCTGACCCGCTGTTCCGGCGCGTACTCGCCGATGGAGGTGATGGCGATCACCAGGCCGACCCCGCCGGCGAGCACGGCGACGACCGAGACGATGATGACGATCAGCCGCTGCTGCTCCGGGCGCAGGCCCCAGCCGGTGAGCACCGGGAACTGCCAGTCGGACGGCTGCCGCTGACCTCGTTTCCGCGACGACGACGCCGCTTTGGCCACCCAATCCGGGTCGCTCGTGTCGATCGTCGCCCGTTTCCTGTCGGGCTCGCCGCTCCTGTCGACGTCGCCTACCCCGTCGAGGCCGTCCAGCCCACCGGAGTCGCCGAGCCAGTCGGCGTCCGTGCCTCTCGCCTGACGCTCACCGACGTCCCAAGCCTTCCCCCGACGCCCACCACCCGCGGCCCGCCGCCCACCGGTATCGGAACCCACCGCCTGATGACCGCCGGTGCCCGAACCTCGATGTCCACCAGCGTCCGGGCTCGTCGCCCGATGTCCACCAGTGTCAGGGCTCGCCCGATACCCTCCAGCGTCAGGGCTCGCCTGATGTCCACCGGTGTCCGAGCCTGCCGCCCGATGTCCACCAGTGTCCGGGCTCGCTCGATGCCCTCCAGTGTCAGGGCCTGCCGCCCGATGGCCTCCGGTGTCCGAGCCTGCGGCCCAACGTCCGTCGGTGTTTGAATCCGCGGCCCGGTGTCCTCCGGTGTCAGGGCCCGGTACCCGATGAGCATCGGTGTCGGAGGCCGCCGCCCGGCGGCCGCCTCGGCCACGGGCCCGCCGACCGCCGTCCCCCGGCGCCTCTGGATGACCACCATCCCCATCAGACCTCGCCCGGCGACCGCCGGGGGCTGCTGCTTGGGGGCCGCCATCGCCAGCGGACATCGCCCACTGTCCGGGATCAGCGGGCATGGACTGGGGCCCGCCGTCGCCGGGAGGGATCGGCAGGGGGCCGGTCGATCGCTGCGTACCGTCTTCCTGGGCCGGTGCCCGGCGCCTGCCCGCACGACCGCGACGCCCGCCGCCGTCACCCGCGGCCCGATGGCCACCGCCGTCTGCGGGCCCGGGCTGAGGTCCCGCGTCGGCCGCGGACTGTCGCAGGCCGTCCTGCGGGGTTTGCGCCCGGCGCCTGCCCGCGCGGCCACGACGCCCACCGCCCTCGCCCACCGGGGCCTGACCCTCGTCACCCATGCCTGCCGCGGACCAGCCACCGCTGACGTTGCCGGCGTCGCCGCCGGCCGCAGACCAGCCGCCAACGCCACCGGCACCGTCGCCAGGTGCCGCAGACCAGCCGCCAACGCCACCGGTGCCGTCGCCGGGTGCCGCAGACCAGCCGCCAGTACCCGTGGCGGACCAACCGCCGCTGGCGGTACCGGGGCCACCCGAGCCACCGGCACGACCAGGGCCTAAGTCACTATCGGCACCACGTGTGCCTGAAGCACCACGCGCGTCCGAAGCACCGCGTGCGCTTGAAGCACCGCGTGCGTCTGAAGCACCCCATGCGCCTGAAGTTCCGTGAGAGCCGAGAGGATCATGAACGCCATGAGCCCCCCCCTGACCGGTAAAGGCACCGGGAGCACCAGAAGTCCCGTGAAGGCCGGGAGCGCCATAAGCACCAGAAGTCCCATGAGGGCCGGGAGCGCCGGAGGGGCCGCCGGCGTCATAGGCGCCGAAGGAGCCGCCGGCGTTCGGCCAGCCGCCGCTGGGGTGGCCCGTGCCGTCCGGCCCCGCGCCGCCCAAGTCTTCAGGCCGCCCGCCCCGGTTCCCGCCGGACCGCCCGCCCGGGGTCCCGCTGGAGCGGCCGCCGCCCGGGGCTCTTCTGCGGGCCATCACAGCCCCGACGCCCCGATCAGGTTGCCGAGGCCGAAGGTGACTCCGGCTGCCAGGGCGCCGACGAGGAGTTGCCGGAGCCCGGAGAACCACCACGTGCGCGCCGTAACGGCCGACACCGCCGCCCCCGCCGCGAACAGCGCCACGCAGGACACCACCGCCGACACCGCCAACCCCTTCACCCCGAACAGGTACGGCAGCAACGGCAGCAACGCCCCCGCGCTGAACGACAGGAACGACGACACCGCGGCCACGACCGGCGACGGCAGCTCGCCGGGCGCGACCCCCAACTCGTTGCGGGCGTGGACCTCCAGCGCCCGGTCGGGATTGCGGGAGATCTGCCTGGCCACCTCGGCGGCCAGGTCGGGAGTCACGCCCTTGTCGACGAAGGTCTGCGCCAGCTCGGCCTGCTCGGCCTCCGGATAGCTGGCGAGCTCGCGTCGTTCGACGGCGATCTCGGCCTGGGCCAGCTCGCGCTGGCTGGCCACGGAGACGTACTCGCCGCCCGCCATGGACAGGGCTCCGGCGGCGAGGCCCGCGACGCCGCCGAGGGCGATGACCTTGGTGTTGCCGGTGCCTCCGGCGATGCCCGCGATGAGCGCGAAGTTCGACACCAGGCCGTCCATCGCACCGAACACCGAGGGCCGCAACCAGCCTCCGGTGACGTCACGATGCTGGTGGTGGACCTCCGCGCTGCCGGTCATCGCGAGTTCTTCTCCTTGGTCACGGCCTCGTCGTCGGGTGTCTCCGGCCGGTCCTGGGAGACCGGATCGTCTTCCTTGGGCCTGTCAGCCGAGCCCTCGTCGGAGGACGGGGTCTCATCGGAAGACGAGGCGGCCTTGTCGTCGGAGGATGCCTCCGACGGGTCCGCCTGGCCGGTCGCGTGGGCCGGATCGACTCCCGCCGACTCCGGTACGACGATCTCGGCGCCCTCCTTATTCCTCGTGAGCCAGAAGTAGACCAGCGCTCCGAGGAACACCACGATCGAGGTCCACTGGTTGACCCGCAGCCCGAGGAACTCCACGGCGTGGTCGACGCCGCCGACCGGGTCGATCCGCAGCCCTTCGATCCAGAAGCGGCCGAGGGTGTATCCGGCGACGTAGAGGGCGAACAGCCGCCCGTGGTGCAGCGTGAAGCGCCGCCCCGCGAAGATGAGGACGAAGCCGAGCGCCACATCCCAGATCGACTCGTACAGGAAGGTCGGGTGGTAGAGGACGCCGGGTTCGCCGCCGTGGTCGACGTCGATCTCCAGCCCCCACGGCAGCGTGGTCGGCCCGCCGTACAGCTCCTGGTTGAACCAGTTGCCCCAGCGGCCGATCGCCTGGCCGAAGACGATGCCAGGGGCGACCACGTCGGCGATGGCGCTCGTGGAGATGCCGCGATTGCGCGCGGCCCACCAGACGCCGACTCCGCCGAGCGCGACCGCGCCCCAGATGCCGAGACCGCCTTCCCAGATGAACAGCGCCTGGTACGGCTCCTTGATCGCGCGGCTGCCGAAGTAGGTCTGCCAGTCGGTGATGACGTGGTAGAGGCGGCCGCCGATCAGGCCGAAGATGACCGCGGGGACCGCGATGTCGATCATCGTCCCCTTCTGGCCGCCGCGGGCGCGCCAGCGGCGCTCGCTCAGCCAGACCGCGACGATGACGCCGAGGACGATGCAGAGTGCGTAAGCCCGGATCGGGATGATTCCGAGATACCAGACCCCTTGGGAAGGGCTGGGAATCGAGGCAAGGGGCATGTCAGGTGAGGGTAGCGGAAGCACGCCTACTTAGCCGCCTTCGTCACCGCTTTACGCAACTCCTGTGGGCTAAAGATAACCGGATTGTCGAGTTCTACGCCGTTCAGTTTCACCGTTGGCGTATGCGTGAGCTTCTGCTCCTCGGAGATCTTCTTGCTGTATGAGAGCTGCGCCTGGGTGTGCTTGCCCGAGGTGACGCACTGCTCGAACGCGGGGTCCGTCACCCCGGCCTCCTTGCCCAGCTCGACGAGCTGGCTCGGTTGGAAGCCCTCTGCGGTCTCGGAGGGCTGGTTCTTGAAGAGCAGCTCGTGGAAGCTCATCCACTGCTTGCCGTCGGCGACGCAGCGGGCGGCGTTGCCCGCGCGCAGCGAGTTGGACCGGGTCGGCTCCTGCGAGAAGATCGTGATGGGGTGGTAGACGACCTTGGCCAGGCCTTCGGCGGCGAGGTTCTTGAAGGTCTGCCCGCTGACCCGTTCCGCCTCCTTGCAGGCGGGGCACTGGAAGTCCTCGTAGATGTCGAGCAGGGGCCGGATGACGCCCGCCTTGGCCATCACGACGCTGCCGTCGGGCTGCACCGTGATCGGGGCGAGGGCTCCGGTGGCCTCCTCCGAGCGGGAGGTGCTGGCCGCGTACCACATGCCGAGCCCGACGGCGGCCACGGCGACCACCCCGGCCGTGACGTAGGTCACCACCCGCCTGCGCCGCTCCTGGACCCGGGCCGCGGCCTGCTGTTCCCTGATCTTTTCACGAGCCGACTTCGGCTCCGGTTTCGTCGACTGACCCTTGCTCATCTTTCGTCTCCTCTTGGTCACGGTTGTCGCCTCGCCAGGCCGAGCGCCGCATCGAGTGCGAAGCGTCCCGGCGGGAAGCGCACGGTCCAGGCGCCGAGCAGCGCCAGGCCGAAGTCGCGCAGGATGTCGAGCAAATAGGTCGGTTCCTGCCCCACCCCGAGCTGGCCACCGCCGCCGAAGCAGCCGCAGTCGATCCGCAGTCCGTTCGCCCAGGCCCAGGCGATGCCGAACACGAACGCGAGCATGAGCAGCCCGGCGATGACTCCCGCCACCCTGGTCAGCAGACCGACGACCAGCAGCACGCCGACGACGATCTCCAGGATCGGCAGGGCGTAGCCCACCGGGACGGCGACCGACTCGGGCAGCAACTGGTATGCCTTGACCGCCACGACGGAGTCGGACGGGTTGCCGATCTTGAGCGCGCCCGCTGCGATCAGCACTCCGCCCAGGATCAGCCGGGCGACGGTTGTCACCAAGGGTATCGCTGGAATAACTCTAAGTGACGATTGTGACGCGTCCACGGGTCATCTCCTCCATCCCTGCACCGGAAGCGGCACAGTACCGGGAAGTCCATCCGACCATGCGGCGAATAAACAACGGTTAAGGCAGGTGGACAGCCAAATGATTGCCAAATTTTACTTAAATGAGTTAAAAATTACTCATGCAAGTAAGAAGGGATGATTCCATCACGAGCTCCGCCAGGCGGGCCCAGATCGTCACGGCCACGATCGAGACGATCGCCGACCTCGGCTACACCCATGCCTCCTTCGCCAGGATCGCCAAGCGGGCGGGGCTCAGCAGCACGCGCCTGATCTCATACCACTTCGACGGCAAGGACGAGCTGATCGGTCAGGTGATCACGGCGATCTACGGCGACCTGTCGGCGTTCATGACCGAGCGGGTGCGTGCGCAGGCGACGCCGGGGGGCGCGCTGGAGGCGTACATCCGCTCGCTGGTGGAGTACATCAGCGAGCACCGCGGCGCGATGCGCGCCGCCACGGAGATCTTCCTCAACTTCCGCCCCGAGGACGGCACGGCGGCGCACCAGGCCGCCATGGACCTGTCGGCGCTGTCGCACCTGGAGCGGCTGTTGGAGTGGGGGCAGGAAAGCGGCGAGTTCCGCGCGTTCAACCGGCGGGTGATGGCGATCGCCATCCAGCGGGCGCTGGACGGGCTGCCGTTTCTGCTGGAGGCCGACCCCGACGCCGACCTGGGCGACTACGCCGACGAGCTGGCCGGGATCTTCTCCAGGGCGGTCGCCCGATGAAGACCCGGTCAAGAGGGCTGCTCACGCTGACCGTGGACGTCGGCGTGTCGGTCGGCCTCTACTACGCGCTGCGCGCCGCCGGGGCGGAAGAGCACACGGCGCTGCTGGTCAGCTCGCTCGTCCCCGGCCTGAGCGTGCTGTCGGACCTGCTACGCCGGCGCAGGCCCGACCGCCTGGGCCTGTACATGACGGTCATGATGCTGGCGGGCGCGCTGGTGTCCCTTCTCGTCCACGACGTCAGGTTCCTGCTGGCCAAGGACGGCTGGTTCACGGCGGTGGCGGGCCTGTGGTTCCTGGTCAGCGCGCGCGGCGACAGGCCACTGGCGTTCGTGTTCAGCCGTTTCCTCCTGGAGGGCGTGATCGGGCCGAAGGTGTCGTGGGAGGTGTTGTGGGAGCGGCTGCCGGGCTTTCGCCGGGTGTGGCGGGTGGTGACCGTCATCTATGGCACCGGCCTGCTGGTGGACGCCGCCGTGCGGGTCGCCATCGCCTACACCCTGCCGGTGGACGCGGTGCCGGGGCTCATGGCCGCGCAGTACGCGATCTGGCTGGCGCTGATGCAGGTCGTGATCAACATCTACCTGGTGCCCAGCGGCGTCTACAGCCGCTGGTCCAAGCTCTACGCCGGTCTCACTCCCCCGGCGACCCGCGCACCCGCGCCTCCGCCGTGACGCCCAGACCGATGACGGAGAAGTCATCGAGGACGAAATCGGCCCCTGCCTGCCCGGGTCGCAGCGAACCCGCCCCCACCCAGACCTCGCCGCACCCGGCCACCACGCGCTCGGTGAACACGGTCATGGGGCGCCGCTCGGGAATCCGCGTGCGCCGGGTCTCGACGCCGGAGCCGTCCTTGTCGTACCCCGTCACCCACGCGTAGGTGCCGGCCAGCGCGTTCTGGTAGGCGAAGGACACCTCGTAGGCGTGCCCCATCCCGGCCCTCTGCGATGATCCGGAGCGTGACGGCCCCGCCGGGCGGCGCGGTGAGCCCGCTGGAAGAAGGTGTCGTGCTTCTCGTCGGAGGCGATGCGGTTCCTGGCCGTGGAGCGCCGCCCGCCGCCAGCGTGGTCGCGCGGGTGCGGTCCGGCTCGACCTCGAAGAACGCCGAGGCCGTGTACGTCCGGCCCGGCTCCAGGCCCGTCAGGCGCTGCTCAAGGCGTGCCTGCGTCCCTCCGGCCGGCAGGGCGGTCCCGATGGCCCAGGGCGTTCCTCTCGACGCTCACAGGGCCCGTGACGCGCCATCCGCCGAGGTCGTCGCCGTTGAAGCCGGGATCGCGCAGGCCGCGGCCCTGCCCCCAGCCGGGGTCCAGCTCGACGGGGAGCTGATCGTGATCGGGTCCGCCGGGGTCGGCGACACGTTCCGGAGTCCCTTCGGGGCCATGCGTCGTGAGCCCCGATCATCACCCGGCGCCGGATCACACGCCAGGCCCTCGCACGGAAAACGTCAGCGGCGCACGCCCTGCGCCATCTCCTTGGCCAGGGCGGAGATGGACGCCCGGCCCTCGGCCTCGTCGGGCGCGTCGAGGATGCGGCGGATGAACGCCGAGCCGACGATGACGCCGTCGGCGTAGGCGGCGACCTCGGCCGCCTGCGCTCCCGTGCCGACGCCCAGGCCCACGCACACGGGCAGGTCGGTGTGCGCCTTCGTGCGCTGGACCAGGCCCTCCGCCGCGACGTTGACGGTCTCCCTGGCGCCGGTGACGCCCATCAGCGAGGCCGCGTAGACGAAGCCCGTGCAGCAGTCGACGACGGCCTTGATGCGCTGCTCGGTCGAGCTCGGCGCCACCAGGAAAACCGTGTCGATGCCGGCGGCCGCCGAGGCGGCCCGCCACGGCTCGGACTCCTCCGGCGTCAGGTCGGGCGTGATCGTGCCGACGCCGCCCGCGGCGGCCAGGTCGCGCGCGAACCGCTCGGCGCCGTACTTGTCGATGGGGTTCCAGTAGGTCATGACGAGCGTGGCCGCGCCTGTGGCCGCCACGCCTTCGACGGTACGCAGCACGTCGGCGATGCGCGTGCCGTTGAGCAGCGACCTGTGCACCGCGTCCTGGATGGTCGGCCCGTCCATGAGCGGGTCGGAATAGGGCAGGCCGATCTCGATGACGTCGCAGCCGGCCTCCACCAGGGCCGCGGCGGCGGAGATGGCGCCGTCCTTGGAAGGAAAGCCCGCGGGCAGGTAGCCGACGAGCGCGGCCCGGTTGTCCGCCTTCGCCTTGGCGAAGACCGTCTGAAGAGTCGTCATGTCTGTCCGTTCCGAAGGTCGAGTCTCACCATGATGCCCCGCGGCGATCTCTTGCGCGGGCGCGCGCGACTCGTCAGAGGTTGAAGTATTTCATCGCCGTGCCCATGTCCTTGTCGCCGCGCCCGGAGAGGTTGACCAGGATGGTCGCCTCGGGGCCGAGCTCACGGCCGAGCTCCAGCGCGCCCGCCAGGGCGTGGGAGGACTCGATGGCCGGGATGATGCCCTCGGTCCTGGCCAGCAGCGCGAACGCGGCCATCGCCGCGTCGTCGGTGACGCCGTGGTAGGTGGCGCGGCCCGAGTCTTTCAGCCAGGCGTGCTCGGGGCCGACCCCCGGGTAGTCGAGCCCGGCCGAGATCGAGTGGGACTCGATGGTCTGGCCCTCGTCGTCCTGCAGGACGTAGGTGCGCGAGCCGTGGAGCACGCCGACCGAGCCCGCGGTGAGCGTGAGCGCGTGCTCGCCGCTGTCGAGGCCGTGGCCCGCGGCCTCGTAGCCGTGGAGCTGGACGCCGGCGTCGTCGAGGAAGGCGTGGAAGATGCCGATCGCGTTGCTGCCGCCGCCGACCGCCGCGCACACCGCGTCGGGCAGCTCGCCGGTCAGCTCGACGATCTGGCGGCGGGCCTCGACGCCGATGATGCGGGCGAAGTCGCGCACGATCTCGGGGAACGGGTGCGGCCCCGCGACCGTGCCGAACAGGTAGTGGGTGGTGTCGACGTTGGTCACCCAGTCGCGGAAGGCCTCGTTGATGGCGTCCTTGAGAGTCTGGGAGCCGTTGGTCACCGGCACCACGGTGGCGCCGAGCAGCTTCATCCTGGCGACGTTGAGCGCCTGGCGCTCGCAGTCGACCGCGCCCATGTAGATCACGCACTCCAGGCCGAGCAGGGCGGCGGCGGTGGCCGTGGCCACGCCGTGCTGGCCCGCGCCGGTCTCGGCGATCACCCGCTTCTTGCCCAGCCGCTTGGTGAGCAGGGCCTGGCCCAGCACGTTGTTGATCTTGTGAGCGCCGGTGTGGGTGAGGTCCTCGCGCTTGAGCACGATCCTGGCCCCGCCCGCCTGCTCGCTGAAGCGCGGCACGTCGGTCAGCGTGGTGGGCCGGCCCGCGTACGTGCGCAGCAGGTGATCGAACTCGCGCAGGAACTCCGCGTCGTTCTTGGCCTTCTCGTAGACCGCGGCCACCTCGTCGAGCGCGGGGATGAGCGCCTCGGGAACGAAGCGGCCGCCGAAGATGCCGAACTTGCCGTGCACGTCGGGGTCGTCGCCGCGCGCGCCGTTGCCGGCCAGGTCGGCGGCGGTCAGGATGGAGCCTTCTTTTGCCACTGCTATCCCTCTGCTGAGTGGTCGGGGCGCGTCGATGGATGGGCGCCGGCCGTCACCAGAGCCTCCACTGCCTTGCGCGGGTCCTTGCCGGTGACCAGGCTCTCGCCCACCAGGACGGCGTCGGCGCCTGCCCTGGCGTAGGCGAGCAGATCGTGCGGGCCGCGCACGCCCGACTCGGCAATCTTGATCACATTATCGGGGATCTTCGGCGCCAGCTTCGTGAACACCTCGCGGTCGACCTCGAGTGTCTTCAGATTGCGCGCGTTGATCCCGACGACCCGGGCGCCGGCCGCGACGGCCCGCTCAAGCTCCTCGTCGGTGTGCACCTCGACCAGCGGGGTGAGCCCGATCGACTCGGCCCGCTCGATCAGCGACACCAGCGCCTCCTGCTCCAGGCAGACGACCATGAGCAGCGCCAGGTCGGCGCCGTGGGCCCTGGCCTCCCAGAGCTGGTAAGAGGTGAGGATGAAGTCTTTACGCAGGATGGGGATGTCGACCCGGGCGCGGACCGCCGCCAGGTCGTCGAGGCTGCCGCCGAACTTGCGCCGTTCTGTCAGCACGCTGATGACGTGCGCCCCGCCCGCTTCGTAGTCGGCCGCCAGCGCCGCCGGGTCGGCGATCGCGGCGAGCGCGCCCTTCGACGGGCTCGAGCGCTTGACCTCGGCGATCACCGAGATCCTGTCACCCCCGAGCGCGGCCATCGCGTCTCTGGGGGCCTGCGCCCGCCCGGCTCGCTGCTTGAGCTCGTCCAAAGACACGGCCTGCTGACGTACGGCGAGGTCGGCGCGCACCCCGTCGAGGATGTCGTCGAGGACACTCGGCCCTTCCGTCCGCTCACTCACGCGCTTGGGGTCCCTCCGGTCGACTGTGGGGGTGGCTGAGAGTTCGCGTCGCGTCCGCTCTCGGCCTGTCCTGCGATGGTATCGGCCCCCACGGGCTCGCCTCACCACAGGCCCCTGACTATGGCGCGAGGAACGCTCCGAAAGGCAGATTACGGACGATCCAGTAGACCATGACGACCCCGATGAAGGCCCACAGCCACGCCGGATGGGCGAGCGTCATGCGCCTGGGCTTGCCCTGCCAGGCCCGCACGACCCATCTGCCCCACCAGAACAGCAGGAACGGGATCATCGCCACCGCCAGGGGGTTGAGCCCGAGCGCCGCGACGGGGTCGAGATGGGCCAGCGCGTGGATGGTGCGCAGCGTGCCGCAACCCGGGCAGTACAGGCCCGTCAGCCACAGGAATGGGCACGTCGGGTAGTGGCCGGGCTCGTTGGGGTCGACCGCCCCGACGACCGCGAACACGGCGCCCGCGGCAGCCGCAACACCGAGCGGCGCGAGCAGGCCTTTGAGGCGACCCGTGCCGCGCCGCTCGGTTGTTGCGAAGCTCATGTTCTCAGTATCCGCCCTCGTCTGCGCGCTCGGCCCTTAACCCTTAGTACGACCCGACGCTCGAGGTCACGGCCGCGGTGAGGACGAGGGTGAACACGACGTACCCGACGATGGCCAGGATGTTGACGATCAGGCCGATGATCAGGGCCCGCTTCCACCACGTCTTGGCCTCATCCGAGGCCTGCTGCGCGCCCTGGAAGTCGCCGACCTGCCACTTCGAGTTCACCTGCGACGACTTCACGATCGCCACGATGCCCAGGGGAAGGCAGCAGAAGATGGTGGTGAGGATGGCGGCCACAAGGTGGTTGTCCGGTGCCTGCCCGCCGGGGCCGGGGGCGCCGTAACCGCCGTCGCCATAGCCACCGCCGCTCGGGGGCTGCTGGCCGTAACCGCCACCGCTCGGGGGCTGCTGACCATAGCCACCGCCGTAACCGCCACCGCTCGGAGGCTGCTGACCGTAGCCACCTCCCCCGCTCGGGGGCTGCTGGCCGTAACCGCCACCGCTCGGGGGCTGCTGACCATAGCCACCGCCGTAACCGCCACCGCTCGGAGGCTGCTGACCGTAGCCGCCACCCCCGCTCGGGGGCTGCTGGCCGTAACCGCCACCGGGCGGCTGGGCGCCGTAGCCACCGTCGCCCTGGTTTCCGTAACTCATGCTAATGACCCCTTATGTCGTCATCTTGAGTCGCGTTGCGCGCGGCAGCCTAGCGAGATGGCGTCTTCTACGTGGTCTAACGTCCACTTTGCGGACAATTCGTAATCGGACCGCAAGCGGGTCGTCACGGCCCGGCTACGGCCACCGCAAGTTACCCGCTAGTAGTCATACGTGGACGTGGCCGCCGCGCTGAGCCCGATCATCGACAGCAGGAGGCCGCCGAAGATCAGCCAGCCGAGTATCCAGAGCACGACCGTGATGTAGGAGGTGACCAGGCCTCCCATGGCCATGCCGTGGCCCTCCTCGCCCGTACGCTTGATCTTGTTCAGGGCGATGTGGCCCAGGATCACGCCCGGGATGCTGGTGAGCCCGCAGAAGATCAGGCCGATGATGCCCAGGACCAGCGAGGCCACCGCCATGCCGTTGGTCGACCTGGGCTGGGGCGGGTTGTAGCCGTAACCCTGCTGGGGGCCGCCGCCGAAGCCGCCGCTCGGGGGCAGCTGGCCGTAACCGAGATCCTGATAGCTGGGCGGCTGCTGACCGTAGCCTCCACCGCCGCTCGGAGGCTGCTGACCGTAACCACCGCCCCCGCTCGGAGGCTGCTGACCGTAACCGCCACCGCTGGTGGGCTGCTGACCGTAACCGCCACCGCTGGTGGGCTGCTGGCCGTACCCTCCGCCGCCCTGACTGGGAGGTTGCTGGCCGTACCCTCCACCGGGAGGTTGCGCGCCGTAGCCGCCACCGCCCTGATCCCCGTAGCTCATTCGCTTGGCTCCTCAAAAGATTCTTGGCGAGTTGCAACGGCAGCTTATTGAGGAAACGGTTGCCGAGTAGACGCTGGTTCAGAACAGTGGAGAAAACGTCACCAGGAAGTTCCGACGCGGCTCAGGAGAGGCGTCGGGCGGCGCGAGGATCTTCTCAGCGGGGGTCGGTGGGATCGTCGCCGCGGTCGAGGGCGTCCCACATGGCCCGGTCGGCTTGGGCCGCCTGCGCCGCTCGCGCTTCGGGCGTGTCGGCGCCCGCTCCCCGCTCATAGCGGGCGGACATGCCCGTCCACCTGCCGCCCCGCATGATCGCGAGGACTCCGCCCGCGATCATCAGCAGCGCTCCGACGGCCGCGACACCGGGCCAGAGCGACACCGCTTCCCAGGGCATGGCGGTGGCGCCGCGCAGGACGTTGCGCTCGTGGAGCCAGCCGGCCACGGTGGCTTCGTCCAAGGCCGTCCACGTCCCGGCCGCCGCGCCGACGCCGCAGAGCGTGAGCAACCCGCCGACGACGCGCCGCCCCACCCCCTTGGTGGCCAGCACCGCCACCACGCCGGCCAGCCCGGCCAGCGCCACGGGCGTCAACGCGGGGGACAGCTCGCCCCCGGTGGGCACCACCGTGTCGGGGCCCGCCGCGTCCAGGGCCCGCACCCAGACGCGGCCCGCGGCGAGGAGCACGAGCAGGGCTCCGAGTGCGGTCATCCCGACCCACACCCACAGCTCCCGCCGCCCGGCCGACTCGACCGGCGCGCCCGAAGGCTCTGTAGCCTTATCCGCTTTCATGGGCCTTTCCGCCTCCATCGAACACGCCCGCCTAGTCTCGCCCAAGCGGGATCTCAAGCCGGTCGGCGTCGAAGCAGGTGCGCTCTCCCGTGTGGCAGGCCGCGCCCACCTGGTCGACCTTCACCAGGATGGTGTCGCCGTCGCAGTCGAGCGCCACCGACTTGACGTGCTGGACGTGTCCGGAGGTGCCGCCCTTGACCCAGAACTCGGCGCGGCTGCGGGACCAGTAGGTGGCCCTGCCGGTGGTGAGCGTCCGATGCAGGGCCTCGTCGTTCATCCAGGCCAGCATGAGCACCTCGCCGGTGTCGTACTGCTGGGCGATCGCGGGGACCAAGCCCTCGGGGTTGCGCTTCAACCGGGCGGCGATCTTGGGGTCAAGGGACATGCTGCCATTCAACCAGCCCGCCCCCGCGCTCCCTCCACCCCGACCCCCGCCGCACCGCCGGCGGGGGTGTTCACATGTGCGCGGCGGAGATCCACGAGGCGTGCAGGTCGGCGTAGACCCCGGGTTCCCGGACGAGTTCCGCGTGCGACCCCCGCTGCACCAGGCGGCCCCCGTCGAACACCAGCACCTCGTCGGCGTTCTCCGCCGTCGAGAGCCGGTGGGCGATGGAGATGGCGGTGCGGCCCCGGGTGACGCCTTCCAGGGCGCGCGCCAGCCGTACCTCCGTGGCCGGGTCCACGGCGGAGGTGGCCTCGTCCAGCAGGAGCAGGTCGGGGTCGGCGAGGTAGGCGCGGGCCAGGGCGACGAGCTGGCGCTCGCCGGCCGACAGCGACTCGCCGCGCTGGCCGACGGGCGTGTCCAGTCCTGCGGGCAGGCCCTCCAGCCAGTCCGCCAGGCCCAGTTCGGTCAGCGCGAGCTCGATCTCGGCGCGCTCGGCCGACGGTTTGCCGTAGCGGACGTTGTCCTCCAGCGTCCCGTCGAACAGGAACCCGTCCTGCGGCACCATGACGATCCGCTCGCGCAGCGAGGAGAAGCGCACGTCGCGCAGGTCGTGGCCGTCCACGGTGACGCGGCCCGAGGCGGGGTCCATGAGCCGTGTCAGGAGTTTGGCGAACGTCGTCTTGCCCGAGCCGGTCTCCCCCACGACCGCGACGCGCGAGCGGGGCGGGATCTCCAGCGTGATCTCGCGCAGGACGGGCTCGCCGCCGGGGTAGGCGAAGTGCACGTTCTCGAAGGCGACGGAGATGGGGCCGCGCGGCAGGGTCGCGCCCGCCTCGCCCGGGTCGGCCACGTCGGCCGGCGTGTCGATGACGCCGAGGATGCGGCGCCAGCCCGCGACGGCGTTCTGGGCCTCGTTCAGCACCTCGGTGGCGGTCTGCAGCGGCGAGACGAACAGCGTCACCAGGAACAGGAACGCCACCAGGCGTCCCTGCGTGATGTCGCCGGACAGGCCGAGCTGGACGCCGAGCAGGACGATCCCGGCGATGGCGACGGCGGCCACGATCTCGGTCAGCGGGAAGACGAAGCCGACGATGGTCTGCGCCCTGATCTGGGCGCTCCTGTTGGCGTTCACGGCCTTGTCGATGCGCTCGCCGGTGCGCCGTTCCGCGGCGTAGGCCCTGATGACGGCGGCGCCGACGACGGACTCGCTGACCGCCGCCAGCATGTCGCCGGTACGCTCGCGCACGGTCGTGTAGGCCCGCGACAGCAGCCGCTGGAAGCGCGGCAGGGCGATCATCAGCGGGACGAAGCAGGCCCAGACGAGCAGCGTGAGCTGCCAGGAGTAGACGAACATCAGCACCGTGGCCACGAAGAGCTGGCCGAACGCCACGATGATCATCAGCCCGCCCCACTGCATGAACGTGCTGATCTGGTCGATGTCGTTGGTGACGCGCGAGACCAGGGCGCCGCGCCGCTCGGTGTTCTGGGTGAGCACCGACAGGTCGTGCACGTGGCGGAACCCGCGCACGCGCAGCGTGGCCAGCGACGCCTCCGTGGCCTTGTAGAGGCGGACGTTCATGACATAACCGGCCAGCGCCGTGAGCACCACGGCGGCGACGCAGATCAGCACGGCGTTGGTGATGTACGGCAGGTCGGGGGTGCCGTCCTTGAGGCCGGTGTCGATCGTCTGCTGGACGGCGATCGGCACGATGATCTTGCCGACGGTCGCGATGACGGCCAGCGCCAGCGTGCCGGCCAGGCCCTTGCGGAACTCGGGCGTCAGCGACAGGCCCCTGCGGATCGTGGCCAGCGCGGAACGTTCGGAGTCACGCTGGATGGTCTGCGCGGTGTGCGCGGTCGTCATGCGCTGACCTCTTCTTCCTCGCCGAACTCTTCCTCGTCGAACGGCACCTCGTCGAACGGCACCTCGATGGCGGCGCGCTCGGCCTCTTCGCGCTCGTAGGCGGTCACCAGGTTGCGGTAGCCGGAGCAGCGGGCCAGCAGTTCCTCGTGCGGGCCTCGGTCGACGACGCGGCCGTGGTCGAGGAAGACGACCTCGTCGGCCAGGGCGATGGTGGCCATCCGGTAGGCCACGACGACAACCGTGGACGCCTCGGCGTTGTCGCGCAGGCCGTACAGGATCTTGGCCTCGACCTGCGGGTCCACGCTGGAGGTGGCGTCGTCGAGGATGAGCAGGCGCGGCCGGCGCACGACCGCGCGGGCCAGGGCCAGGCGCTGGCGCTGGCCGCCGGACAGCGTCGTGCCGCGCTCGCCGACCCGCGTGTCGAGCCCGGAGGACATCCGCGCGACGAACCCGTCGGCCTGCGCCAGCCGCAGGGCGGCCCACACGTCCTCGTCGTCGGCGTCGGCGCCGAGCGCGATGTTGCCGCGCACGGTGTCGTCGAACAGGAACGTCTGCTGCGGCACCAGGGCGACCGACTCGGCGATGCCGCCGTAGGCCAGATCACGCAGGTCCTGGCCGTCGAGCAGCACCCGGCCCGTGTCGGGGTCGACCAGCCGGGCCAGGAGTTGCACAAGCGTGGACTTGCCCGACCCGGTGGGCCCGACCAGCGCGACGGTACGGCCGGCGGGCACCTCGAAGGTGACCTCGTGCAGCACCTTGGCCTCGCCGTAGGCGTAGGAGACCTCGCGCGCCTCCAGGCCGGCGGGCCCGGACGAGGTCGCGGTGGCCTTGCCGTACTCCATGGAGCCCGTCGCGTCCAGCACGGCCTGGACCCGCTGCCAGCCGACGACGCTGCGCGGCAGCTCGGCCAGCACCCAGCCCAGCGCCCTGATCGGGAAGGCCAGCAGCGTGAACAGGTAGGCCACGCGCACCAGCGCGCCGGCGTCGATCGCGCCGGTGGAAAGGCGCGTCGCGCCGACGGCGAGCACCGCGAGCACGCCGATGGTGGGCAGCGCCTCCAGCATCGGGTCGAACAGGCCGCGCACGCGGCCGACCGCGATGTTGGCGTCGCGCAGTTCGTGGGCGCGGCGCTGGAACCGTTCGGTCTCCAGTTCCTCCCTGCCGAGGGTCTTGACGACGAGCGCCCCGTCAAAACTCTCGTGCGCGATCTCGCTGACCTCGGCGCGCAACTGCTGGGCGCGGGTGGCGAGCGGGCTGAGCTTGCGCTGGTAGATGAGGTTCAGCACGGCGATGGCCGGAAATATCAGGAAACCTACGAGGGCGAGCACGAGGTCCGTGAACAACATCGCGATCGCCGCGGTGACCAGCATGACGATCACGCCCACGGCCATCGGCAGCGGCGCCAGCGGCGCCCACGCCGCCTCGGCGTCGGCGCTGGCGTTCGACAGCAGCTGCCCGGTCGGGTGCCGGTGGTGCCACGACAGCGGCAGCCGCAGGTACTGCTTGGTGACGTCCCTGCGCGACCTGGCCTGCATGCGGTACTGCAGCAGGCCGGCCAGGATGCGCCGGCCCGCCACGCCGAGCGCCTTGAGCAGCGCCGCGCCCACGATGAGGAACACGCCGGTCCACATCGCGCCGGAGGCGACGCTGCCCTGCTGGAAGGCGGGCAGCACCAGGTTCTGCGTGGCCCAGCCGAGGGCCCAGGCGGAGCCCACGGTCATTCCCCCGTAGACCGCGCTGGCCACGACGGCCAGCGCGAACACCGCTTTCTCTGTGCGAATGGCCACCCCAAGGACGCGTAGCCCTTGGCTCATGACGGCCGAGGTGACCTTACTCGCCACTCGGTTGGGTTCCTTTCAAAGCTGACAAATGCACTTATGTCACTATCACGTCTGATCAGTCCGTTATTCCCCGCTGTAGGGTTGTCAACGTGACTCACGCTCGTGGCGAACGCTCCGCGCTCTGCGACCTGTTCGACCGGCTCGGCCCGGACGCACCGACGCTCTGCACGGGCTGGACCACCTACGACCTGGCCGCCCACCTCGTGCTACGCGAGCGCAGGCCCGACGCGATGGGCGGCATCGCCATCAAGCCCCTGGCCGGCTACACCGCCTCGGTCCAGAACAGGATCAAGGCCCGCCACCCCTACCCCGAACTGGTCGGCCTGGTGCGCAAGCCCGCCGGCGTCTACTCCCTGCTGCCCTTCCTCGACGAGGCCGTCAACGCGCTGGAGCTGTTCGTGCACCACGAGGACGTGCGCCGCGCCCAGCCGTCATGGGAGCCGCGCGAACTCGGCGACGATCTCGACCGGCTCATCTGGAAGCGTGTGTCGTCCGGCGCCCGGCTGATGCTGCGCAGGTCGCCGGTGGGCATCGTGCTGCACCGGCTCGGCGGCGGTGTGGCGCTCGGCGGGGCCCGCCAGGGCCCCAAGGTCGAGGTGACGGGGACCGCCTCGGAGCTGCTGATGTTCTGCTTCGGGCGGCAGGGGCACGCCCGCGTGGAACTGACCGGCGAACCCCACGCGGTCGACCAGGTCCGCAACGCGATCCTGGGGGTTTAGACGCCTGACCAGGAGGGCGAACGCTCCGCCACGGCTCCTGCGCAAAACCCGGCGCGGCGGGCACTCACGCGTCATCTCCAGCCTTTACCATGGCAGTGGAAAGAAGCCCCCCGGTTAGGATCTTGAACATCTTCACAGAAGATGCCCATGATCGCCCAGATCCGGGTATATACGGCTGGGACTGGACTGCAGGAGGCCCCCCATGCAGGTCAAGAAGGTGCTGACCTACGTCGCGATCGCGTTCGTGGTCTTCTACCTGTTCACCCGGCCGGCCCAAGCTGCCGCCGCGGTCAACGGTGTGTTCGACGGAATCATTCAAGGAGCCAATCAGTTGGCTGTGTTCTTCTCAAGTGTTCTGACCTGACGGATGGTCCTGTCTGCGTCAGGTGCTTCCCCGCACTGCCAGATCGTGTTACGCAGGCAGGATGAGAGATCGCCCCAACGGCACCACGATCAGTCAGCTCGATTCCACCTCGCGGCGCATCCTCGAGCGAGCTGAGCTCGAGGGCATCGAGCTGATCCGTTTTCTGTACGCCGACCACGGTGGCGTGATCCGTGGAAAGGCGGCAGCACGGTCACGGTTGGCCGAACGGCTCAGCACGGGCATCGGGCACACGGTGGCCATGATGGCGATGAACATGCTCGACCAGCTCCAGGACGTCGAGCACATGGGTCCGGTGGGCGAAGTACGCATCGTTCCTGACCCCACCACATTCATCCCGTTGCCCCACGCACCGGGCGCGGCGGCGATGTTGTCGGACCTGCGCCGGCCCGACGGCACTCCGTGGGGCGCCTGCGCTCGAACCTTCCTCAAAGACGCGGTCGCCGAGCTCGCCACCGAGGGCTACACGCTCGTGGCGGCCTTCGAACCGGAGTTCACCCTCGGCAGGCGCGTGCCCGACCCGGGCGGCGGCCCCGACAAACTCATCCCGATCGACGACTCCCTCTGCTACGCCGCCACCGGGTTCGACACGGCCCACGACTACACGATCAAACTCATCCACGCCCTGGAGACGCAGGGCCTGCGCGTGGAGCACTACCACCCCGAGCTCGGCCCCGGTCAGCAGGAGTTGTCGGTACGCCACGCGCCCGCGCTGCGCGCCGCCGACAACCACGTCATCTACCGCGAGACCGTACGCGGCATCGCCATGCGCATGCAGATGTGGGCCACGCTCGCGCCCAAGCCGCTGGCCGACCAGGCCGGCAACGGCGCCCACCTGCACCTGTCGCTGTGGGACGACTCCCGCAACCTCTTCGCCGACGACGGCGAGATCCGCGCCGGCTTCATCGGCGGCCTGCTCGCCCACCTGCCCGCCCTGACGGCGCTGACCTGCGGCAGCGTCAACAGCTTCCGTCGCCTCGCGCCCCGCACCTGGGCCGGCGCGTACACCGTCTACGGGCCCGACAACCGCGAGGCCGCCGTCCGCGTGTGCTCCCCGCTGGGCGACAGCGGTGAGCCCAACCTGGAGCTGAAGCCGTCGGACTCCTCGGCGAACCCGTACCTGTCGCTGGGCGCCGTCATCCACGCCGGCCTCGACGGCATCAGGCGCAAGCTCGACCCGGGCGCGGCCGTGGACGTGGACCCCGACACGCGGCCCGGCCAGTATCACCGGCTGCCGTCCTCGCTGGACGAGGCGCTGGACGCGCTGGAGTCCGACGAGGTGCTCATGGAGGCGCTCGGACCGCTGCGGCGCAGCGCGTACCTGGCGGTCAAACGATCCGAGGCAGCCGCGTTCGCCGCCCACGACCTCTCCTACGAGCTCTTCCACCACATGCGGGTGTTCTGAACCGCCGCGCGCCAGGGCACCGGTCATCGAGTGCCGTGTTCCGAACCGCGCGGCACCGTTCGTCGAGGGCACCCGACGACCGTGTTCGAACCGCGCGGCATCGCTCATCGAGAGCGGCCCGACGACCGTGTTCCGAAACCGGGGCGCCCCCACACCGGTGGGGACGCCCCAGCCGCGGGGATTACTGCCGCACCGGAAAACCGGCCGCGGCCAGCGCGCCCTTGATCTCGGGGATCTTCAGCGTGCCGAAGTGCAACACGCTGGCCGCCAGGACGGCGTCGGCGCCGGCCTCGACCGCCGGGGCGAAGTCCTCCAGCCGCCCCGCGCCGCCACTGGCGATCACCGGCACCCGCACGGCCGCCCTGACCGCGCGCAGCATCTCCAGGTCGTAGCCGTCGAGCGTGCCGTCGCCGTCCATCGAGTTGAGCAGGATCTCTCCCACGCCCAGCTCCTCGCCGCGCGCGGCCCACTCGACCGCGTCGATCCCGGTGCCGCGCCGCCCGCCGTGGGTGGTCACCTCGAACCCGCTCGCCGTGCCGGGGGCGCGGCGGGCGTCCACGGACAGCACGATGCACTGGGCGCCGAAGCGCCGCGACGCCTCGGTGAGCAGTTCGGGCCGCGCGATGGCGGCCGTGTTGAGCGAGACCTTGTCGGCGCCGGCGCGCAGCAGCCGGTTGACGTCCTCCACCGCCCGCACGCCGCCGCCGACGGTCAGCGGGATGAACACCTGCTCGGCGGTCCTGCGCACCACGTCGAGCATGGTCTCGCGCTCACCCGAGGACGCGGTGATGTCGAGGAAGGTGAGCTCGTCGGCCCCCTCCTCGTCGTAGCGCCTGGCCAGCTCGACGGGGTCGCCCGCGTCGCGCAGGTTCTCGAAGTTGACGCCCTTGACCACGCGCCCGGCGTCCACGTCGAGACAGGGGATGACTCTTACCGCTACGGTCATGCTCGCAGTGCCTCGATTTCGATCTCGACCAGCATCCTCGGGTCGACCAGGCCGGCCACCCGAACTCCTGTGCAGGCGGGCCGCACCTTGTTGAACACCTCGTGGATGGCCCGCCCGGCCAGGTCGAAGTGCCGCTGGTCCACCACGTAGTAGCGGACCATGACGACGTCGTCGGGGGTGAGGCCGCCCATCGCGACCGCCTCCAGCGCGATGTCGAGCGCGGTCAGGCTCTGCTTGAAGGCGTCGCCGACGTGGCGCACCTCTCCGTCGACCGTGGCGGTGCAGCCCGACACGATCACCCGGTCGCCCACGACGACCGCGCGGGCGTAACCGTACTTCTCCTCCCAGATGCCGCCCGAGAACACCCTTGGACCGGTGCTTTCCATGCTGATGCTGCTGACGCTCATCTCGCCCCCTCCCGGCGAAGCTACACGCGTACCGCGACCAGTGCATCTTCCAGCGTGAACGCGTGAGCGTACAGAGCCTTGCCCACGATGGCCCCCTCCACTCCGTCAGGGACGAGACAAGCCAGTGCCATCAGGTCGTCGAGGCTGGAGACGCCGCCGCTGGCCACCACGGGCCGGTCGGTACGGGCGCAGATCTGGCGGTACAGGTCGAGGTTGGGCCCCTGGAGCATGCCGTCCTTGGTCACGTCGGTGACGACGTAGCGGGGGCAGCCGTCGGCTTCGAGCCGGTCGAGCACCTCCCACAGGTCGCCGGCGTCCTCGGTCCAGCCGCGCGCGGCCAGGGTGGCGCCGCGCACGTCGAGGCCGACCGCGATCTTGTCGCCGTGCTCGGCGATGACCTTCCTGCACCATTCGGGCTCCACCAGGGCGGCGGTGCCGATGTTGACCCGGCGGCAGCCGGTGGCCAGCGCGGCGGCCAGGGAGTCGTCGTCGCGGATGCCGCCGGACAGCTCCACGTTCACGTCGAGTCTGCCGATCACCTCGGCGATCAGCTCCCTGTTGCCGCCCCGGCCGAAGGCGGCGTCGAGGTCGACCATGTGGATCCACTCGGCACCGGCCTCCTGCCAGGCCAGCGCGGCGGCCAGCGGCTCGCCGTAGCCGGTCTCGGTCCCGGCCTCGCCCTGGACCAGGCGTACGGCCTGGCCGTCGGCGACGTCCACGGCGGGCAGCAATACGAGCGACATTCAGGTCCTCCGGTCGAAAGCCAGGGTCATCACTACGGGTGCGAGCAGCAGGGAGAAGACCAGGACGGCAAGGCTGACGGGCAGCGAGCCCCAGATCAGCCAGACGATCGCCTGGACGATCACGAATCCGGCGCCGGCCACGACGTTCTGGGCGCGGCGACGGCGGGCGATCAGGCCGCCCTGACGGTAGAAGCGCACGGGGCGCGGTGTGAGCCGGACGAGCAGGGCGCGGCGGCGGGCCCTGCGGGCCTGCCGCTCCTCGTTGACCTGGGCGGCGCGGGCCCGTTCCGCCTCCCGCTCGGCCCTGCGGCGGGCGCGCTCCTTGCTCATGAGGCTGCCTTCGCCGGGAGCGCGCGCCGCTCGTTCACAGCGTGCCGAGCCAGTTGCGCAGCAGCGTGGCCCCGGCGTCGCCGGACTTCTCCGGGTGGAACTGGGTGGCCATCAGCGGGCCGTTCTCGACGGCGGCCACGAACGGCACGCCGTGCTCGGCCCAGGTGACGAGCGGCTCGGCGAAGCCCTCGCCGGCCCGCAGTTCCCATTCGCGCACGCCGTAGGAGTGGACGAAGTAGAAGCGGGTGGCGGCGTCGAGCCCGGCGAACAGGACACTGTCGGCGGGGGCCTTGACCGTGTTCCACCCCATGTGGGGCAGCACGGGCGCGTCGAGCCGCTCTACCGTGCCGGGCCACTCGCCGCAGCCCTCGGTCTCCACGCCGTGCTCGACGCCCTTGGCGAACAGGATCTGCATGCCGACGCAGATGCCCAGCACCGGCCGGCCGCCGGACAGGCGGCGGCCGATGACGCGCTCGCCGCGGACGCTCTTCAGCCCGCTCATGCACGCCTCGAACGCGCCGACGCCCGGCACGACCAGGCCGTCGGCTTCGAGCGCGGCGTCGAGGTCGGCCGTCACGGTCACCTCGGCGCCGACCCTGGCCAGGGCCCGCTCGGCCGAGCGCAGGTTGCCCGAACCGTAGTCGAGGACGACGACGTTCTTGGTCACCACCACAACACCCCCGCGGTGATCGCCATCGCCGCGCCGAGGGCGCAGATGGACGCGCCGACCTTGAGCCCCTGCCTGGCCAGCGAGAACACGCCGCCGATGAGGAACAGGCCGATGAAGACCATCACGCCGGCGATGAGGTTGTCGGTCATAGGACGCCCTTGGTGCTCGGCACGCCCGTGGCGCGCGGGTCGGGCTCTGACGCCTCGCGCAGCGCCCTGGCCAGCGCCTTGAACTGGGCCTCCACGATGTGGTGGGCGTTGCGGCCATAGGGGACGTGGACGTGCAGGCAGATCGCGGCCTGGGCGACGAACGACTCGAGGATGTGGCGCGTCATCGTGGAGTCGTAGTCGGGGCCGATCATCGGCGCCATGCCCTCGGGCTCGGAGTGCACGAGGTAGGGGCGGCCCGACAGGTCGACGGTGACCTGGGCGAGCGACTCGTCCAGCGGGCACGACGCGCTACCGAACCGCCTGATGCCCGACTTGTCGCCCAACGCCTGGCGGAAGGCCGCGCCCAGCGCGAGCGCGGTGTCCTCGATCGTGTGGTGGGAGTCGATGTGCAGGTCGCCCTCGGTCTTGACCGTCAGGTCGAACAGCCCGTGCTTGCCGAGCTGGGCCAGCATGTGGTCGTAGAAGCCGACCCCGGTCGACACGTCGACCAGGCCGGTGCCGTCGAGACCGACCTCCACCAGGACCGAGGTCTCCTTCGTCACGCGCTCGACGCGGCCTACGCGGCTCACAGAACTCCTTCCAGGGCGGCGCGGAAGGCCGCCATCTCCTCGCCGGTGCCGATCGACACCCGCAGCCATTCGGGCGGGCCCACCTCTCGGATGAGCACCCCCTGCTCCAGCAGGCCCTCCCACACCGCGCGCCGGTCGGGGAAACGCCCGAACAGCACGAAGTTGGCGTCGGAGTCGGCCACCGACAGGCCCTTGGCCCGCAACCACGCGACCGTGTCGTCACGCTCGCGGCGCAGCGCGTCGACCGTGCCCAGCAGCTCGGCACGGTGGCGCAGCGCCACCCGCGCCGCCGCCTGGGTGAGCGTGGACAGATGGTACGGCAGCCGCACCAGCAGCAGCGCCTCCACCACGGCCGGGTGGGCGGCCAGATAGCCCAGACGCGTGCCGGCCATCGCGAACGCCTTGGACATCGTCCGGGTGACGATCAGCCTCGGGTGGGCGGGCAGCAGCGTCAACGCCGACGGCGTGCCCGCACGGGCGAACTCGGCGTAGGCCTCGTCCACCACGACCACTCCCCTGGCGACCCCCAGGATCGCCTCGATCGTCTCCAGCGGCTGGGCGGTGCCCGTCGGGTTGTTGGGCGAGGCCAGGAAGACGATGTCGGGCTGGTGCTCCTCGATCGCCGCCGCGGCCTTGCCCGGGTCGAGCGAGAAGTCGCCCTCACGGCTGGCGCTGATCCACTCGGTGTTGGTGCCGGTGGTGATGATCGGGTGCATCGAGTAGGACGGCTCGAAGCCCATGGCCGTGCGGCCGTGGCCGCCGAAGGCCTGAAGGATCTGCTGGAGCACCTCGTTGGAGCCGTTGGCGGCCCACACCTGCTCGGCGCCCAGGCCGTGGCCGAGGTAGCCGGCCAGCTCGGCGCGCAGTTCGAGGGCGTCTCTGTCGGGGTAGCGGTTGAGCCCGCCCGCGCCGGCCCTGACCGCCTCGGCCAGGTCGGCGACCAGCTCGGGCGAGGGCGGGTAGGGGTTCTCGTTGGTGTTGAGCCTGACAGGCACGTCGATCTGGGGCGCGCCGTACGGCGACTTGCCCCGCAGGTCGTCGCGGATGGGCAGATCGTCGAGGTTCACGCGTTCTCCGTAGGGACTTGCCAGCCGAAGCGGGCACGGATGGCGGCGCCGTGGGCGGGCAGGTCTTCGGCGTCGGCCAGCACCGACACGTGGGCCGCCGCCTCCGCGAGCGCCTCGCGGGTGTAGTCGACCACGTGGACGCCGCGCAGGAACGACTGCACCGACAGGCCGCTGGAGTGGCAGGCGCAGCCGCCGGTGGGCAGCACGTGGTTGGAGCCGGCCAGGTAGTCGCCCAAAGAGACCGGCGCGTAGGCGCCCACGAAGACGCCGCCGGCGTTGCGGACCCGCGCGGCGACGGCCGCCGCGTCGGCGGTGTGGATCTCCAGGTGCTCGGCGGCGTAGGCGTCGACGACCTTGAGGCCGTCGTCGATCGAGCTCACCAGCACGATGCCGGACTGCCTGCCGCCCAGCGCCTCGGCGATGCGCTCGCAGTGCTTGGTCGCCGAGATCTGGCCCGGCAGCTCTTTGTCCACCGCGTCGGCCAGCTCGGCGCTGGTGGTGACCAGTACGGCGGCGGCGATCGTGTCGTGCTCGGCCTGGCTGATCAGGTCGGCGGCGACGTGGACCGGGTCGGCCGTCTCGTCGGCCAGGATGGCGATCTCGGTCGGGCCGGCCTCGGAGTCGATGCCGATGCGGCCCTTGAGCAGCCGTTTGGCCGCCGCGACGTAGATGTTGCCCGGCCCGGTCACCATGGTGACAGGGGGGCACTCCTCGGTGCCGTAGGCGAACATGGCCACGGCCTGCGCCCCGCCGACGTTGTAGACCTCCTCCACGCCGAGCAGCGCGCACGCGGCCAGGATCGTGGGGTGCGGCAGCCCGCCGAAGGCCTTCTGCGCGGGGCTGGTCACGGCCAGCGACTCGACGCCGGCCTCCTGGGCCGGGACGACGTTCATGACCACGCTGGACGGATAGACCGCGCGCCCGCCGGGGACGTAGAGCCCCACGCGCTCGACCGGCAGCCACCGCTCGGTCACGGTGCCGCCCGGCACGACCTGGGTGGTGACGTCGGCGCGGCGCTGGTCGCGGTGGACCAGCCTGGCCCGCCTGATCGACTCCTCCAGCGCGGCCCGCACCTTGGGGTCGAGCCCGGCCAGCGCCTCGGCGATGGCCTGCGCGGGCACGCGGGTGGTGGCGATCTCGACGCCGTCGAACCTGGCGGTCAGCTCCCGTACGGCCGCCGCCCCGCGATGGCGCACGTCGTCGCAGATGGGCCGCACCTTCTCCAGGGCGGCCTCGACGTCGAGCTCGGCGCGGGGCAGCACGTCGCGCAGGCTCTCGGGCAGAGAGCCGCGCATGTCAATACGGGAAATCACCCTGACAGTCTACGGAGTCCGGCTCCCGGCTCTCGCGTTGTCCACGATGCGAACATCCGCCGTGTCATGGGAAACGTATGGTGGCCGCGGGGCGGGAGTTGGCCGGCGCCGCCCCGCGGCCGCCGTCACCCCGGACCGGGCCTGCCGGGGGTGGTGCCGTGGCCGTCACGGGGGTACGGCCACGGCCGGAGATGTCTCAAGCTCTGACAAGTGCCCCTGGGACATCGCTCTCTAACGACGACACGCCGGGAAAAGCATGAAGTAATGAAAACCTAACGTTAAGCGAGTTTTACCCTGGATCCGCCTGATGGCGTGGCGCCCCACGGATCACCCCATCCCCCGCGACCACGGCCCCGAGCCGCCGCCTCTTGACCATCTGCAGACCCCGGCCCGCCGCTGCCGGCCGGCCTGACGGGGTACGGCATGCACCATGGTGCGGCTGCCGGCCTACGCGCCGATGCTCGCCCAGCTCGGCACCCTGACCTCCGTCCAGGGCCCCGACTGGGCCGTGGAGATGAAATGGGACGGCGTACGCGCCATGGCCTACCTGGAGGACGGTGCCGTCCGCCTGATGTCGCGCAACCGCATAAACGTCACCCCCGCCTACCCAGAACTCCAGCTCATGGCCGGAGCCACCGGCGGACGCCCTGCCGTGGTCGACGGCGAGATCGTGGCCTTCGACGAGACGGGCCGGCCCAGCTTCGAGGCCCTGCAACCCCGGATGCACCAGCGCAAGCCGGTCGCCATCGCCGAGCTGACCAGGACGACGCCGGTCACGTTCATGGCCTTCGACCTGCTGCATCTCGACGACGCCAGCACGGTTTCGCTGCCCTACACCGAGCGCAGGCGCCTCCTGGAGGACACCTTCACGCCCGGCTTCCGCTGGGAGGTGCCCGTGTGGTTCGCCGACCACGCCGCGCGCGCCTTCGACTCCTCCCGCGAGCTCGGGCTCGAAGGGGTCGTGTGCAAGAGGCTGAGCTCGCCGTACCGGCCCGGCAGGCGCACCGCCGAGTGGACGAAGGTCAAGAACGTCAAAACCGTCGAGGTCGTGATCGGCGGATGGAAGGCGGGAGGCGGCCGGCGTTCGGGGATGATCGGGTCGCTGCTGCTCGGCGCGTACGACCCGCGCGGCCGGCTCGTGTACGTCGGGCACGTCGGCACCGGGTTCACCGAGGCCATGCTGCGCGACCTGCGGGAGCGGCTGGCGCCGCTGGAGCGCCCCGAGCCGCCCTTCCACGAGCCGGTGCCGCGCGAGCACGCCCGCGACACGCACTGGGTGGAGCCGCTCGTCGTCGGCGAGGTGCAGTACGCCGAGGTCACCGGCGACGGCCGGCTGCGCCACCCGTCCTGGCGCGGGCTGCGCCCCGACAAGGAGCCCCGGGAGGCCGGCACGTCCGAGATCCTGCCCACGCGACGGGAAGGGAACGCGGCCGCCGGCTGACCGATGACGCACGACACGCCACCCCAATTACACTTCGTCGCTATATGGTGACTTACAGTGATCGAACGCTGTCGATTCGCTCACTCGGGGGGACACCGTGCCGAAGACCACCCTGGTCACCACGCTGACCGCGCTGGCCGGCCTCGCACTCACGGCCCCCGCGGCCGCCGAGCCCGCACCCGCCGAAGGCCCCCGCTGGGGCGCCACGTCATCGCCGCTCATGCGTCCAGGACGGGCCGTGCGGTACTGGACGGCCAAGAGACAGGCCAACGCCTTGACGGCCGACCAGCCGAGCGCCGGCACCGCGCTGAGCGCCAAGGCGGGCGCCCGCACCACCCAGCGCCATAGCGTGCCCTCGAACAAACGGCTGACCCCCGGCGGCGACCTCAACGGCTACGCCCCCATGAGCCGCCCGTACACGGGCGCGGCCCACAGCCGCATCACCGGCCGGCTGTTCTTCCTCAACGCCGCCGGCCTCGGCGACTCCTGCAGCGCCTCCGTCATCCGCTCGGCCGCCAGAACGCTCGTCCTCACCGCCGCCCACTGCGTCTACGGCGTCCCCCCGGGCACCGCGCACGGCCGCTGGCACAACAACTTCGCCTTCGTGCCCAGCTACGACGGGCAGGGCGACAACGTGCGCCAGCGCGAACCGTACGGGCGGTGGGGCGGACGGCGGGCCTGGAAACCCGACCGCTACACCGGCCTGAGCGGCGGCGACTGGAACTCCGTCTACGACATCGCCCTCATCGAGGTCGGCAGCAAACGGCGCACCCTCCAAGAGGCTGTCGGCGCCTTCACCCCGATACGCAACGAGGGCGGCAGGCACACCATCGCCACCCCCGGCTACCCGGGGGTGATCGGCAGGAAGCCCTACGACGGCAGGGACCAGCTCTGGTGCCTGGGCAGGACCCGGCCGATCCAGCCCTTCGCCACCGTCACCGCCACCGCCGCCCTGGCCGCCCACTTCGCCGCCCCCCAAAGCAGCGGGCGACTGGAGACCGACAACTGCCATCTGTTCAAGGGGCACAGCGGCGGGCCGTGGCTCCTCGACGGCACCCAGGACGTGGTCGGGGTGCTGTCGGCGGGCAAGGAGGACGGCGAGGCCGAGGGCAACTCCGTCGCCACCACGCTCAACGACGAGAACTACGGGGCGATCGTCAAGCGGGCCGACCCGGACGGCGTCTACGACGCGCTGTCCGTCAGCCTCTCGGGGCCGTCCGATCCGGTCCGGCAGGGCAGCGCCACGACCATCACCGCCACCGTCACCATGCGCGGTCTGCTGGCCGCCGCCCAGGTGCCCGTCAAGCTCACCGTGCCGCCCGGCGTGGACCTGACCGGCGTCAAGGGCGCGGCCTGCGAGCACGGGAACAAGCAGGCGACCTGCGTGATCGCCGCCATCCACCCGCGCAGGCCCGTGCGGATCTCGGCCAGGGTCGAGGTCCACGGGAACGCCGGGCGCTCGCTGCCCGTCGTCGCCCACGTCAGCTCCAGCCACCTCGACCCGACCCAGCGCGACAACACCAGCGTCCTGGACCTGCGAACCTCGCCCTGATCCGGCGTCAGGCCGCTTCCACGGCGGCGGGCTCCTTCAACGTCCTGGCCAGCAGCCAGGCCAGCACCGGGAAGACGACCAGGCACGCCAGCGCCGCCCTGAGCGTGGTGGCCTCCGCGACCGCGCCCACCAGCGGGCTGGTCAGGCCGCCCACGCTCACGGCCAGCCCCAGCGTCACGCCGCTGGCCGTGCCCACCCGGGTCGGCAGGAAGTCCTGTCCGAGCGTGACATGCAGGGAGAACGGGACGTACAGCGCCATCGAGGAGGCGGCGACGAACACGTACGCCGTGGCGCCAGGAGCGAGGACCACGCCCGCGACCGCGAGCACCGCCGCCGCGTACGCCAGGCGCATCGTGCGCACCCGCCCCCAGCGGGTCGCCAGCCTGCCGCCCAGCACCGTCCCGGCCGCCCCGCCCGCGAACAGCACGAACAGCGCCACCGCGCCCGCCGCCCCGCCCCCCATGTACAGCGCCACGAAGGTGCTCAGCCCCACGTACACGACCGATCGGAAGACGATCACCAGCGTCAGCCGGGCGAACGACGGCCAGTCGTCCCGCCCCGGGGGCGGCCCTGCGGCCTTGGCCGCAGGGCCGCCCCCGGCGAGGGCCAGGACTGCCGGCAGCGTCACCACCGCGCCCAGCACCGCCGGCAGCGCCAGCAACGGCGAGGCGGCCAGCCCCCAGACCGACAACAACGGCGTCACCAGCACCGGCGCCGTGGCGAACCCGAGGGTTCCGCCCATCGAGAACCAGCTCATCCGCACGTGGCTGCCCCGGCTGGCGATCCTGGCCAGCCGCGCCGACTCGGGATGGTAGGCCGCCACGCCCATCCCCGACACCGCCATGGCCAGCCAGACCAGCGCGTAGGAGTCCGTCACCCCGCCGAGGGCCACCCCCGCGCCCGCGACCACCATGCTCATCGGGATCAGCCACGGCATCCGCCACCTGTCGGTCAGCACCCCGAACAGCGGCTGCACGATCGACGACAGCAGCGTCGCGGCCAGCACGACGCCCGAGACGGCGACATAGCCGTAGCCGCGCTCGGCCACCAGGAACGGCACGAGGGCGGGGACCGCGCCCTGGTAGAAGTCCACGGTGGCGTGACCGGCGGCGAGCATGGGGATCCTGTTCACGCCTCGATCTTTTCCCGAGGACTGCTGGCCCGCTTCCGATAAAATGCCAACTTATGACGGGAATCCGCCACACGCCCGAGGCGCCCACCGGGCGGCGGCCCCTCGCACCGGGCGCGGGCATCGACGCGCACCGGCACGACACCCACCAGATCGTGTACGCCTGCCGCGGCGTGCTCTCCGTCACCACCGGCGCCGGCGCCTGGGTCGCGCCCGCCAACCGGGCCATCTGGGTCCCCGCCGGCACCGTGCACGAGCACCGCGCCCACGGCGACACGGACCTGCGCACGGTGGGGCTCACACGCAACCCGCTCGGGCTCGGCCGTCCCGCGGTGCTCGCCGTGGGGCCGCTGCTCCGCGAGCTGATCATCGCCTACACCGGCGACCCGCCCGCGGGCGCGGCCGACGGGGAGCGCGACAGGCTGCTGGCCGTGCTGCTCGACCAGCTCAGGCGCGCCTGCGAGCAGCCCTTCCACCTGCCCACCCCGGAAGATGCCCGGCTGGCCGCCGTGTGCGAGCTGCTGTGGCGCGACCCCGCCGACACCAGGACCCTGGCCCTGCTCGCCCTCCAGGCGGGCACCAGCGACCGCACGCTGGCCCGGCTGTTCAGGAGCGAGCTCGGCATGAGCTTCCCCCAGTGGCGCACCCAGCTCCGCCTGCACCACGCACTGCTGCTGCTCGCCGACGGCACCCCCGTGACCACCGTCGCGCACCGCTGCGGGTGGGCGTCGGCGAGCGCGTTCATCGACGTGTTCAGACGGGCGTTCGGCTACACACCGGGCAAGGCCTTTACAATGTAGATTTCGCTATAATCGGATCCCGTGGGTAAATCGAAAGGCAAGGGCGGCACCCCGGCGACGCTGGCGCTGACCAACGCCAAGGCCGAGTTCACGCTCCACCCCTACGAGCACGACGCCTCGGCCCAGGCCTACGGCGAGGAGGCCGCCGACGCGCTCGGCGTGCCCTACGAGCGCATCTTCAAGACCCTGGTGGCCGAGGTCGAAAGCGGGCTCGCGGTGGCGGTCGTGCCGGTGGCGGGCAAGCTCGACCTCAAGGCGCTGGCCGGCGCGCTCAACAGCAAGCGGGCCGCGATGGCCGAGGCCGCCAAGGTCGAGCGGGTCACCGGCTACGTCGTGGGCGGCATCAGCCCGCTCGGGCAGCGCAAGCAGCTCCCGACCGTGGTCGACTCCTCGGCGCTCGACTTCGAGACCATCTACTTCTCGGCCGGCAGGCGCGGGCTGCAGATCGAGACCGCGCCCGACAACCTCATCACCCTCACCCGCGCCGTCACCGCGCCGATCGGCAAGACGTCAAGCTGACACCCCGTTTTCCGCACTTCGCCACAACCACCTCACCGCACTTCGGCGGAGGTGTCTTCGGAGAGGGGCGGGAGTGGGGTCGGCCGCCGTCACCTCGGGCGCCCGGTCGTGTCAGCCTCTGCCCATATCGCGTAGTTCGGCCATCTCGCGGCGGCGCGGCCGGCTCGGCTCCCGCTCGAACGGCGAACGCCCGAGCAGCCACTCGAAGAGCCGCCTGTACCTTCTGACGAAGTGCCGGTCCTCCCGCTGCCGGTTGCGCAGTTCCTCCGCTTTGAGCGCCTCCTCAAGCCCGGGTGTCACCCCGCCGCCGAAGCGCGTCATGTCAGGACCGTGGAACCCCTGCGGCTCGACCTCTCGCAGCGCCTGGTTCATCGACTCCACCCAGATCGGCCCCGGCAGCGAGGCCCCCTGCACCGACCCGTAGTACTGGTTGCCGATCTCCACTCCCTGCAGCGGGAACTTGTAGGAGCCCCGGATGTCGCCGACGCTGACGGCCGCCGCCAGGGCGGGCGTGTAGCCGGCGAACCAGGCCGAGGTGTAGCCGTTGTTGGTGCCGGTCTTGCCCGCGGCGGGCCGGTCGAGGCCCTGGCCCTTCATGGTGCCCTGGGTGAAGACCCCTTCGAGCACGTGGGTGACGGCGTCCGCGACCTCCTGCTCGATGGCCTGCTCGCACACGGGCGGCACCCGCGTCCGCCGCCCGTCCCTGGCGGTGATCTCCATGATGACCTGGGGACGGCAGTACATGCCCCTGGCGGCGAAGGCCGCGAACGCGGCCGCCACCGTCACCGGGTCCATCTCGTTGACCCCCAGCGTGAACGTCGGCACCTCCCGCAGCGGCGCCCCGTCGGCCCTGACGACGCCGAGCGACTTGGCCGTCTTGATCACCTCGCAGAGCCCGACCTTGCGCTCCAGCATCATGTAGAAGATGTTCACCGACTTCCAGGTGCCGGTCTCGATGCTGTGCGGGCCGCCCTCGCCCTCGCCACTGGCGTTCAGGATGCGGGTGTTCGGGTCGTTGACGGGCCGGCCCGAGCAGTTGCGGTAGCCCTGCTCTGGCACGAGCGCCCCGGGTGTCTGGAAGCCCTCGCCGAACCGCCAGCCCTGCTTCAACGCCGTCGCCAGCGTGAAGATCTTGAACGTGGACCCGGCCTGGAAGCCCTGGCCGCCGCCGTGCGCGACGTCCGCGGGCAGGTTGAAGGTGGTCTTGGGGCCGTTCTTGTTGTTGCCGGGGTTGCGGCCGAACCGCTTGCTGGCCGCCATCGCCCTGATCCGCCCCGTGCCCGGCTCGATCATGGCCTCGGCGGCCACCTCGCTGTCGTCCGGCGAGACGCGCGCGCGGATGGCCTTCTCGGCGGCGCGCTGCGCGACCGGGTCGAGGCTGGTCCTGATCACCAGGCCGCCCCTCAACATCCTGGCCTGCCGTTCGGCCGCGCTGTTGCCGAAGACGGGGTTCGACAGCAGCTCACGCTGGACGTACAGGCAGTAGAACGGGAAGGCGCTCTGCTCGCAGCCGCCCGGCTCGGGCCTGAGCTTGATGCCCAGCGGCGAACTCTTGGCCTGCGCCGCCTGCTGCTGGGTGATCAACTTGAGCCCGGCCATGCGGTCGAGCACGAGGTCGCGCCGCATCTTCAGGCGATCGCGGTGCTCCCGGCCGAGCGAGGGGTCGGTCGCGTACGGCATGCGCACCGCACCCGCCAGCGTGGCCGCCTGGGTCAGGGTGAGCCGGGCCGCCGAGGTGGTGAAGAAGCGCCTGGCCGCCGCCTCCACGCCGTGCGCCCCCGCGCCGAAGTAGGCGATGTTCAGGTACCGCTCGAGGATCTCGTCCTTGCGGTACTTGCGTTCCAGCGCCAGCGCCAGCCGCAACTCGGTGATCTTGCGGGCCAGGTTGGGCGCGCGGGCCTTGTTGCGTTCGGCGTTCGTGCGGGCGCTTTCCACCAGGATGTTCTTGACGAGCTGCTGGGTCAGGGACGAGCCGCCCTGCCGGATGCCGCCCGCCTGGGTGTTGGTGAGCAGGGCCCGCAGGGTGCCGCGCACGTCGAGCCCGCCGTGCTCGTAGAAACGGGCGTCCTCGATGGCCACGATGGCCTTGCGCATCACCGGCGCGACGGCCCCGAGGGGGACGGCCGTCCTGTTGGCCTCGTAGAACTGCGCGAACGGCCTGCCGTCCTTGTCCAGCAGCCTGGTCACCTGCGCGAGCGGCTCCTCGCGCGGGGGCGGCGGCAGCTCGACGAAGATGTTCGCGACGTCCATCGCGGCGATGCCGCCCCCGCTCACCACGGGCGCGGCCAGTGCCGCCGTCAGCACCCCGCCGAGCGCGCCCGCCAGCGCGAGCCCGCCGACGGATCTGAGTACGGTCACGTCACAAGATCTGCGACCCCAGAGCCCGCGGCAAACTCTGTCCGCCTCCCTCTTTGCCGACGGCAGACAAGTTCCAGGACCCCGCTTTGCGGATCAGTGCTGCTGCCTGCGCAGGTTCAGGCCGAGCGAGGCGAACTGTTCGAACGGCCGGTGGTAGCCGCGTTCGATGTGGTGCACGCCGCGCAGCGTGGACGGCCCGTCGGCCACCGCCGCGGCCAGCACGGCCGAGAACCCGGCCCTGATGTCGGGCAGCGTCACGTCGGCGCCCCTGAGCTGGGACACGCCGCGCACGACGGCCGAGTGCCTGGCGTTGGTGTCGTGGTAGCGGCAGGCAGGTCCGCCCAGGCACTGGTCGAACACCTCGATCTCGCAGCCCATCTTCTGCAGCGCGGGGACGTACACCAAGCGGTTCTCGAAGACCGTCTCGTGCAGCACCGACATGCCCTGGCTCTGTGTGAACAGCACCATGAGCGGCGTCTGCCAGTCGGTCATGAACCCGGGGTGGGTGTCGGTCTGCACGGCCGCCGCGCGCAGCCCCTCGGGGGGCGCGGTCGCGCACAGGTACTCGTCGTTGATGTCGAACTGGGCGCCCATCCTGGCCAGCGTGGTGATGGCGGTGACCAGGCGGTCCTGCGGGCAGCCGTGCACGCGCACCTCTCCCCCGGTGATCAGGCCCGCCGCCAGGTACGAGAACGCCTCGATGCGGTCGCCGGTCAGCCACGTGGAGGCGCCGCGCAGCCGTTCGACGCCCTCGATGACGATCCTGCGGTCGGGCGACAGCTCGATCCTGGCGCCCATCCGCTGCAGGAACAGCGCCAGTTCCACCACCTCGGGCTCCATGGCGGCGTTCTTCAGCACGGTCTTGCCCTCGGCCAGCACGGCCGACATCAGCACCGTCTCGGTGGCGCCCACGCTGGGGTAGGGCAGCTCGAGCCTGGTGCCGTTGAGCCGTTTGGCCTTGGCGTAGATGCCGGTGTCGCCCACCTGCACCTCGGCCCCCATCGAACGCAGGGCCTCCACGTGGAAGTTCACCGGGCGCCGGCCGATCGGGTCGCCGCCGACCAGCGGGACGAACGCCTCTCCCGCCAGGTGCAGCAACGGGCCGAGCATGAGGATGGGGATGCGATTCAGACCGGTGAACGCGTCGGGGACCCTCGGCTCGATCTCCGGGCCGCGCCCGATCCTGATCTCGGTACGGGTGATCTCCACGTTGATGCCCAGCGCCTCGAGCATGGCGGCCGTGATGCCGACCTCGCCCACCTCCGGGGCGTTGTGGATGCTGCTCTCACCGCTGCCGAGCATGGCGGCCACCATGTGCTTGGACACGCCGTTCTTGGAACCGCGCACCTCGACGTCCCCCCGGAGCGGGCCGGAGGGCTCTATCAACCAGACCTCTTCTGCAATCACGAAGCGAGCCTAGCCGGGGGATACCATCGAGTGATTCAGCCGCACATGTGAGGGGGAATGGCGTGACGAGGGAAGTACGCGCTTTTGCGGTAACTGTCCTCACACTCGCCACCCTCGGAGTCGCCGCCGGGCTGCTCTGGTCAGGGCTCACGCCCCGGGCTCCCTACCAGGTCACGGAGAAGGGCACCACAGTACTGGCCGACCCGACGACGCAGGCGCTGATCGCGGCCGACGGCTGGTTCGCGGTGATCACGGGCGGGCTGGGGCTGCTGTGCGGCGGGCTCGCCTGGTTCGCCGGGCGGCGGTGGATGCTGGCGGTGCTGCTCGGCCTCTGCGCGGGCGGGGTGCTGGGCGCGATGCTCACGTTGTGGGTCGGGTCCACGTTCACGATCGGGGCCGTCACGGTCGAGGCCGCCGCGCCCGGGATCAAGGTCGTCCCCGGGGCGCTGACACTGACCGCCTCCGGCGTGCTGGTGTCCTGGCCGCTGCTGGCGGTGGGGCTGTTCGGGCTGCTGGAGGGCATGCACGGCTACCGCGAGTCGCCGCTGCGGCACCCGTACGGCGAGCCGTTCTAAAGCGCCGTTTCTAGAGTGAGGGGCGGCGCTCGCCGTAACGGGTGGCCTGCTCGAACGCGCGCGCGACACGCAGCACCCTGGCGTCCTCGAACGGCCTGCCGACGATCTGCACCCCCACCGGCAACCCGTCCTCGGTGAACCCGGCGGGCACGGACGCGGCCGGCGCGTGCAGGACGCTGATCCAGTACGCGGAGCGCATCCAGGCGAGATAGTCGGGCATCGGCTGGCCGTTGATCTCGGTGACGTGGGGCTGCTCGATCGGGAACGGCGGCACCTGACTGACCGGCGCGATCAGCACGTCGTAGGTGTCGAAGAAGGCGGCCATGCGCTGGTACAGGCGGCTGCGTGCCTGCTCGGCGCGGGCCAGGTCGGCTCCCGTGACCTCGCGCCCCCGCTCGACGTTCCAGGCGGTGTTGGGGCCGAGCCCGGCCAGGTCGCCGAACGTCAGCGCGTAGTTCCACGCCCGATAGGTCCTGAAGGCGTCCTCGGCCTCCGACAGGTCCAGCTCGACCTGCTCGACGCGGGCGCCGAGCCGCTCGAACACCCTCGGCGCCGTCGCGGTCACCGCCGCCGTCCGCGGATCGACCGGCAACCCGCCCAGATCAGGGCTCCACGCCACCCGCAACCCGGCGACCCCCTGCTCGGGCTCGGGCGTGAACACCTCTTTGATCGAGAACGGCGACCGCCGGTCGAACCCGGAGATGACCCCGAACATCAACGCCAGATCGTCCACGGTCCTGGCCATGGGCCCTTGCACCGACAGCGTGTACCAGGCGTTGACCTCGGACGGGCTGGGCACCCACCCGGGGGTGGGCCGCAGGCCCACGACATTGCAGAACGAGGCGGGATTACGCAACGACCCGCCCATGTCGGACCCGTCGGCGAGCGGCACCATGCCGCACGCCAGCGCCGCGGCGGCGCCCCCGCTGCTCCCCCCGGCGGACCTGGACAGGTCATAAGGATTCCTGGTGGCCCCGAACACCTCGTTGACGGTGTGGGACCCGGTCCCGAACTCGGGCGTGTTGGTCTTGCCCACGGTGATCGCCCCCGCCCCCCTGAGCCGCCGGACGATCACCTCGTCCTCGTCGGGGACGTTCCCGGCGAACAGCGGCGACCCATAGGTCGTCCGGATGCCGGCGGTATCGACAAGGTCCTTGTGCGCGACAGGCACACCATGCAACGCCCCGGCGGGCTCGACGGCGTCAGCCGCCTTGGCCGCCTCCAGCGCCCGCTCGGCGACCAGCGTGACGATGGCGTTGACCCGCGGGTTGACCTGCTCGATGCGATCAAGATGCGCCTGAAGCACCTCGACGGCACTCACCTGCCGGGTCCTGATCAGGCGGGCCAACTCGGTCGCGCTCAGGTAGTGCAACTCGCTCACCCTGCAATCCTGCCTCACGCGCGAAGCCCCGGCACCAACGCGGCCTGCGGTGTACCACTCAGCCGGCCCACAGCGCGCACGTAACGGCGCCCGGCCCCGCGAACCGCAGGAGCGTTCCCCTGGACAGAGGCCGGCCACGCGCGGCGGGTGGGGCCTGCCGTGCGAAGCCGTACAAGATCAAGATTTTAATCACGCGCCCGGACATCCTGGAGCCGCACCGATATCCTCGATGTCACTACGAGTGATCGGAGAGACACGCGGTGCGCACGCAGACCGACGAGGGCTACACCCACGCGCTCGGCAACCGTCAGGTCCAGATGATCGCCATCGGCGGGGCGATCGGCGTGGGCCTGTTCCTGGGCGCGGGGGGCCGGCTGGCCGCCGCCGGGCCCGCCCTCGTGCTCTCCTACGCCGCCGCAGGGGTGGCCGCGTTCTTCGTCATGCGGGCGCTGGGTGAGCTCGTGCTCTACCGCCCGGCCTCGGGGTCGTTCGTCGAGTACGCCGGCGAGTTCATCGGGCCGTGGGCGGCCTTCGCCAGCGGCTGGATGTACTGGATCAACTGGGCCTTCACCGGCATCGCCGAGCTGACCGCGATCGCCGCCTACATCCACTACTGGGCGCCCGGCTTCCCGCAGGCCGCGACGGCGCTGATCGCGCTGGGCTTCGTCATGGCGGTCAACCTGCTGTCGGTGCGGATGTTCGGCGAGCTGGAGTTCTGGTTCGCGATGCTGAAGGTGCTGGCGATCACCGTCTTCCTCGTCGTGGGCCTGGTGCTGGTGGTCTTCTCCATCGGCGCGGCCGGCCCGCACAACCTCGTCGCCCACGGCGGCTTCTTCCCTACCGGGTTCCCGATGGTGCTGATGAGCCTGCAGTCGGTCGTGTTCGCCTACGCCGCGATCGAGCTGGTCGGCATCACCGCGGGCGAGACGGCCAGGCCCCACGAGGTCATGCCGAGGGCGATCAACGGCGTGGTGTGGCGCATCGCGATCTTCTACGTCGGTTCGGTGGCCCTGCTCGGCATGGTCCTGCCGTGGACGGCCTACAGCGCCGGCACCTCCCCGTTCGTGACGGTCTTCTCCGGCCTGGGCGTCCCGTGGGCCGCCGACGCCATGAACCTCGTCGTGATCACCGCCGCCCTGTCCTCCTGCAACTCCGGCCTGTACGCCACGGGCCGCATCCTGCGTTCGATGGCCGCCAACCGGGAGGCCCCCCGCTTCGCCGCCGCCCTGAGCTCGCGTCACGTGCCGATCGGCGGCATCGTGTTCACCGCGGTCATGTTCCTGGGCGGGGTGGCTCTGTTCTACTTCCTGCCGGAGCGCGCCTTCAACATCGCCACCGCGGTCGCCTCTCTGGGCGTCGTCACGACCTGGGGCGTACTCGTCCACTGCCAGACACGGCTGCGCAGGTCGGGCCACCGCTCGACGTTCCCGATGCCCGGCTCCCCCTACACCAACTGGCTCACGCTGGGCTTCCTGGCGCTGGTGGTCCTGCTGATGCCGTTCGCCGACCGCGACCAGCGCGTCGCGTTCTTCCTGATCCCGGCCCTGGTGGCGGGCATCGCGCTCGGCTGGATGATCGTGCGCCGCCGCCGCGCCTCGACCGAACTCTGAAGCGCCCTGGCGATCTGGCGTGTCCTTGACCGATCATTTGCTGGGTAGGCTCGATGCCGCCGAAGAAAGCCGTCGCCCCGGGGGAGGCCGCGCTGGACGAGACGCCGCTCCGGGAGCAGGCGCCGCACAAGACGCCCGTGCCCGCAGGAACCCAGCCGCACGAGACCATACCGGCAGCAACCCTGCCGGACGAAACGCCCCTTCCCTACGACAGGCCGCCTGAGCGTCCCCCCAAGGGTGCTTCGAGGCCGGTGGCGCGCGGGCTGGTCCGATCCGCCGTCGCGGCGGCGATCGGCCTCGCCCTGGCCCTGGCGTGCCTGCCGCTCGGCGTCTTCCCGAAGCTCGCCTGCGCCGTCCTCGGCGTGGGCTGCGCCACCGACCGGGTCCCGCCCTCCGGGCGGTTGCCGCAGGCCACCCGCCTGACGCCCGTGCAGGTCGCGCTGAGCGGCGCGTACGTGGCGCTCGGCGACTCCTACTCCTCCGGCGAAGGCGTCTACGACCTGGACAAGCAGCCGCTCAACGACGGCGCCGCCCGCTGCCACCGGGCGAGCGGCTCCTACGTCCCGCTGGTGGCGCAGACGTACACGTTCGGCGGCGGCACCTCCTTCTACGCCTGCAGCGGCGCCACCACCCGCCAGCTCCTGTCCGGCCAGTACGGCCAGCGGCCCCAGATCACCCGCGTCGACCCGTCGGCCAGCCTGGTGACGCTCAGCATCGGCGGCAACGACGCCGGCTTCACCAAGGTGCTCACCGGCTGCATCGTCAAGCTGCCGTGGTCCTCCAACTGCGTCGACCAGGACGCCGCCGTGGCGGGCCGCATCGAGCAGCTCGGCCCCAGCCTGCTCAAGGTGCTGCGGGAGCTGCGCGCCCGTGCTCCGCAGGCCCGCATCATCGTCCTGGGCTATCCCCGGCCCTTCCCGCAGGAGCCGGTGGAGAGCGTCGACAACCTCAGCGCCGAGGACCAGCGGTGGATCAACGGCATGACGCGCCGGCTCAACGACCAGGTCGGTTCGGTGGTGGCCGCCTTCGACCGGACGATCGCCGCGTTCGAGGCGCCGGGCAGCGCCGAGTACGTGGACGCCTACGAGTCGTTCACGGGGCACGAGGTGGGGCAGGCGCAGCCGTTCCTCAACGGGTTGCACGTGGACGTCGAGGAGCTCAAGGTCAACGCCCGCAGCTACCATCCGACGGGCGACGGTTACCGCCGCTTCGCCGAACTCATCACCAAGCAGATCGCCGCCGGCCCCGGCCGTCCCATGAACAACTTCCAGCTCACGACCCGCTGACCGGCGCTCGCGCTCCTACGGGGTGGCCGGGTCGTCTCCGGCGCGTTCTTCTGCGAGCAGGAGGCCGGCCTCGATGACGGCGTTCATGATGGAGGCCAGCCGTTCCGTCCCCAGCGCCGGCGCCCGCAGCGCCATCCTGGCGACCAGGGCGCGTTCCCTGTCCATGTCGCGCCCCGCGAACCCGCCCACCGGCTTGATCCGCTGCACGACGCCCGCCACCGCCGCCCGTCGTTCGAGCAGCGTGGCCAGCGCCGCGTCGAGCCGGTCGATCGCCTCGCGGCACTCCGGCAGCGTGGCGGGCGCCTCGGGCCGGAGCAGGGCGCCGACAAGGATGACGGCCTCTTCCGCCGCGCGCAGCGCCGTCGACGGATCCGGCTGCGCCTCCTCGTCGCCCGCCCCGAACTGTCTGGCCACCACCCCCGCGTAGCCGCCCTTGCGCGCCCCGTGCGCCGCCGTACCGCCGCCCGCGAGGACGTCCAGGACGGCGCCGTCGGCCCCCGCGGCCACGGCGGCGGCCGACAGCCCGGCGTCGGCCGAGACGTCGACCAGCGCGGGCCGTCCCGCGGCGGCCCTGGCGGCCCGCATCAGCGCGAGGTCGACCTGCCCGCCCTCGCACAGGATCACCCGCCCGTCGCCTTCCGCGGCGCAGTAGTCGGCCAGCCCCAGCCACTCCTCCACCGACCCGGAGGCCCGCCGCTCGACCACCGTCGGCAACCCGAGCCCGGCGGCGGCCCGCACCAGCGGGATGTCGCGGGTCCACGAGGCCCCCACCACCACGGCGTCGGCCAGTTCGGCGATGGCCGGCAGGTCGGCGGCCGAGAAGGGCTCCACCAACAGGGCGGTCCCGCCCGTCGGCTCGGCGGCCCTGCTCTCGCGCAGCGCCTCGTGGGCGTCCGCCTGCCCGCGCCTCACCCGCAGGCTCAACCGGCCCACCACGACCGCGGGCCCTTCGCCGACAAGCGTCTCACCCAGAGTGACCGTGTGCCGTTCCAAGGTCGATGACATCTCGTCTCCCCACTCGGGCCGGCCCTCTGGAGCCGGCAGGAAAACCAAAAAGGCAGAGACGGGGTTGTCTCTGCCTTTGCCGACTCCAGGCGGTCGCTAGCTGACGACCGGCTCTCCCGGAGCCGGCTCGGTAAACGCATGGCGACAAGTCATATGTGAACCCTACACCCCCGCCTCCACCTGCTGGACAGCACTTCTCGCATGATGGACTGTCCCTCAGGCGAGTCGCCGTTGATCCCTCGCTATGGGAGTATTTCTTGGCCTAGAGGGAGGGTTTGAGGCCGTTGATGTCGGATCGCAAGCAGGACGGACGCCGCATCGCCGGCCGCTACCAACTGCAGGAACCCATCGGCAGGGGCGGAATGGGCATCGTCTGGCGAGCCCACGACGAGCTCCTCGATCGCACGGTCGCGGTCAAGGAGGTCAGGTACGCCGCCGCCCTGGGCGAGGAAGTGCAGTTGCTGAACCGGCGGACGATGCGCGAGGCGAGGGCGGCGGCGAGGTTCGAGCATCCGAACGTGATCGTCGTACACGACGTGATCGAGGAGGACGATCGGCCCTGGATCGTCATGCAGCTCGTCCAGTCGCGCTCCTTGGGTACCGTGATCAAGCAGGACGGGCCCCTGCCGCACCAGCGGGTGGCCGAGATCGGCCTGGCCGTGCTGGACGCGCTGCACCGCGCCCACGAGTCGGGCGTGCTGCACCGTGACGTCAAGCCCGAGAACGTGCTGCTCGCCGACGACGGCCGGGTCGTGCTCACCGACTTCGGCATCGCCACGCTGGAGACCGAGACGCAGTTAACCGTCACGGGCCTGGCGGGCACGCCGGCGTTCATCGCGCCGGAGCGGCTCAAGGGCCTGCCCGCCCGCCGCGAGTCCGACCTGTGGGCGCTGGGCGCCACGCTGTACACGGCCGTGGAGGGCCGCTCGCCGCACGAGCGCGGGATGGCCCTGGCGACCATGCACGCCGTGCTGACCGACGAGCCCGACCCGGCGCACAACGCCGGCCCGCTCGCCGAGGTGATCAACGGGCTGCTGGTGAAGGAGCCGGTCCAGCGGCTCACCTACGAGGAGGCGCAGCGCCAGCTACGCAGGGTGATCGCGCAGGAGAGCGCGCCGCCGACCGCGCAGTTCCCCGCGGCGCAGCCGCTGCATGTGCCGCCCGCGACCCAGCCGCGCAAGGTCTCTCCCCCGCCTCGGCCGCGTCCGGCCCCCACCCCGCCCCGCCAGGCGCCACCCCGTCAGGCGCCGCCGCGGCAGGTCCCGGTGGAGGACGACCTCACGACCGACCCGAACCTGAACCTGCACCTGAACCGGGCCCCGTCGCCGCTGCCCCGCGCGCCCGAGACCGGCGCGCGGGCCACCCCGGCGCCGCAGGAGCCGGACAAGCCGCAGGGCGAGTCCACGGTGAACGCCGCCTCGCCCGAGCAGTGGCGGCCAGGGCCGGTGATCGCGGCGGCCTCGGCGGTCGTGCTGGTCGCCGGCGTGGGCGCCATCCTCGGCCTGAACTCGGCCCCCGATACCGACTCGCCGAACACGGACACCTCGCAGGCCTCCGTTGTCACCCAGCCGTCGTCGGGCGCGGCCCAGCCGTCCTCCACGCCCTCGGTGTCGCCGAGCCAGGGCCAGAGCGCCGCCCCCAGCCCGACGGCCGCCTCCCCCAGCGTGCCCCCCGCGGAGACGGAGGACCCGCTGCCCAAGGGCTGGCACTGGTACGAGGACAAGAAGCTCGGCTTCGCCGTCGGGCTGCCGGAGAAGTGGAAGGTGTTCACCCGTCCCGGCAGCAAGACGGTCCAGTTCAGGGGCCCGGGTGCCGCCCCGAAGGCGTACCTCGAGATCGCGAAGGCGGACGTCGGCAGCGACGCGGTGAAGTACCTGGGGAAGAGAACGTCCTCCTACAAGTACAAATACGGCGGTTACGAGAAGCTGGACACGAAGAAGGTCGACGGCTACCACAAGACCGCCGCGGACCTCGACTTCACCTGGAGGGCCAACAGCGGGCACAGCCACGTGCGTGTCCGGGCGGTCACCACCGAGAACGGGCGGGGCTACACGCTCCTGTGGCACACGCTGCAGAGCCGATGGAAGAACGACTTCGATTTCTTCGAGGGGTTCGCCGAGACGTTCGAGCGACGGAAGTAAGCTTTCGCCGTGCGTGTCAGCAATCGGTACCGTCTCGTCGAGCCACTCGGCGAGGGCGGGATGGGCGTGGTCTGGCGCGCCTACGACGAACTGCTCGACCGCACGGTGGCGATCAAGGAGGTGCGCTACACGGGCATCGGCGACGCCCAGCGCGCCCAGCTCAACCGCAGGACCATCAGGGAGGCCAGGGCGGCGGGCCGCCTCGACCACCCCTCGGTGGTCGTGATCCACGACGTCGTCGAGGAGGACGGCCGTCCGTGGATCGTGATGCAGCTCGTCCGCTCGCGCTCCCTGGCCGAGGTGATCCGCGAGCGCGGGCCGCTGCCGGCGGGCCAGGTGGCGGTGATCGGCGGCCGGGTGCTGGACGCCCTGCGGGTCGCGCACGCCACCGGGGTGCTGCACCGTGACGTCAAGCCCGAGAACGTGCTGCTGGCCGATGACGGCCGGGTCGTGCTCACCGACTTCGGCATCGCCGCCATGGAGGCCGAGGCGGGGCTGACGGCGACGGGCGGGCTGGTGGGCACGCCCGCGTACATGCCGCCCGAGCGCCTCAACGGCGAGCAGGCCAGGCCGGAGTCGGATCTGTGGTCGCTGGGGGCGACGCTGTACGCGGCCGTCGAGGGCGCGCCGCCGTTCAAGCGCGACTCGTGGGCGGCGACGGTGGCCGCCGTGCTGCGCGACGACCTCGAGCCGCCGGCACGGGCCGGGGTCCTGGGCCCGGTGATCATGGGCCTGCTGCGCAAGGACCCGGGGGCACGCGTTCCCGCCGCGGAGGTCGCCAGGCTGCTTCAGGAGGCCGAGAGCGCCCGCCGGCCCGCCCTGTGGCACGAGACGGCCGACGGCCTCCCCGAAGCCCCCCAGCCGCCCCTCAGCACGCCCCAGCCGCACGCGCAGTCGCGAGCGCACGCGGGGCCTCAGCCGGTCGCGGAGGCCCAGCCGTACGCGGGGCCGCAGGCGCCGTATGAGGGACCGCCGACGTCCGCCACCGGTCTGCGGGGGCCGGGCGGTTCGCACCAGACGCTGCCGCCCCGCCCCCGCCGTAACAGGGCGCTGTGGTTCGGCGTCCCCGCCGCGGCGGGCGCGCTGGCGGTACTGGCCACGGGCGGCGTCCTGCTGTTGAGCCCGTCCAGGCCCGCGACCCCCACGCCCGGCCCCACGCCCCCGCGAACGGCGCCGCAGACCGCCTCGCCGGCGCCCGCGAAAACGCCGGCGCCCACGAGCACGCCGGTCCGCACCGACCGCCCGGTCCCCACCGGCTGGCGCTCCTACGACTTCGAGGAGGGCCGCTTCACCATCGCCGCGCCCCCGACCTGGAAGCCCACGCGTACCAAGGGCAGGAACAGCATCTCCATCAAGGGCCCGGAGACCCCGGCGGCGCTGATCGTCGAGTGGACGGTTCCCGAGGTCTCCTACGACGACCCCGCGCGGCACTGGTCGGCCCTGGAGAAGGAGATCCTGGCCAAGGGCGAGTTCCGCCAGTACAAGCGCCTCAGCATCAAGACCGTGCGCTACCTCGGCGTCGAGGTCGCCGACTGGGAGTTCACCCGGGTACGCGACGGTAAGCTGATTCACGTGGTCAACCGCGGTTTCCGCACCTCCGACGGCCGCCCGTACGCCATCTACTGGGAGACCCTGCACTCCCGGTGGGAAGAGGACAAGCGCTACCTCGACACGTTCCTGATGACGTTCAGGCCGAGGTGAAGGAGCAGGCGCGCTTCTGGCGGCACCCGGCGGTGCCGGAGACCGACCTGCTGAAGGCCCGCTACGTCACCCACCGCTTCTCGCGCCACGTCCACGACGGCTACGCCATCGGCCTGATCGTCTCCGGCGTGGAGGAGTTCGACTACCGCGGCACCCTCCATCGGGCGGGCGCGGGCGAGGTGGTCCTGGTCAACCCCGACTCGGTGCACACCGGCCAGGCCGGCACGCCGGGCGGGTGGGCGTACCGGATGCTGTATCCGTCGATCGACGCGGTGGCCGGGATCGCCGCCGACTTGGGCGTCCCCTACGCGACCCCGCACTTCCCCGAGCAGGTTGTGCGCGACGAGGAGGTGGCGGCGCTGCTCGGCAGGGCGCACCTGGCGGCCGAGCGCGGCGACGCGCTGGCGGCTTCGACGCTGAGCCGCACGCTGTTCGCCCGGCTCATCACCCGCTACGCCACCCCGAGACCGGCCACGGGCGTGCCCGCCGAGGGCGGGCGGGCCGTGCGCGCGGCGCTCGACCTGCTGCACCACAGCCTCGTCGACCCGCCGACGCTCGACGATCTCGCCGAGGCGGTGGGGGCGCGGCCGTTCGCGCTGCTGCGGGCGTTCAAGGCCGAGACCGGGCTGCCGCCGCACGCCTATCTCACCTCCCTGCGGGTACGCCGGGCACGCCACCTGCTCCTGTCCGGCCTGCGCCCGGCCCAGGTGGCCGCCGAAGTGGGCTTCACCGACCAGGCTCACCTGAGCCGCCATTTCAAGCGCGTCGTGGGGGTGCCGCCGGCCGCGTACCAGCGTGCTGCAGGAACGTACAAGACTGGTGATTTGCCGCGCTCTTAGCCTTTGGCCCCATGAACGAGAAAACACACCGTTCCGCCGCCGTGCGGGACGGTCTGGGCGTGGGCCTGGCCGTCGGGCTGTCCGGCCTCGCCTTCGGCGCCGCGGCGGTCACCGCGGGTCTCAGCGTGCCGCAGGCGTGCGTGCTGAGCCTACTGGCGTTCACGGGGGCCTCGCAGTTCGCGCTGACCGGCGCGGTGGGCGCGGGCGGCGACCTGGTGGCCGCCACGGCGGGCGCGCTGCTGCTCGGCGGCCGCAACACCCTGTACGGCCTGCGCCTGGCCGACCTGCTGCGGGTGCGCGGCGCGCGCAGGTGGCTGGCGGCCCAGGGTGTGATCGACGAGACCGCGGCCGTCTCGCTCGCCCAGCCCGACCGGGACGGCGCCCGTACGGCGTTCGTGGCCACGTTCGCCAGCCTCTACCTCACCTGGAACCTGACGACGCTGGCCGGCGCGTACGGCACGTCGTTCCTGGGCGACCCCGGCGTGCTGGGGCTGGACGTGGTGGGCCCGGCCGCGTTCCTGGCCATCCTGTGGCCGCGCCTTGCGGCCAGTGCCGAACTGCGCCGGCTGGCGACGGTCGCGGCGGTGATCGCGCTGTGCGCCACCCCGTTCCTGCCGCCCGGCGTGCCCGTGCTGCTGTCGGCCGCGGCGGTGCTGGTGGTGATGGCGCGATGACGCTGTGGTGGGCGATCGCCGCGGTCTGCGCGGGCTGTTACGCGCTGAAGCTGGCCGGGCTGGCCGCGCCGCGGCGGGTGCTGGACCGTCCCGTGGTGCGCAGGTTCGCGGAGTTGGTGCCGGTGGCGCTGCTGGCGGCGCTGATCGCGGTGCAGACGTTCACCGAGCAGGGCGCTTTGGGCTTCGACCCGGCCAGGACCGCGGGGCTCGGTGCGGCGGTCGTCGCGCTGCTGCTGCGGGCGCCCTTTCTGGTGGTCCTCGTCGCGGCGGCCGCCGTCACCGCGCTTGTGCGAATGTTTATGGGGTAGTCGCGGTGGATGTCCGATTCAGCGGGGATGGTCGGTGGCCGCTATCGGCTGCTCAGGACGATCGGCCGGGGCGGCATGGGCACGGTCTGGCAGGCCCACGACGAGGTGCTCGGCCGTGACGTGGCCATCAAGGAGATCCTGCCGCCGCCCGATCTGAGCGAACCCGAGCGCGAGGTGTTCGCCGCTCGCACGTTACGCGAGGCCAGGGCGGCCGGCCGGGTGACGCATCCGGGCGTGGCGGCCGTGTACGACGTGCTCCAGGAACGGGGGCACCCGTGGATCGTCATGCAGTTCGTCCGCTCGCGCACCCTCGGCGGGTTCATCCGCGAGGACGGCCCGATGCCGCCTCTGGAGGCCGCGCGGACCGGGCTGCAGATCCTGGAGGCGCTGCGCGCGGCCCATGCGGTGGGCGTGCTGCACCGGGACGTCAAACCGGACAACGTGCTGCTGGCGGAGGACGGCAGGGCGGTGCTGACCGACTTCGGCATCGCCACCACGCAGGACGAGAGCTCCGTCACCGCCACGGGCGTGCTGATCGGCACTCCCGCCTTCATCTCCCCGGAACGCGCGGCGGGCGGCCGGGCCACCCCGGCCTGCGACCTGTGGTCGCTGGGCGTGACGCTCTACATGGCCGTCGAGGGCCACTCCCCCTTCCAGCGGGACAACGCCCTGACCACACTGGGCGCGGTCCTGCACGCCGAGCCGCGGCCGCCGGCCAGGGCCGGCGTGCTGGCGCCCGTCCTGCTGGGGCTGCTGCGCAAGGACCCGGCCGAGCGCATGTCCCTGGAGGAGGCCGAACGGCGGCTGGCCGCGATCGCGGCGGGCGGCGTCCCCGACCAGACGGACCCGTTCCCCAGCCCCCGCCAACCCGACCAGCCAGGCCCGCTCGCCGGCCCCCAGCAGCCCGACCAGACGAACCCGTTCCCTGTGCCGCGGCAGGCGCCGGTCCCGCGCAGGCGCCGGCGGGAGCTTCTGATGGCGGCGCTGGCCGGTGGCGTGCTGCTCGTGGGGATCGTCGCGGGCGGCGTCGTCTGGTGGTCGCAGCGGCCGCGTGAGCTGCCGCGCGCCCCCGCCCCTGTGCCCACGTCGGCCGTGACCACCTCCGCCGCGCCGACCTCGCAGGCCCCGCGGACCTCGCCTCACTCCCCGCAGTCCTCGTACTCCCCGTCCGCACCGCCCTCGCTGTCCTATCCGCCTTCGCGGCCCGCGCCGTCCTGGACGGTTTCCGAGAGCCCGGTCCCGCGGGACACCCAGCCGAAGTCGAAGACGCCGGACGGCGACAGGAGCCCGTCCGGCGAGCCGACCCCGACGACGTCCGAGCGGGAGGAGGAAGAGGAGCAGGAGAGCCCTCGCGAGTCACCCGGCAGCCAGGTCGAGCCGTCGGAGGAGGAGCAGGAGTGATCAGGACTCGTCGCGGACGATGTCGAGCGCCTTCTGCAGGTCCTGCGGATAGTCGGTGCCGAACGACATCCACTCGCCCGTCGAGGGGTGCTCGAAACCGAGCGCGACCGCGTGCAGCCACTGCCGGGTGACGCCCAGCCGGGCCGCGAGCGTGGGGTCGGCGCCGTAGAGCAGGTCGCCGACGCAGGGGTGGCGCAGCGCCGCCATGTGCACCCTGATCTGGTGCGTACGCCCGGTTTCCAGCTTGATGTCCAGCAGCGACGCCGCCCTGAACGCCTCGACGGTGTCGTAGTGGGTGATCGACGGCTTGCCGCCCGCGACCACCGCGAACCTGCCGTCGCCCGACGGGTGGCGGTCGATGGGCGCGTCGACCGTGCCCCTGAAGGGGTCGGGGTGCCCCTGCACCAGCGCGTGGTAGCGCTTGTCGACCGTGCGCTCCTTGAAGGCCCGTTTGAGGTGGGAGTAGGCGTGCTCGCTCTTGGCCACGACCATCGCGCCCGTGGTGTTGGCGTCGAGCCGGTGGACGATGCCCTGGCGTTCGGCGGCGCCGCTGGTGGCGATCGTGTGGCCGGCTCCGAGCAGGCCGCCGATCACGGTGGGGCCCGTCCAGCCGACGGTCGGGTGGGCGGCCACCCCGATGGGCTTGTTGACCACGACGATGTCGTCGTCCTCGTACACGATGGTCATGCCCGCCACCGGCTCGGCCACCGGCATGGGCGTGGTGACCGGCGGGGGCATCGTCACATCGAGCCACGCGCCCGCCCGTACCCGGTCCGACTTGGCCGGCTGCCTGCCGTCGACCAGCACCTCGCCCGCGACGATCAGCTCGGCCGCGCGGGTGCGGGAGAAGCCGAACAGCCGCGAGAGCGCGGCGTCGAGCCGCTCGCCCTCCAGCCCGTCGGGCACGGGCAGGCTACGCTGGTCACTCACCCTTCTCCTCCTCCTTGGAGCCGTCGATCTGGACGTTGCGCCAGGCGAGGATGACCGCCAGGATGCCGCCGCAGACGATGGCGGAGTCGGCGATGTTGAAGACGGGGAAGTAGTCGATGATCGGGAAGTGGCCGGGGAACACCTCGATGAAGTCGACCACGTGGCCCTGCAACTGCGTCGAGCGGCCGATGCCCGACGGGTAGCGAAGGAGCCTGTCGGTGAGGTTGCCGAGCGCCCCGCCGAGGAGCAGGCCGAGCGTGACCGCCCAGGCCCGGCTCCCGAGTTTGCGGGCGAAGCGGACGATGGCGACGACCACGCCCGCGGCGATGCAGGTGAAGACGAAGGTCATTCCGGTGCCGATGCTGAACGCGGCACCGGAATTGAAGATCACCCGGAACTGCAGCACGTCCTGGATGACGACCAGCGGAGGCTCGCCCTCGAGCGTCCGCAGCACCACCGTCTTGGTGATGAGGTCGGCCGTGTAGATCACGGCCGCCAGCACGACGAGGACGGCGAAGAGGCGACCGCGTGGTCTGCCTACCGGCGTTCCTCCTTCTGCTTGCAGGCCACGCACAGCGTCGCCCTCGGGAACGCCTGCAGGCGTTCCTTGCCGATCGGCTTGTGGCACGATTCGCACACTCCATAGGTCCCTGCGTCGATCCTGGCGATCGCACGTTCGTTCTGCGCGACCAGGTCGCGCGCATTCAGGGTAAGGGCGATCTCGCGTTCTCGCTCGTACGTCTTGGCTCCCGCATCCGCCTGGTCGTCGCCGGCCCCCTGCGTGACGTCCCCAGAGGCTATCTCCGATTCGTGGCGGGAAATGTCCGCCTCGAGCTCGTCGATCTCCTTCTGGAGCCTGCCGCGTACCTCGGCCAGCTCCTCGTCCGACCACGTCAAAGGTGTCGTGGTCTGCGTGACTGCCGCCATGGCTGCCTCCATCGCTGATCAAGGTCGTGAATGGTGCGGGCAGCTTAGGATCCTGATAACGGAACGGCAAACGACCCGCCGGACGGTTTACCTCCCCCGTACTATCCCGCCTCGCGCATTCAACTCCTCCTCAGAGGCGTCCATTCCCACAACTTTGTCGGCTTTACGACTTGCGTACCGAGAGCCGCCAAGATGAGGGCCTGTCACCAGGGAAACCCGGAAGCCTTCGCTCCCACTCTGCGTTATGGTTTGAGACTGCAAGGCGTTGATGGGGCCCGACTGTGAGGGATATCACCCCGGAGCCGCCGGAAGAACGGCTCGGCTGAGCTCATTAGACCCGGCAGCAGATCAAACGAAGAGGGCCTCGCCCACGCGGCGGGGTCAAGAAGGGTGGTACCGCGGAGCCTCGTGCTTCGTCCCTTCACGCTAGCCATGTCGGCCGTACGAAGCGTGGAGGTCACGCCCGAAATGTCATCGTTCCGCCCTCTTCCCGCGCAGGTTGACCTGCCCGCGCTCGAGCGCGAGGTTCTCGACCGCTGGCGGGACGGGAAGATTTTCGAGCGTTCCGTGGAACAGAACGCCGGCGGCCCCTCATGGGTCTTCTACGAGGGCCCGCCCACCGCCAACGGTTTGCCCGGCGTCCACCACGTCGAAGCGCGCGTGTTCAAGGACCTGTTCCCGCGTTACAAGTCCATGCGCGGATTCAGCGTCCCGCGCAAGGCCGGCTGGGACTGCCACGGGCTGCCGGTCGAGGTCGGCGTCGAGCGCGAGCTCGGCCTGTCCGGCAAGAAGGACATCGAGGACTACGGCATCGCCGAGTTCAACGCCAAGTGCCGCGAGTCGGTGCTGCGGCACGTGGACGCCTTCGAGCAGCTGACCGAGCGGATGGGCAACTGGATCGACCTGTCCCAGGCCTACCGCACCATGGACCCGTCCTACGTCGAGTCGGTGTGGTGGTCGCTGAAGGTCATCTTCGACAAGGGGCTGCTCTTCCGCGACTTCCGCATCACGCCTTACTGCCCCCGGTGCGGCACCGGCCTGTCCGACCACGAGCTGGGCCAGCCCGGCGGCTACGAGACCGTCTCCAGCCCGTCGGTCCACGTCCGCATGCCCGTGACGTCCGGGCCGCTGGCCGACCTGGGCGCCTCGCTGCTGGTCTGGACGACCACGCCGTGGACTCTGGTGTCCAACACCGCCGTCGCGGTGCACCCCGACGTCACCTACGTCGCGGCCCGCACGGCCGGCGGCGAGGTCCTGGTCGTGGCCGAGCCGCTGCTGGCGGTCCTCGGCGAAGGGGCCACCGAGGTGGCCCGCTACACCGGCCGCGAGCTGGAGCGCACGCCGTACTCCCGCCCGTTCGAACTGGTCGACATCCCCGACTCCCACTACGTCGTGCTCGGCGAGTACGTCACCGTCGAGGACGGCACCGGCCTGGTCCACCAGGCCCCGGCCTTCGGCGCCGACGACCTGAGCGTGACCAAGCAGTACGACATGCCGGTCGTCAACCCGATCGGCCCCGACGGCCGCTTCCTCGACGACGTCCCCATGGTCGGCGGCCGCTTCTTCAAGGACGCCGACGAGGAGCTGACCGACGACCTGCGCACCCGCGGCCTGCTGTTCCGCGGCGGCCACTTCGAGCACAGCTACCCCCACTGCTGGCGCTGCCACACGCCGCTGCTCTACTACGCGCTCCCGTCGTGGTACATCCGCACCACCTCGATCAAAGACCAGATGCTGGCCGAGAACGCCGACACCAACTGGTACCCCGAGACGATCAAGTGGGGCCGTTTCGGCGAGTGGCTGCGCAACAACGTCGACTGGTCGCTGTCGCGCTCGCGCTACTGGGGCACGCCGCTGCCGCTGTGGGTGTGCTCGCAGGACGAGTCCCACGTCACGTGCGTGGGCTCGATGGAGGAGCTGGGCTCTCTGGCGGGCCAGGACGTCTCGGCGCTCGACCCGCACCGCCCCTACGTCGACGACGTGACCTTCGCCTGCCCGTCCTGCGGCGCCGAGGCCCGCCGCGTGCCCGACGTCATCGACGCCTGGTACGACTCCGGCTCCATGCCCTTCGCCCAGTGGGGCGAGCGCGGCAAGCCCGAAGGCCTGTACCCGGCGCAGTTCATCTGCGAGGCCACCGACCAGACGCGCGGCTGGTTCTACTCGCTGATGGCCATCGGCACGCTCGTCTTCGGCCAGTCCTCCTACGAGAACGTGCTCTGCCTCGGCCTCATCCTGGCCGAGGACGGCCGCAAGATGAGCAAGCACCTGGGCAACATCCTCGAGCCGATCCCGCTGATGGACGAGCACGGCGCCGACGCGCTGCGCTGGTTCATGGCCTGCTCAGGATCGCCGTGGGCGGCCCGCAGGGTGGGGCACAACGCCCTGGAGGAGATCGTCCGCAAGGTCCTGCTGACGCTCTGGAACACCTCCTCGTTCTTCACCCTCTACGCCAACGCCGAGGCGTGGTCGCCGTCCATGATGGCCCAGGCCACGCCGGCGGCCGAGCGTCCGCTGCTCGACCGCTGGGCGCTGGCCGAGCTGCACAAGACGGTGGCCGAGGTCACGGCGGCCCTCGACGTCTACGACACCCAGCGCGCCGGGCGCAGGCTCGCCGATTTCCTCGACGACCTGTCCAACTGGTACGTACGCCGCTCGCGCCGCCGCTTCTGGCAGGGCTCGCCGGAGGCGTTCGCGACCCTGTACGAGTGCCTGGAGACGGTGCTGCGGCTGATGGCGCCCATCGTGCCGTTCGTCACCGACTACCTCTGGGACGTGCTGCGTCCCGCCGACGCGCCCTCCTCCGTGCACCTGGCCACCTGGCCGCAGGTGCGCGAAGACCTGCTGGACCCGGCGCTGTCGGACCGGATGGCGCTGGTGCGGCGGCTGGTGGAGCTGGGCCGCTCGGCGCGGGCGTCCTCGGGCGTCAAGACCCGGCAGCCGCTGCGCCGCGCCCTGATCGGGGCCCACGGGTGGCCGTCGCTGCCCGAGGAGCTGCGTGGGCTGGTGGCGGACGAGCTGAACGTCGGAGCCCTTGAGGACATGTCCGGATTCAGCGCCGATCTCATCTCCTACTCGGTCAAGCCCAACTTCCGGGCGCTGGGCAAGCGTTTCGGCTCCCAGACCAAGCTCGCCGCCGCCGCGGTCACCGCCGCCGACCCCACCCGCGTCGCCCGAGCCCTCCGCGCCGGCTCCACGGTCATGGTCGAGGCCGACGAACTGGGCGAGATCATGCTCGGCCCCGACGAGGTCATCGTCACCGAACAGCCCCGTTCCGGCTGGGCCGTCGAAACGGGCGCCATCGGCACGGGCACGGGCGAGACGGTGGCCCTGGACCTGGAGCTCACTGACGAGCTGCGCCGGGCCGGCCTCCTGCGCGAGGTCATCCGCCTGGTCCAGGAGGCCCGCAAGTCGACCGGACTGTCCATCACGGACCGGATCGAACTGTGGTGGACGTCCTCCTCCCCCGACCTCGCCACGGCACTGCGATCCGAGGGCGGGGTGGTGGCCGAAGAGGTCCTGGCGATCACGGTCACGGAGGGCACAACCCAGGACCTGCCGTCCCACACGGACGAGGACCTGGGCCTGACCTTCCAACTCCGCCGCGCCTAACCTCCCCGAAGCGGCACCGCCAACCACATTGGCGGTGCCGCCCAACCCCCACCAGAAACAGTGCACGGCGAAATGCCGGGCATGCACCAGTCGTCCTCGTGTCCTGGCACCGGTGGACAAAGCCTCCGGCCCGGGTGACACGTCCCCCAGGACACTGCCGATCCGGCGCGCACGGCGAGGGTGGCCCGCGTCGCCTGGGCACGGGGCGTGCTGATGTCAGAACGCTAAAACTTGATCACCAAGAGTTGCCGAGGGGCGGCGTCAGCCGCCCAGACGGCTCTCAGGGGACGGCGCTCAGCTCACCGTCTCGCGGTCGTGCTGGCAGACCGAGCAGCTCGTCAGCCCGGCCGCTTCGGCCGCGGCGAGGCTCATCGTCTCCACACCGTTGTCACCGGCGCCCCGAATCAGTGGGCATGCGGTGCTGTGGTAGCGACGGGTGCCCACGATGACCTTCACGGTCGCCGAACGTTCGGTCTTGGCCTCCGCGGGCTGCTCGCCCTTGGCACCCGCCTCGGGCGTCTTACCCGACGATGACGGCCCGCTGTCCTTCGAGCTCGAAGCAGCCGCGCCGGTCTTGGACGGTGCGGGCGATCCACCGGTCTTCGACGTCGAGGACGATGCGCCCGTCTTCGACGATGCCGCCGACTCGCCGCTCTTCGGCGATGGCCCGGCTCCCTCGCCCTTGGACGCGCTCGTACCCGAAGCCGGCGCGCCCGTCTTGGGAGTTCCTGGCTTCCCGGCACCCGCCGCCGGAGCACCCCCAGCCGAGGCACCAGCCGTCGACGCGCCCTTCCCCGGGGCTCCCCCTCCGGAAGCACCCCCAGCAGAGGCACCAGCCGTCGATGCGCCCTTCGTCGAACTCCCCGCCGTCGGCGCACCCGCCCGAGATGGGCCCGCAGGTGAGGTGCCCGGCCGCTGAGGGCCGGTCCTGATGGCTGCTGTCGTGGAGGCGTCACCCTTCGGCGGCGTGGCCTGGGCGAACGTCTCGGTCCTGGCGGCCGGGCTGGACGAGGGGCGCTCGGGGCCGGACTTGCCCGCCGGCCTCGCCGGGGCACCCGTGGGGAGCGGCCCCTTCGGCTTGGCCTCGGACTCGGCGGAGGAGGCGGGCCGCTCGGGCAGCCTCACGGTTTCCGAGGCCGACGCGGGGGCGGCTCCAGAAGGCCGCTTGGACGGCCCCGCGGCCCCTCCCGATGCCCCAGGGCGCACCGAAGAGGGCACGCGCGGCTGCGGCGCCGTAGCGGGCCCTGAGGAGTCGTCGTCATCGTCCACGGCCGAGGGCGCGGCCTGTCCGGGCTTGCCCGGCTTTCCGGCGGCGGCCTGGCCCAGCTTGGCTGGCCCCGGCTGCTCGGGGGACGAAGAGAGCTTGCCCGCGGACGGCGAAGACGCCCCGGCACCCGACGCGGCCTTGCCAGTGGCGGAAGAAGGCCCAGTGCTGCCCGACGAAGGCTTGCCGGAGGCGGGAGAAGGCCCACCGCTGCCTGATGCGGGCTTGCCGGTAGCCGAAGAAGGCCCACCGTCACCCGACGAAGGCTTGCCAGCGGCCGAAGAGGGCCGGCCGGGGGTCGGTGAGGGCTTGGCGCCCGGCGAAGGCTTGCCGGTCGGCGGCTCGCCCTTGGCGGGCGACTCGGCCCTGGCGGCGAACGGCGGCGGCCGGAAGTAGGAAGTCTGCTTGTCCGCCTGCTCATCATCCGGATCCGGTGCATCGGACTCGGGGGCGGCGGACGTCGAAGATGCGGCCGCGTCTGGGGGGCCGAACCACCCGGTGGCGCCGTCCTCGTGGGCGGCGGGCTCCGGGCTGGGGGTGGAAGCCTTCGTGTCGGGCTTCGGCGGGTTGACCGGCGGACGAAGGTCGCGGGTCTCCGCGGAGTTTCGCGCCCGGCTGTCCACCGTGGCCGCGGAGCCGGGGGCGACGACGGGCTCGGGGTCGGCGGCAGGCGGCAACTGCCGTCCGCCGAGCGCTGCGTCTGGCAGGCACGACGTGCAGGGCGTGAAGCCCTCTTCGCGCGCCTCCTCGTAGGTGAGCTCCTCGTGATCCCGACCGCTCAACTGGCGGCAGCCGGGCACGTGGTAGCGCTTGCGTCCCGGGATCACCAGCACGATCGCGTCCGGCGCGATGCCACTCGCCGCCGGGCGGCGTGCTGCGGGGGCGGGTACGGCCGCCGTCCGCTGCGGCGTCTGCGGATGCGTACGGGGCTGGGGATGCGGCTGGTGAGCCGGCGAACCGGTCTGGCTGTACGGCAGGCCGGGCGGCATGAGCCCCTTCGGGGGGGTGGCCGGCGCAGCGGCCTGCCCACCACCAGGAAACAGCTCATTACGCCGCAAAAACGCCCCGATCACCAGGAACAGCGCGGACAGCACGCTGACCACGATGGACCACATGATCAGGAACGGCTTAGCCAGTACGAAGCCCGCGATCAGCAACACGACCGCCGCGAGCACCAAACCAGCACTGATAAGGATCACAGGGGGCTCTTTCGAGTGACAGGTCCTAGTGACCCGCTACTTTACCGGCGGTCGTTGTGCGGACCGTCACCGCTGGGGAAGACACCCTGGGGAGCCTCGCCGCCGAACGGGCCGGGACCACCGGGAAGAGGCTGCTGGCCACCCTGCTGCACGGCGTGCGACATGGCGGGGGCCGGAGCCTGACCCTGCGGACCACCGGACATGACCGGGAACCCACCGCTGCCCTCGGCGGAGACGTTGAGCTCGGCGAGCTGGTTCTCCAGGTAGAGCTTGAGCCGGCTGCGGTATTCACGTTCGAAGCTACGCAGTTCCTCGACCTTGCGCTCGAGCTCGTCGCGGGTCTGCACCAGCGAGCCCATCGCCTGGCGGTGGCGCTCCTGCGCGTCGCGCTCGAGCGTCTCGGCGCGGGCGCGGGCGTCGCCGATGACCTGCTCGGCCTGGCGGCGGGCCTTGGTGAGGATCTCGTCGGCCTCGCGCCTGGCGCGGGTCACCGTCTCGTCCGCCTCCCGGCGGGCGTCGGAGATCGCCTGGTCGGCGGTCTGCTGAGCGAGGGCGAGCACGCGGGCCGCGGTGTCCATGTTGTCCTCGGCGGGAGGCATGTTCATGGCAACGGGGACCGGCGGCTGCTGCTGCACCGGGGGCGGCTCGGGGGCCCGCATGGGCTCGGGCTGCGGGGGCGGCCCCATCATCTCTGGCTTGGGCTGCTCCTGAACCGGGGCGGAGGCCATGGGCATGTTCATGCCGCCAGGCACCTTCCCGCGCAGGCACTCGGCCAGCTTCGCGCGGAGCTCCTCGTTCTCTTGGATCAGGCGGTCAAGCTCAGCCTCCACCTCGTCGAGGAAGGCGTCGACCTCTTCCTCGTCGTAGCCCGGCCGCAGCCGGGTGGTACTGAACTGCTTGTTCCGCACATCAGCGGGCGTCAGCGGCATTTTTTGGTCTCCTTGGCGCGCTTGGAGTCTGTCCGGAGGACGGTAACCCGAATCACTTCAGCGCGGACACGAGTTGGATCACGACCGGCGCCACCCCGGCCGGCTCACCGCAGCAACCCCGCGATCTGGATCAAGAGCAGGACCACGATGAACAGGACAGTGAAGCTTAGGTCAAAGGCCACCGTACCCAACCGGAGCGGGGGAATGAAACGGCGGAGGAACTTGAGTGGTGGGTCTGTAGCGGTGTATGTGGCTTCGGCCAGCACCAGGACGACCCCCTGGGGTCGCCACTGACGGGCGAAGGCCTGCACCGTCTCGAAGATCATCCTGCCGATGAGCAGCACCAAATAGAGAGACAGAGCAACGACCAAGATCTGACCTATGATCCCCACGGCCCGGCCGCGCCTCCAATCTGATGTGCCCTCCCCGGTCTCGGCGAGACCCGGTTGAGTGCGATAGACATACAGAGACTCTAACTCTGGTTGAAGAACCCGCGTTCCGCGATTCGGGCCTTGTCCTCGGCGGTCACCTCGACATTGGCAGGGGACAACAGGAACACCTTGTTGGTAACACGTTCAATGCTGCCATGTAGGCCAAAGACCAGACCTGCCGCGAAATCGACGAGCCGCTTGGCGTCGCTGTCAACCATCTCGGTCAGGTTCATGATGACCGGGGTGCCGTCCCTGAAGTGCTCTCCGATCGTACGCGCCTCGTTGTACGTGCGAGGATGCAGGGTCGTGATGCGGGCCAGATCGGTCGTGCGGCGCTCCAGGATCGTCGTGGCGGGCCTGGGAGCGGGCACCCCTGTGTCGGGGTCGTCGTCGCGGTCCTGGACCGCGACGGGCCGATCCTCGCCGGTCCGCTGCACCTCGTCGTCGTAGGTGTAATCGTCCGCGTAGGGCTCGTACCTCTCGTAGCGGTCGTCCTCCACGAGACCGAGGTAGACCGCCATCTTGCGCATCGCGCCGGCCATCGCTACGTCGTCCTCCCGCTCATGGTCGCACTCGCTCGGGCCCGTCGCCGGGCGCCGGAACGGCAGCCGTACCCCCTTCGGAGCTCACCGCTGATCGACCCTCTCCTCGGTCGCGGGCCTGGAGACCCACTTGGGGGGACATTACCTGACGAAGGACTTGCGACGACCGAGCAACGCCGTACCGACCCGCACGTGTGTCGCGCCGTAGGCGATCGCCTGGGCGAGATCGCCGCTCATGCCCGCCGAGACCATGGTGGCGCGGGGGTGTTGCTCCTGCACGCGCGTGGCCAGCTCCCGCAGTCTGGCGAACGCCGCGGCGGGGTCCTCCCCCAGCGGCGCCACCGCCATGACGCCGCCCAGCCAGAGCCCGTCGGCCAGCGCCACCTCGTCGGCCAGCGCGAGCAGGTCGGCGGCTCTGGCGCCGCCTCTGCCGGGGTCGTCGTCGAGGGCGACCTGCAGCAGGCACCCCACCCTGCGGCCCTGGCGCACCGCCTCCCTGCTGATCGCCTCCACCAGCCGCAGGCGGTCGACGGACTGGATCACGTCGGCGTACCCGACGACGGAACGCACCTTGTTGGTCTGGAGTTGACCGACGAAGTGCCAGGTCAGCGGGATCCCGGCGAGCTCGCGGGCCTTGGGGGCGGCCTCCTGGTCGCGGTTCTCCCCCACGTCGCACACGCCGAGTTCGGCCAGGATGCGCACGTCCTCGGCGGGCCTGGTCTTGGTGACGGCGATCAGGGTGACCTCGCCGCGGTCGCGTCCCACGGCGTGGCAGGCCTCGGTGATGCGCGCGTCGACCTCGGCGAGCCCGGCGGCGATCTCGTCCCTTCTCACGTGGCTGTCCCCCTCGTTGCCTGCGTCCTCGCCCGTGCGACCGGCGAACGTCTGCTGCACAGCGGGCTCCTTTGCCAGACGGAGTGCGTCGCATACGACGGCGCCGCTCCCGTGTCACTGCGGGGAGCGGCGTCAGGCGGCGGGTTACTTGAGGAAGTCGGGAACGTCGAGCTCCTCCTCCTGCTCCTCGAAGATCACCCGAGGACGTTTGGCGGGCTCCGACATGCGGGAGGTGATGGGCGTGGGCGGGTTGGCGGGCTCGGGAGCGGGCCGGGGAATCGAGACGGGGCCTGACGGCTCGTCGGCGACGGGCTCGCCGGCGTCCTGCTCGGGGCTCTGCACCGACTCCACCGGGCGCACGGGCTCGGGACGCGGTTCAGGGCGGGGTTCGGGACGCGGCTCGGGCCGGAAGTCGGCACGCGGTTCCTGGCGGAAGTCGGGGCGCGAGTCGGGCCGGAAGTCCGGGCGCGGCTCAGGACGCGGCTCGGGGCGGAAGTCGGCGCGCGGCTCCGGCCTGAACGGCTCAGGACGCACCTCAGGGCGCGCCGCGGGCGGCTCGGACTTCACGCTCGGGGACGACATGCTCGGCCGCACAGGGGACGACACAGGCGGCGCGGGCGGCGGCGCGGCGGCAGGACGGCCCGCCGGGCGCGGCATCTGCTTGTCGACGGGCGGCGCCACGTCGTCGAACCCGGCCGCGATCACCGTGACGCGCACCTCGTCGCCGAGCGCGTCGTCGATGACCGTACCGAAGATGATGTTGGCGTCGGGCGCGGCCGCCATGGACACGAGCTGGGCCGCCTCGTTGATCTCGAACAGGCCCAGATCGGAGCCGCCCGCGATCGACAGCAGCACGCCGTGGGCGCCGTCGATGCTGGCCTCCAGCAGGGGGCTGGAGACCGCCATCTCGGCCGCCGCCACCGAACGGTCGTCGCCGCGGGCGTGGCCGATGCCCATGAGGGCCGAGCCGGCGCCCGACATGACCGACTTGACGTCGGCGAAGTCGAGGTTGATCAGACCGGGGGTGGTGATCAGGTCGGTGATGCCCTGGACACCGGACAGCAGCACCTGGTCGGCCGCCTTGAAGGCGTCGAGCACGCTGACCTGCCGGTCGGAGATCGACAGCAGCCTGTCGTTGGGGATCACGATCAGCGTGTCGACCTCGTCGCGCAGCGTCTCGATGCCCGCCTCGGCCTGCATGGCCCTGCGGCGCCCCTCGAAGCTGAACGGCCTGGTCACCACACCGATGGTGAGCGCGCCGAGCGACCTGGCGATGTTGGCCACGACGGGCGCGCCGCCGGTGCCGGTGCCGCCGCCTTCTCCGGCCGTGACGAAGACCATGTCGGCCCCCTTGAGGACCTCCTCGATCTCCTCACGGTGATCCTCGGCCGCCTTGCGGCCGACGTCCGGGTTGGCGCCCGCGCCCAGCCCGCGCGTGAGCTCGCGGCCCACGTCGAGTTTCACATCGGCGTCACTCATCAGCAGCGCCTGGGCGTCGGTGTTGATGGCGATGAACTCGACGCCCTTGAGTCCCTCCTCGATCATCCGGTTGACGGCGTTCACTCCGCCGCCGCCGATGCCGACGACCTTGATGACCGCGAGGTAGTTCTGCGGTGCTGCCACGACGAGGGGCCTTTCCGCTCGTTGACTTGCCAGTTCGGATGCGGATTGTCTCCGCTTTTTGTCAGTTCGGGTAACTCTCAACCTCAGGTTGAGATTTAGATTTATGTCAACCTGAGGATTGATACGGACAGTAGGAGTTACGCTCCTGGCGGGTCAACTAACCGCGCCGCAAGCACGTCCGGCGTGTCGCGGGCTGTCCGTTTCGCTCCGAAGTCGCGCCTGGTCAGGGCTCTCCTCTGCCGAACGTCCGGCTTACAGACTCTCACGCCCGGAGCCCCGCCTCGCACAGGCGCGGTCATGCTCTTGCCCGGGAGTTGCCAGACTCTGGCATTGATCACTCTCACTTGAGGGTCACGACGTCCGGCGAGCTGACGTCGTAGACCTTTGCTTTCTCTCGCTTGAGCAACGAGGCCAGAATCCGGCCCTTCTCTTGCGGGCGATCGGTGCCGCCCCAAATGACGGTGCGCCCGTCGGACAGCACCAGGCTCACGCCCTCGGCCGTCCCGGCGCGCACCTGCCTGACCCTGGGCGCCACCACGTCGGGCACCGCCTGGACGACCTGCAGGGCCGCCATCATGACCGGATCACCCTCGGCGGGCCTGTCGACCTTGAGCAACGGCAGCATGGGCGGCGCCGAGGACTTCACCTCGATCACCACGCCCTGTTTGTCGACGATCGCCACCTTGTCGCCCACCTGGACGCCCGCGACCGGCTCCCGCTCGACCACCTCGATCTTGAGCGTGCCCGGCCAGAGCCGGTCGACCTTGGCGCTGGCGAGCTGTCTGATGCCCAGGACGCGGCCCTCGACTCCGGCCAGGTCGACGGTGGCCAGAGGATGGAGGTCGGCCACGCCCGCCTGCTGTTTGATGCGCTCGCTGGGCACTGTGAGATTTCCCACGATCTCCACCGAGCGCACCCCCAGCACCGGCGAGAAGAACACCAGCCACGCGGCCGATCCCACCACCCCCGCCGTCAGCAGCACCAGGAACGCCGTCCGCGCCTTCATCGCCCTCCCCAACGTCAAGGCACCGAACCTACGCCGACAGGGGCCGCGACGCTGCGCGCCACGCCCAAACGACTCTCAGACCGCCACGGCGCCCTCCGAGAGGGCCTCAGGAAAGGCGGGCCACGATCTGCGGCCCGAGCTCCGTGACGTCGCCTGCCCCCATGGTGAGCACGATGTCGCCGGGCCGCGCCCGCTCGGCCACCAGCGCGGGCACGGAAGCCCGCTCGGGGGCGTAGGCGACCCGCTCGGGGGTCAGCGGCACCCGCTCGGCCACCATGGCCCCCGACACCCCCGGCTCGGGGTCCTCGCGGGCGCCGTAGACGTCGAGCACGACGACCTCGTCGGCCAGCCCGAGCGCCGCGCCGAACTCGTCGGCGAAGAAACGGGTGCGGGAGTACAGGTGCGGCTGGAAGACCGCGATGACCCGCCCGGTGCCGGAGTAGGAGGCGACCACGTCGCGCGCGGCCCGCAGGTCGGCGGCCAGCTCGGTCGGGTGGTGGGCGTAGCTGTCGAACACCGCGACGCCGCCGGCCTCGCCCTTGGCCTCGAAGCGCCGCTTGGCCCCCGTGAAGGCGCCCAGGCCCTGCCTGATCTCCTCGAACGGCAGCCCCAGCTCGTCGGCCGCGGCGATCGCCGCGGTGGCGTTGAGCGCGTTGTGCGCCCCGGGGACGGCCAAGCGCACCTCGCCCATGCCCTCGATGCGGAACACCGTGCCGAACCCGTCGGGCCTGACCTCGCTCATGCGGTAGTCGTCACCCGCGAGGCCGTAGGTCCTGACCCGCAGCCCCCTGGCGCGTGCCTTGGCCGCCAGCTCGACCGAGCCCGGGTCGTCGGCGCAGGCGATGAGCAGGGAGCCGATCCGCTCGGCGAACCTGGCGAAGCTGTCGTGCACGGCCCGGGGGTCGCCGTAGTTGTCGAGGTGGTCGGCCTCGACGTTGGTGACCACAGCGATGTCGGGCGCGAGCATCAGGAAGGAGCCGTCGCTCTCGTCGGCCTCGGCCACGAACACCTGGCCCTGCCCGTCGTCGGCGCCGAGCCCGGTGGTGACGAGCTGGCCGCCCACGCAGTAGGAGGGGTCGGCGCCGGCTTTCTGCAGCGCCACGGTCAGCATCGAGGCGCCGGTGGTCTTGCCGTGGGTGCCGGCGATGGCCACGCCCGTGCGCCCCGCCATGACCGAGGCCAGCGCGGCGGCCCGCGGGATGACCCGCAGCCCCTGCTTGAGCGCCTCGCCCAGCTCGGGGTTGGAGTCGCGGATGGCGGTCGAGACGACCACGGTGTCGATGTCCTTGATGTGGGAGGCGGCGTGGCCGATGTGCACGGTCGCGCCCAGCTCGCGCAGCTCGGTGATCAGCTCGGAGCTGCGCGCGTCGCTGCCCGAGACCCGCACACCCCGCTTGAGCAGGATGCGGGCGATGCCCGACATGCCCGCGCCGCCGATGCCGATGAAGTGCACCCGCCCCAGTTCTGCCACGGCGACGGGATCGACCAGCTTGACGAGACTCATCGGGCTATCTCCAACACTTTCCTTGCGAGCATGATATCGGCGTCTTTGCGGCCCAGCCTGGAGGCTGCCTCCGACATGGCGGCGACCCGCTCGGGGTCGTGCAGGATGGGCAGCACGTTGTGGATGATCCAATCGGGCGACAGGTGCGCGTCGTCCACCATCAGGCCGCCGCCGCCCTGGGCGATGCGCCCGGCGTTGACGGTCTGCTCGCCGTTGCCGCTGGGCAGCGGGACGAACGCGGCGGGCAGCCCGACCGCGGTCAGCTCCGCGCACGTCAGCGCGCCGCCGCGGCACAGGGCCACGTCGGCGGCCGCGTAGGCGAGGTCCATACGCTCCAGGTAGGGCAGCAGCACGTACTGCGGGTCGCCGGGCGGGGGCTCGCGGTCGACGGCGTTCTTGGGGCCGAGGACGTGCAGCACCTGCACGCCGGCCCGGCGCAGCGCGGGGGCGGCGGCGAGCGCGGCCTCGTTGAGCGACCTGGACCCCTGCGAGCCGCCGAACACCAGCAGCGTCGGCCGGTCGTTCTCCAGCCCGAACCAGGAGCGGGCCTTGTCGCCCATGGACAGCCGGTCGAGCGAGACGATCTCGCGGCGCAACGGGGTGCCGATGTACTCGGCCTTGGGCATCGCGGACTCGGGGAAGCCGGAGAAGACGTGGTCGGTCAGCCTGGCGCCCAGCCGGTTGGCCAGTCCGGGGCGCGGATTGGCCTCGTGCACGACGATCGGCAGCCCGCGCCGCTTGGCCGCCAGGTAGGCGGGGGTCGCCACGTAGCCGCCGAAGCCCACCAGGACGTCGGCCTCGACCCGGTCGAGGATGCCGACCATGGCGTTGATGGCTCCGGCCAGCCGGCCCGGCACGGTCAGCAGGCTCGGAGTGATCGCCCTTGGCAGGGGCACGGCCGGCACCAGCTCCAGCTCGTAGCCCCTGGTGGGCACGAGCCGCGACTCCAAGCCGCGCTCCGTGCCCACGCAGGTGATGCCGACGCTCCGGTCAAGATGACGCAGCGCGTCCGCAAGGGCCAGCGCGGGCTCGATGTGCCCGGCCGTCCCCCCTCCGGCGAGGACCACCCTCATCTCGGTCACTCCCTAACGTGTAGCTCGGCCTTTGGTCTTACCCCCTAGGCCAAGCCAGCTTAGGGCCCGGGCGGCAGGTCCGGGGCCACGAGCGGCCAAGGCCTCACGCGCTCCCGGCTCGCGTTTGGCGAACGACAACAGCATGCCGAGCGCGGCGAGTGTGGGCAGCAGCGAAGATCCGCCGTAGGAGACCAGCGGCAGGGGGATGCCGGTGATCGGCAGGACGCCCAGCACGGCGCCCATGTTGACGGTAGCCTGACCGACGATCCAGGCCACCATCGCGGCGGCGCAGAGCCTGATGAAGGCGTCGTTGACCCGGACGGCGACCCGCAGCCCGGCGTAGCCGAGCAGCCCGAACAGCGCCACCACCATCAGCGTGCCCATCAGCCCGAGCTCCTCGCCGAGGATGGCGAAGATGAAGTCGCTCTCGCCGTGGGGCAGCCAGCTCCACTTCTGGCGGCTGCTGCCCAGGCCGAGCCCGAACCAGCCGCCGGAGCCCATCGCGATCTGGCCCTGCACGGCCTGGTAGCCGGCTCCTTGGGCGTCGGCCCACGGGTCGAGGAAGGCCCCGATGCGCGCCATCCGGTACGGCTCCACCCTGATCATGATCAGCGCGGCCAGCACCGCCAGCGACAGGATGCCGCCGAACAGCTTGACCGGCGCCCCCACCACCCACAGCAGGGCCAGGAAGATCATGAACAATACCAGGGTGGTGCCGAGGTCGCGGCCGAACATGACCATGACGGCCAGGATCGCCGTGCCGGGCATGAGCGGGATCAGCATCTGCCGCCACTCGATCCGGCCCTGCCGCGCCCGCTTGGACAGCAGGTCGGCGCCCCACAGCATGAGCCCGAGCTTGGCCGGCTCCGACGGCTGCACGGTCAGCGGGCCGAGGTAGATCCACCGCTGCGCGCCCAGCTCGGACGAGCCGATGAACAGCACCATGACCAGCGCGATGATCGACAGAGCCATTAACGGGTAACCGGCCCAGCGGAAGAACTTCACCGGCAGGCGCGAGCACAGGTACATCACCGGCAGGCCGATCGCGGCCGACAGCGACTGCTTGATGAACCACGTGAAGGGGCTGCCGGTCTCCTGCAGCGCCTCGATGCTGGAGGCCGACAACACCATCATCAGCCCGAGCGCCAGCAGCAACGCGCTGCACATGATGATCAGGTAGTAGGTGGTCAGCGGTTTTTCGAGCAGCTCCTTCAGCGCGCCGAGCTGCTCACGCATCCAGCTCTGGGGCTCGGGTGCCGCGGCCCGCCGTTCCTCAACGCCCGTGCTCACGTCGCAGCCTCAGCTCGCGTACGGCGCGGGCGAAGGCCTCCCCCCGCGCCGGATAGTTGGCGAACATGTCCAGGGAGGCCCCCGACGGGGAGAGCAGCACGGTGTCCCCTGCCGAGGCCAGCCTGGCGGCTTCGGTGACGGCTCTTTCCATCGCACCAGTGTCCCGATCCGCGATGTCCACCACGGGGACATTTGGCGCGTGTCGCGCGATGGCTTCGGCGATCCTGGCGCGATCGACGCCGAGCAGCACCGCGGCGCGCAGTCTGGGGGCCGCCTGGCGTACCAGGTCGTCGACGTCGGCGCCCTTGAGCTGGCCGCCCGCCACCCACACGATCGAGGCGTAGGAGGCCAGCGCCGCGGCGGCGGCGTGCGGGTTGGTGGCCTTGGAGTCGTCGATGTAGTCGACCTCGTCGATCCTGTCCACGTGGGCCAGGCGGTGCGGGTCAGGCACGAAGTCACGCAAACCCCGGCTCACCGCCTCGGAGGGCACGCCGAGCGAGCGGGCCAGGGCGGCGGCGGCCAGCGCGTTGGCGACGTTGTGGGGCGCGAACGGCCGCACGTCCGCAAGCGTCGCCAGTTCCTCGGCCGCCTCGACCGGATCGTCCACGAACGCCCGGTCGACGAGCAGGTCCTCGACCACGCCGATCTGACCGCTTCTGGGCACCCGCAGGGTGAACCCGACCGCCCCCGGGTAGGGCGCGGCCAGCCTGGTGGCCTCGGGGTCGTCGGCGTTGTAGATCACGGTGCCGGCCCGCTCGTAGATGCGGCCCTTGGCTTCCGCGTAGGCCCGCATGGAGCCGTGCCAGTCGAGGTGGTCGGGCGCGATGTTGAGTATGGCCGCGGCGTGCGGGGCCAGCGTGCTGGACCAGTGGAGCTGGAAGCTGGACAGCTCCACGGCCAACACCTCGTACGGCTCGGCGACGGCGCGCACGACGGGGACGCCCACGTTCCCCACCGCCAGGGCCTTGCGGCCGGCGGCGAGCAGGATAGCGGTGAGCATGCGCACGGCGGTGGTCTTGCCGTTGGTGCCGGTCAGCGCCAGCCACGGGGCCGCCTGCGCGGGGCGCAGCCGCCAGGCCAGCTCGACCTCCCCCACGACCTCGACCCCGGACTCCAGCGCGGCGGCGATGAGCGGGTGGTGCGGCGCCCAGCCGGTCGTGACGAGCCTGGTGGCGCCCTCGGGCACCGCCATCTCCCCGAACCTGGTCTCGACGCCGACCCTGGCCAACTCGGCCGCGGCGGCGAGCTGACGCTCGCCCTCCACGGCCTCCACGACCACGACCCGCTCGCCGCGCTCCGCCAGCACCCTGGCGACGGCGGTGCCCGAGACGCCGAGCCCGGCGACGCACGTCAGGCTCATCTGGGCATCCACTCGACGTAGAACAGCCCGATCCCGAGCGCCGCGCAGAGCATCGCGATCAGCCAGAAGCGGACCACGATCGTGGTCTCGGCCCAGCCCTTCAGCTCGAAGTGGTGCTGCAGCGGCGCCATCCTGAACACGCGTTTGCCGGTCATCTTGAAGAACCCGACCTGGATGATCACCGACAGCGTGATCATCACGCACAGGCCGGCGAGGATGATCAGCAGGAGCTGGGTACGGGTGGTGATGGCCAGCCCGGCCAGCACGCCGCCCAGGGCCAGCGAGCCGGTGTCGCCCATGAAGATCCGGGCGGGCGGGGCGTTCCACCACAGGAACCCGATGAGCGACCCGAGCACGGCGGCGGCCACCACGGCCAGGTCGAGCGGATCCCGCACCCAGTAGCAGTTGGGGCCGAGCTGGTCGATGCAGTTGTTGCGCAACTGCCAGTTGCCGATCAGCACGTAGGCGGCCAGCACCACCCCGGACGCGCCGCTGGCCAGGCCGTCGAGGCCGTCGGTGAGGTTCACCGCGTTGGAGAACCCGACGATCATGATGAGGACCCAGATGGTGAACCCGACGATGCCGATCGACGGGCCGAAGTCGCGCAGGAACGACAGGCGGGTCTCGGCGGGGGTGATGCCGTAGACGTTCGGCTGGCTGGTGACCAGGACGGCGAAGACGGCGCCGACGACGAGCTGGCCGAGCGCCTTGGCGCCGCTGCGCAGGCCGAGGCTGCGCTGCTTGTAGATCTTGATGAAGTCGTCGAGGAAGCCGACCGCGCCCAGGCCCGTCATGAGGAACAGCACCAGCATGCCCGACACGGTCGGCGGCGCCAGCGTGGCCAGGTGGGAGGCGGCGTAGGCGAGCAGCGAGGCCAGGACGAACACCGTGCCGCCCATGGTGGGGGTGCCCCGCTTGCTGTGGTGTCCTGACGGGCCCTCCTCGCGGACCTCCTGGCCGTAGCCACGCCGCGAGAACAGCCTGATCGCCAGCGGGGTGCCCAGCATCGAAAGGATCAGGCCCACCGCGCCGGCGATGATGATGTCGGTCACTGGGGGGCACCTCCGAGCACGAGCTCGGCCGTCCGCTCCAGCTCCATGGCCCTGGGGCCCTTCACCAGCACGACGTCACCGGGGCGCAGCCAGCCGGCCAGTTCGGCCGCGGCGGCCACGGCGTCGGGGACGTGCACGATCCGCGTCATCTGGGGGTACGGCGCGCCGCCGGGCGGTCCGCCGACCGGCGGCGGCCCTGCGACCGGCCCGGTCACGGGCGCACCGGGGCCCACGGGGCCCGGCCCGTGCCACCCCGGTCCCGCGTTGCCCTGCGGCCCTTGCGGCGCTCCCGGCGGCATGGGGGCGCCGTCGGGGGCCTGCCAGCCCTGGGGAGCCACGTCGCCCTGCGGCCCGTGCCAGCCGGGCGGCGGGGCCTGGTGGGGGCCGGGAACCTGCGCACCGGGCGGCGGCACCGGCACGGACGCCCCTTGAGGCCCGTGACCGGGTTGCTGCGGGCCCGAAGACAGGCCTGCGGCCGCCTGGGCGGCCTCGTGGGCGCCTTCGAGCACCGGCCCCGCGTCAGGCCCTGCGACGATCAGCCCCGCCAGCCCCGCGCCGCCGGCCAGCCGGCCGAGCTCGGTGTTGAGCGCGGGCCCTTCCTCGCCCAGTTCCCGCAGCGCCGCGATGACGGCGAAGCGCCGCCGTCCCCGCCCCAGCACCGCGAACGCCTCGAAGGCGGCCCGCATGGAGTCGGGGTTGGCGTTGTAGGCGTCGTTGACGACCGTCACGCCGTCGGGCCTGTCGGTGACCTCCATCCGCCAGCGGCTGGCAGGCGTGGCCTCCGACAGCTCCGCGGCGATCGTGGCCACCGGCAGCCCGAGCTCGTACCCGGCCGCTGCGGCGGCCAGCGCGTTCTCGACGGCGTGCGCGCCGTACAGCTTGAGCGAGACGTGGGCGGTCCCTGACGGCGTGCGCAGCGTGAACGACGCCCGCCCGCGCACGTCCATCGTGACGCCCTCGGCCCGGATGGAGGCGGACTCGTGGTGCCCGAAGTAGGTGACCCTGGCGTCGGTGCGCGAGGCCATGTCGCGCACCAGCGGGTCGTCGCCGTTGAGCACGGCCACCCCGGAGCGCGGCAGCGACTCGACCAGCTCGCCCTTGGCCTTGGCGATGGCCTCCTTGCCGCCGAAGACGCCGAGGTGCGCGGTGCCGACGTTGAGCACGACGCCGATCTGCGGCGGCGCGATGCGGGTCAGGTCCTTGATGTGGCCGATGTTGCGGGCGGCCAGCTCCAGCACCATGTAGCGGGTGTCGGCGTCGGCCCGCAGCACGGTCAGCGGGTGGCCGAGCTCGTTGTTGAAGCTGCCGACGGGGGCGATGGTGGGCCCGATGCGCGCGGTGAGCCGGGCGAGCAGGTCCTTGGTGGTGGTCTTGCCGGCCGAGCCGGTCACGCCGATCACGGTGACCTTGGGCAGCCCGCGGATCTGGGCGGAGGCCAGCTCGGCGAGCGCGGCGGCGGCGTCGGGGACGATCACCGACGGCCCTTCGACCGGCCTGGTGGCCAGCACCGCGACGGCTCCGGCCCTGATCGCCTGAGCGGCGTAGTCGTGACCGTCGACCCGCGCGCCCTTCAAGGCGACGAACAGCGATCCCGGTTCTACGGCCCGCGAGTCGATCACGACGGGCCCGCGCACCACGGCGCGGGGATCGGCCATGCCCGACAGGGCGCCCGAGGTTATCTCGGCGATCCTGGCCAGAGGCAACGGGATCATTAGTGCTTCCTGCTTTCCTTGCGTGCGTCGATCGCTTCGGCGACCACTTCGCGGTCGTCGAAGGGGATCACCTCGCCTGAAACGTACTGGCCCTGCTCGTGACCCTTGCCCGCCACGACGACGACGTCGCCGCGCCCGGCCCGGGCGATCGCCAGGCCGATGGCGGCCGCGCGGTCCGGCTCAATGATCACATGAGCGCGGTCGTGCTGCGGAACGCGGAGCGATCCCTCCATCATCGTCGTGAGGATGGCGAGCGGGTCCTCCGAGCGCGGATTGTCATTTGTGAAGATAGCGACATCCGCCAGCCGTGTGGCGATTTCTCCCATTATGGGCCTTTTGCCCTTGTCACGGTCGCCGCCGCAGCCGAGCACGATCGTCAGCGTGCCGGCGGTGACGGACCGCAGCGAGCGCAGCACCGACTCCACCGCGCCCGGCTTGTGTGAGTAGTCGACGATCGCCTGGAACTCGTCGTCCGCGGCGGTGACGCGCTGCATGCGCCCGGGAACACCGGTGAGTGAGCCCACGCCGTGCACGGCGGCCTGCAGCGGCACCCCGGCCTCGACCAGCGTGACGATGGCGCCGAGCGCGTTGGCGACGTTGAACGGGCCAGGAAGCGCCACCTGCGCGTCGGCCTCGACCCCGCCCGGCCCGACCACCCGGAACGTGCTGCCGTCGGCGCCCAGCCTGGCGTCCAGGGCCCGCCACTCGGCCTCCTGGCGGCCCTGCGCCGAGAACGTGGTCATCGGCACCTTGGCGTGGTGCAGCAGCTCCCGGCCGTACTCCTCGTCGATGTTGGTCACGCCGACGCGGCTCAGCTCCGGCTGGAACAGCTTGATCTTGGCCGCGAAGTAGTCCTCGAAGTCCTTGTGGAAGTCGAGGTGGTCCTGGGAGAGGTTGGTGAACAGGGCGACGTCGTAGAAGATCCCGTCGATCCTGCCGAGCGCGAGCGCGTGACTGGAGACCTCCATGACGGCCGCGCTGACGGCCTGTTCGCGCATCAGCGCGAACAGGCCGTGCAGCTCCGAGGCCTCCGGCGTGGTGAGCGTGGCCTGGAAGCGCAGATCGGCCGCGCGGATCTCGACGCCGCCCACCAGCCCGGAGCGATGCCCCGCGGCCCGCAGGCCCGCCTCGATCATGAACGTGGTGGTGGACTTGCCGCTGGTGCCGGTGACGCCGAGAACCTGGATGTCGTGGGCCGGCTGCCCGTACACCCAGGAGGAGATCTGCCCGAGCAGGGCACGCGGATCGGGCACGATCAGCACGGGCAGCCCGGTGGCCACGGCCTCCTCACGACCCGCGCGGTCGGTGAGCACGGCCACGGCTCCGCCCGCCATCGCGTCGGCGGCGAAGCTGGCGCCGTGGACCCGATGGCCGGGCAGGGCCACGTAGAGATCTCCGCGCCGGACGTTGCGGGAGTCGATGGTGACGCCGGTCAGGGCGGCGTGGGGCGACCTCGACGTGCCGGAGTCGGCGTCGAGCATGGTCGCGAGCCCGGTCAGCGGACGGGGCGGGCTGGTCGTGGGACGCATAGACGACGGGGGACGCACGGCGAGAGCGTACCTTCCCTGGTCACTGTCCCGCGCGCATCCGCACCGGCGGCGCGGCGGAGCCTGTGGGAGGAATCTTCTTGCTCTTGATGGCGAACGTCATCACATCCTTGAACACCGGGGCCGCCAACTGCCCGCCGAAGTGGCCGTTCTTGGGGTTCTGCAGCACCGACAGCACCACCAGACGGGGCTTGTCGGCGGGCGCGAACCCGACGAACGAGGCCGTGTAACCCTCGTAACGGCCGAGTTCGGCATCGTAGCGGTTGGCCGTGCCGGTCTTGCCCGCCACCCGGTAGCCGGGGATGGCGGCCAGTTCCCCGGTGCCCTCCGCGCTCACCGCGCTCTCCAGCATCGTCGCGATCTCCTTGGCGGTCGTCTCACTCACCACCTTGGTCTGCTTACCTGCGGGAGCGGGAACGAACCTGTCCGAGGCATCCGTGGTGCCCGCGACGATCTGCGGCTCGATCTTGACACCGCCGTTGGCGATCGTCTGGTAGACGCTGGCCATCTGCAGCGCGGTCACGGAAACGCCCTGCCCGTAGGCGACGGTGCAGCTCTGGCTGCCCGACCACTTCCTGTAGTCGGGCAGCAGGCCGCCCTCCGCGCTGGGCACTCCGCCGCCCGGCACGGCGCCGAACCCGAACGCCTTCAGCATCCGGTACAGGCGCTCGCTGCCGATCTTGCGGGCGGCCATGATCGTGGCCACGTTGCTGGACTGGGCCATCGCCTGGCGGAACGTCATCGACTCCGGCTTGTGCGGGTGGGCGTCACGCAGCACCCGGTCGGCGCACTTGATGTTGTCGGGCACCTGGAAGACCGTGTCGGGGTCGACCGCCCCCGCCTCCAGCGCGGCGGCCGCCGTGATCACCTTGTTCGTGCTGCCGGGCTCGAACACGTCGGAGGCCGCCTTGTTGACGTAGGCGGCGGCGGGGGCCTTGCGCCAGTTGTTCAGGTCGAGCTCGGGGGCGTTGGCCATGGCGAGAATGTGGGCGTTGCGCACGTCCATGACGATCACCGTGCCGCTGGCCGCCCCGGCCTTCCTGACCTGGTCGGTGATCGATTTCTGGGCCGCCCACTGGATGTCGCGGTCGATGGTGAGCCGCACGTCCTGGCCGTCCTCCGGCGCGGTGCGGGTGCGGGCGGTCATGGGGATGAGCTGGCCGTCGCGGCCCGTCTCGACGCGCTGCTTGCCGTCGCGGCCCGCCAGGAGCTTGTTCCTGGCCTGTTCCATGCCGCCCAGGCCGCCGCCCTCGTCGCCGACGAAGCCGATGAGGCTGCCCGCCAGGTCGCCCGCCGGGTAGAGCCTGCGGTAGGTCTCCTTCGCCGACAGCGCGGGCACGCGGTCCTGGAGCAGGCGACTGGCCACGACGGGATCGACGTCCCTGGCCAGGAGCTGGTAGCGGGTGCTGGTCCTGGCCAGCTTGGCGGCGATCTCCTGCTCGTTCTTGCCCAGATGCCTGGCCAGGATCGCGGCCACGTTCGCGCGGGCGGCGGCCGGGACCTTGGAGGGGTCGATCGAGATCTCCCGCGCCTCGACGGTCACGGCCAGCGCGTGGCCGTTGACGTCGGTGATCGAGCCCCGCTTGGCGGGGATGTCCTGGGTGTGCTGGCGCTGGCCCGCCGCGGCCTCCTGGTAGACCTTGGAGTCGAGGCCCTGCATCTGGATCAGCCGCCCCGCGAAGATCGACAACACGAACGTCATGCCGATCAGGCCGATGTTGATGCGCCTGCGCGGGCTGCCCAGGCGCAGCACCAGCGGCGGCCTGGGCGGGCGCGGCGGCGTGGGGGGCCTGCGGGGGCCTCTGGGCGGCGGCCCGTCTGCGCCGCGGCGCGCCGTCGCGCTCTCACGGCCGCCCCGCACCGTCTCGGGCCGGACGCCCGCGGCCCGGCGCGTTGGCCCGTCCTCCTGCCTGCCTCGGCGCAACGGCCCGTCGTCGGCGCCCGCCCGCTCGTCGCGTCCCTGAGGAGCGCGTCCCTTGGGGCGGTCGGCGTCGTCACGTCCCTGAGAGGCGCGCCCCCTCGGGCGGTCGGCGTCCTCACGTCCCTGGGGTACGCGCCCGCGCGGGCGCTGGCCCTCGTCGCGGCTCTGCGCGCTGCGGCTCGGCCGGTCGCCGGGGCCCTGAGACGTCCGCTCACCGTCGCCTCGGGGGCGCCTGCGAGGGCCGTCGGGCGCGTCCTCGCGCGAGCGCGCCCTGGGGCCGTCGTCGCCGCGTCCGCGGGCCCTGGGTTCGTCGTCGCCCCGCGCTCTGGATCGTGGGCCGTCGTCGCCGCGTCCGCGGGCCCTGGGTTCGTCGTCGCCCCCGCGGGAACGGCCGCGCGAATCGTCGGCGCCGCCCTGCCGGGAACGGCCGCGCGACTCGCCGCCGGAGTCCTGCGGCGGGCGGTTCTGTGCGCCGTCGTCACGCCCGAACGGCAGGTCGAACGGGTCGAGGTCGGGGTCGGGGCGCTTGCGCGGCGCACGCGGCGGATTCTCCGACGACGCGGAGCGGTCGCCGCCGTCCGAGCGGGAAGCACCCCCTTGACGCCCCGCCCGTCCCGGCCCCGCGGGCGTACGACGAGCGGCGCCTGGCCCTCCTTGAGAGCCGGCGCCGCCCGCGCCGCGGCCGGGACCTTGTCCTCTGCCGCCTGATTCCCTCACCGTCCTGTGTCCACCTGGCCGTTTCCGCTGCTGAGGTGGTTGACGTTGTCCCAGTCGTCGCCCATCCCCTGGTTGGCCGCGGCCGTGGCGATGGCCTCGGGCTGCGTCTTGCGCTGGTATTCCAGGTTGATCCGGTCGTTCTCCTGACGCGCGACCTCGATCTGCTCGCGCAGGCTCGCATCGGTGATGGCGTCCTGGGCGAGCATGGTGTTGAGCAGCAGCAGGCTGACCAGGCCGCCGGACATCAGCCCGACGACGAGCAGCACGAAGGGCGCGCGCTGGCGGCGCGTCGAGCGGCTGGGCGGCCCGGAACGGCGGCGCGCCCGCCCGGACGGCCCGGCTTCCGGCCGGGAGCGCGGCTTGGCCGGGGCCGTCGCCTTGCGCTCGGTCTCGGGACGCACCCGCGTCGCGCCGCTCGCCCTGCCCTCGGCAGAACGCACGCGCGTGGTGCCCATCCGCTTGCCGTCCGTCTCAGGACGCGCCCGCGTGGTGCCCGCGCGTCTGCCGTCCGCCTCGGGACGCACGCGCTCGGCGCCGGCCCGCTTGCCGTCGGCCTCGGGACGCACCCGCTTTCCGTCAGCTTCGGGACGCGCGCGCTCGGCGCCCGTGCGCTTGGCGTCGGCCTCGGCACCAACAGTCCGTTGCCCGGAGCGTTCACGCTCGCCCACCGGTCGCTTGCCGTTGACGTCGGGACGTGCGTCAGGACGGGGCCGCGGCTTGGACTGGTACGACGCCCCACTTCGCCGCGTGCCCGTCTTGGGCACGGCGCGGCGAACGGGCGTACCCCGGCCGGTCTCCTGCTCAGTCGTCAACACGGATCCTCTCTGCCGCCCGTAGCCGGGCCGAGGCCGCCCGCGGGTTGCGGGCGAGCTCTTCTTCGCTTGGGAGCTCTGCTCCCCTCGTCAGCAGGCGGAACCTCGGCTGGTGAGCCGGCAGCGGGACGGGCAGCCCGGGGGGGCTGGTGTCCCTGGTTCGCGCCGTGAGGGCCTGCTTGGTGAGCCGGTCCTCGAGTGAGTGGTAGGAGAGCACGACGACTCGCCCACCCAGCGTCAGCGCGTCGAGGGCCGCGGGAAGCGCCGCCTCCAGGGCGGACAGCTCCGCGTTCACCTCAATGCGCAGCGCCTGGAAAGTCCTCTTGGCGGGGTTGCCCCCGGTGCGCCGCGTCGCGGCGGGAATCGCATCCCGAACGATCTCCGCAAGCCGCTTAGTCGAGGTTATTGCCTCTTTGGCCCGTTCCTTAATGATCAGGCCCGCGACACGCGGAGCGAATCGTTCCTCGCCGTAATCGCGCAGGATGCGGGTCAGCTCCGCGGCGGAGTAAGTGTTGACCACCCGCTCGGCCGTCAGCTCCTGCTGGGTGTCCATCCGCATGTCGAGCGGCGCGTCATAGGAGTAGGCGAACCCGCGTTCCGCCTCGTCGAGTTGCGGCGAGGAGACCCCCAGGTCGAACAGCACTCCGTCGACCGTGGTGTGACCCGTGCGGGCCAGCACCTCGGCGAGGTCTCCCGAGGAGGCGTGCACCAGGGTGATCCTCTCGGCGTACGGGCTCAGCCTGCGCGTCGAGAAGTCGATCGCGAAAGGGTCGCGGTCGATCCCGATCAGGTGCGACGCCGGGTAGGCGGCGAGCAGGGCCTCCGAGTGGCCGCCGAGGCCGAGGTTGGCGTCGACGACGACCGGCCGGGGGCCGGAAAGCGCGGGGCCGAGCAGTTCCAGAACGCGCTCGAGCATCACCGGAACGTGACCGCCGGTGCCTGCGTTGTCGTCCATCTCCATCCCCCTTCGCGTCCTGCTCGCGGATGACGCGTTTCGATCCATCGTCGGCCATCACTGGGTCCCCACCCCGGCGCCGCCCGGCCAGGTCCCCATCCGCACCCTCTTCGTGGACGCCCGCCATCTGACACCGGGGAAGGTGCATCAGTTGGCGGACAGTGGTTGCGGGTGGAGACCTCGCCGAACGACTTCACCGACGGATCGACCGTGGTCACTACAAGATCCCTGGCAGCACCTCCTCAGACAGATCAGCGAACGCCTGTTCCTGCGTGCTGAGGTAGGTGTCCCATGCCTGCGCGTCCCAGATCTCCAGCCGGGTGTTGGCCCCGATGACGACGCAGTCACGTTCCAGACCCGCGTACTGACGCAGGCCCTGCGGGATCGTGACCCGCCCCTGCTTGTCTGGTTTCTCGTCGGACGCACTCGCGAAGAAGACGCGGCTGTAGTCGCGCACCGCCTTGGCGGTGACCGGGGCGGTGCTGAGAGCCTCGGTAATGCGCTGGAACTCCTCCACGGGAAAGACGTAGAGGCATCGCTCCTGGCCTTTGGTGATCACAAGACCCTCCGCCAGCTCCTCACGGTACTTAGCCGGCAGGAACAGCCGTCCCTTGTCGTCGAGACGCGGTTGATGGGTGCCGAGAAACACCGGCCCCACCTCCCGTGCCTCGTGAAGCGCTCAGCGCTGGTACACCGGGCCCTCCACTGCGCACCACCATACTCCACTTCTCCCCACCGTCAACTGATTCGAACCGTCTTCATCATCGGTTTCCGTTGCGTTACCGCAGGTCAGAGCCATGGGCTGGGGTGGAGGGGGGTGGCGGCCGCGTCAACCCTCATGGGCGTGTCGAGGGTTCGGATGGCCGTGGAAATAGGGGATGCGGGGCTTGTCGAGGATCCGGGTGGAGGAAAGTGGAGCGGATCTCGGGGCCGGCGTGTCACGGGATTCACGCCTCTATGTGAGGAGAACGGGAAGGTCGCGGGGTTCTCCTGGAATATCCACAAATGTCGCTTGCGAACCCGCAGCGTCGTAGGGTCGTACACACAATGGAAAAGGAATGGCATGGCTCCCGCAAAGGCATCCGCGGGACAGCCGTCGCACTTCTCATGGAGGCCTGGTGGCAGTAACCCATGACGTCCCTCCCCAGCTCGACGAGCTGGTCTCCACAGCCCACCGGATTCGGGAGGCCATTGAGTCGGTGATCGAGGGCAAGGGCGACGCCGTCCGGCTCACGCTGACCGTCCTGCTCGCAGAGGGGCACCTCCTCATCGAGGACGTGCCCGGCGTCGGCAAGACGATGCTGGCCAAGGCGCTCGCCCGATCGATCGACTGTCCCGTGCGCCGGGTGCAGTTCACCCCTGACCTGCTGCCCAGCGACATCACCGGAGTGAGCGCCTACAACCAGCAGACGCGGGAGTTCGAGTTCAAGCCGGGCCCGGTGTTCGCCAACATCGTGGTGGGCGACGAGATCAACCGTGCCTCCCCCAAGACCCAGTCCGCCTTGCTGGAGTGCATGGAAGAGCACCAGGTGACGGTGGACGGGAAGACATACGGGCTGGACATGCCGTTCATGGTCATCGCCACCCAGAACCCCATCGAGATGGAGGGCACCTATCCCCTCCCCGAGGCGCAGCGCGACCGCTTCACCGCCCGGATCGCGATGGGTTACCCGGAGCCGACCGCCGAGCTGGAAATGCTCGACGTGCACGGCGGCAACTCACCGCTCGACAAACTGCAGCCGGTGGCCACGACGGCCGAGGTGCGCGCGCTCATCGAGGCCGTACGCGGCGTCTACGTCTCCCAGCCGGTCAAGAAGTACGCCATCGACCTGGTCGTGGCCACCCGCCACTCCCCCGACCTGCGCCTGGGCGCCTCGCCCCGGTCCACGCTGCAGCTCGTCCGCGCCGCCAGGGCGCACGCCGCGCTGTCAGGGCGCGACTACGTCATCCCCGACGACCTGCAGGACCTGGCCATCCCCGTGCTCGCGCACCGGCTGCTGCCCAGCATCGAGGCCCAGGGCCAGCGCCGTCTGCCGGAGCAGGTGGTGACCGATCTGATCAGGCGCGTGCCGGTGCCGGAGACGCGGGGCCGTTAATGGATGAGCGGCGTAGCGAGGACCCCCATCGACGGCATGGATTGAGTGAGGTGTTGTGAGAGCCGGAATGCGGGCGCTGACCGCCCGGGGCCGGTCGTTCCTCGCCTCCGGGATCGCGGCGCTGGTGATGGCCGTGCTGCTGGGCGAGAACGACCTGTTCAGGATCGGGGTGCTGGTGACGGCGCTGCCGCTGCTGGCCGCGATGGTGGTGGCACGGACCCGCTACCGGCTGAGCTGCGCCAGACGACTCGACCCTGCCAGGGCCGAGGTGGGCGGCGAGGCCACCGTGACCCTGCGGCTGGAGAACGTGACCAGGCTGCCGACCGGCCTGCTGCTCATCGAGGACACCGTCCCCTACGCGCTGGGCGTGCGGCCCAGGTTCGTGCTCGACCGCGTCGAGGCGAGGGGCGTGCGCGAGATCGACTACCGGGTGCGCTCCGACCTGCGCGGCCGGTACACGATCGGCCCGCTGTCGATCCGCATCGCCGACCCGTTCGGGCTGGTCGAGCTGGCCCGCTCCTTCACCATCAGCGACACGCTCGTGGTGACGCCCCACGTGGCGGCGCTGCCGCACGTGCGGCTGTCGGGCGAGTGGACGGGCGGCGGCGAGAGCCGTACCAGAAGTGTGGCGGCGGCCGGCGACGACGACGTGGCGCCGCGCGAGTACCGGCAGGGCGACGACCTGCGGCGGGTGCACTGGCGTTCGACGGCCCGCCACGGCGAGCTGATGGTGCGCCGCGAGGAGCAGACGTGGCAGAGCCGCGGCGCGCTCCTGCTCGACACCCGCAGGTACGCCCACCGCGGCGAGGGCCCGCGTTCCTCGTTCGAGGTGGCGGTCTCGGCCGCGGCGTCGATCGGCGTGCACCTGGCCCACGAAGGGCTCGGCCTGCGGCTGGTGACCGATCAGGGGGCGGAGCACCTGACCGACACGGGTCTGAGCTACTCGCTGCTCGACACCCTGGCCGTGGTGCGGCACAGCCCGGCCCGCTCCCTGGAGATGGGCGTCGCCGCCCTGCGTCAGGGCGGCGGCGACGGGCTGATCGTGGCCGTGCTCGGCTCGCTCGACCCGGAGGAGGCGAGGGATCTGGCCAGGCTCAGGCACAGCAGCATCACCGGTGTGGCGGTGCTGCTCGACGTGAGCACATGGGACGGCGGCGACCGGGTCGCCGCCGAGAACTTCCAGGCCGTGCAGACGGTCCTGGCCGGGTACGGCTGGCGCGTCGTGCGGCTGCCCGCTGGCACCTCGATCGCCTCCGTCTGGCAGGACGCCGCCGGCCGGAGCAGGTACGCGCTCAGTCCCTCCGGAGGTGCGGCATGAGGCTGACCATCGCCTCGGCGGCGGCCACGTTCACCGCTGCCTTTCTGCTCTATCCGCTCTTCGAGGGCGGCGCGTGGTTCTGGTCGTCGCTCGGGGCCGTGCTCGCGGTGATGGCCGCCGGCCTGCTGAGCAGCCGCCTGTCCCTGCCCGCCTGGGCGGCGCCGCTGGTCGCCGCCGCCGCGACGTGGATCTACCTGACCGTGGCGTTCGCCTCCGACGAGGCGTGGGCGCTGATGGTGCCGACGAAGGAGTCGGTGATCGAGCTGGTCAGGTTGCTGGCCGTCGGCTGGGCCGACATCCAGCGCTTCGCCGCCCCCGTGCCCACGACCGAGGGCATCAGCTTGCTGACCGCCGGCGGCGTGGCGCTGATCGCGATCGCCGTGGACCTGTTCTCCGCCCGGCTGCGGCGGGCCGCGCTGGCCGGGCTGCCGCTGCTGGCGCTGGCCACCGTACCGGCGACGATCCTGCCCGACCCGATCAGCTGGCCCGCGTTCATCATCGCCGCGCTCGGCTTCGTGAGCCTGCTGATCGCCGACGGCCGCGAGCGGGTCGGCCACTGGGGCAGGGCGGTGCTGGTACGCAGGACGCGCGCCGCCACCTCCCAGACCCCCGGACGCGCCTCGGCCGACACCAGCGGCCTGCGGCTGTCGGGCAAGCGCATCGGGTTCGCCGCGATCGTGCTGGCCGTGCTGGTCCCTGCCATGCTCCCGGTGATGGAGCCGGTCTCGCTGTTCAGCTTCGGCGTGGGCGGCAGGGGCCCAGGGCCGGGCAACTCGATCAGCATCCCGAACCCCATCGCCAACCTGAAGGGCCAGCTCGAACTGCCCGAGCGGCGGACCGTCCTGACCTACACCAACAACGACGACACCGCCCGCTACCTGCGCATCTACGCGCTCGACACGTTCGACGGCCAGCAGTTCGGCATGACCCAGCCGAAGGGGTCGCCGGACAACAGGACCGACAACGGGCCGCTTCCCGAGCCGCCGGGGCTCGCCGAGCGGACCAAGACCGAGAACGTGGTCACCAACATCCAGATCAGCGGCGAGATCGCGCGGCTGTCGTTCCTGCCGCTGCCGTACCCGCCTCGGGAGATCCGGGCGGACGGCGACTGGCGGGCGGACGTCGACACGCTCATGGTCTTCTCCACCGGCGACCAGGCCGCCGGCCTGGAGTACCAGGTCGCCACGAGCGAGCCGGAGGCGACCCCCGACCTGCTCGAGTCGCTCGACGGGAACCCGCCGCAGGCGAGCGAGCGCTACCTGCAAGTTCCGGAGAACCTGCCGCCGGACATCCGCACCCTGGCCCAGGATCTGACGGCGAACGCCACATCGTCCTACGACGCGGCGGTGAAGCTGCAGGAGTTCTTCACCAAGACCGGCAACTTCACCTACAACCTGCGCACGCAGGGGCACAGCAACTCGGCGCTGCGGGACTTCCTGCTGCGTGACCGGGCGGGCTACTGCGAGCAGTTCGCCGCCTCGATGGCGGTGCTGGCCAGGCTGAACGGCATCCCCGCCAGGGTGGCGATCGGCTACACCGGCGGCACCAAGGTGGGCGATCGCTGGGAGGTCGGCACCAACGACTCCCACTCCTGGCCCGAGCTGTACTTCGAGGGCGTGGGCTGGCTGCCGTTCGAACCCACTCCCTCGGGGGCGCTCGGGCAGGGCAGCGCGCGTGTGCCCGAGTACACGCAGCCCGCGCCGCGGCCCACCGGCGAGACCTCGACTCCGACGCCCGGAGCGAGCAGTTCCTCCGCCGACGAGCCCGTCGACCCCCGGACCCAGTCCAACCCGCGCCAGGCCGACCGTGAGGGCCTGATCGCCACGGGCGGGCTGCCCCCGGACGACTCGATGCCGCTGATCGCCCAGATCGGCATCGGCGCCGGGGCGCTGCTCCTGCTGCTGCTGGTCCCGGCCGGGGTGCGGCTGGTCACCAGGAACCGGCGCGTGCGCACTCTCGGCTGGAAGGTGTCAGAACCCGCCGACGAACTGACCGCCGCGGTGGTGTCGAAGGCGCACCCGTCGGTGGCCGCGGCCTGGGCGGAGCTGGACGACGTGCTGTACGACTATGGGATGGCGCGCGAGCCGAGCGAGACCCCGCGGGCGCTGGCGCGGCGGCTGACCCAGCAGTACGAGTTCGACGCCGGCTCGGCGGCGGCCATCTCCGCCATCGCCTCGGCGGTCGAGCGGGTGCTGTTCGCCCGGGATCCAGGACAGATCGGGCCCATGCGCGGGGACCTGCGCACGGTGCGCCAGGCCCTGGCGGCCACGGTGTCGCGCGGGCGGCGGGTGCGGGCGGTGCTGCTGCCGCCGTCCACGCTGCGGCGGATGCGGGGCGTGGGTGAGCGGCTGCTGGACGGGTTCGACCTGCTGGAGAACATCCGGTTGCGGCGAACCGCCGCACAGAAGGGGTCATGAAAGGGGGCGGGCGGCGACTCGCACGGCCGCCGCCCGCTCCCTCGCCACCGGGCTCGAAAATCCGAGATCGCGACGGCCGGGGCAACCCGATCGGGGTCGCCATCGAGGTGTGGCGCGACGCATCGTCGCGGCCGGGAACCCGGCAGGGGTGGGAGAGCCGGAGGACGGCGCGAGGGTGGGGGACAGTGTGATCCCGCCGACGCCAGGTCGGGAGTCGACCGGCTGCCGGCGGGTCAGGGGTCTCGGTCCGGTGGGCTCAGCCCGCGCCCGACCGAGCCGGCCGCCCAGAAAACACCGGGCGGCTACCGCGGTTCAGCGCTCGTCGTTGCGACGGCGCCAGCGTTCTTCCATACGTTCCATGAACGTGCCCCGGTTGCCTCCCCGGCGGGCCTGCTTGCCCGGGGGCACGGCGGCACCGGGGGTGCGGCCGGAGTCACCGAACCCGTTCATGCGTTTCCAACTGGACAGGCCCCACAGACACGCGGCGAGCATGACCACGAAACCGCCGACGCCGAGCCAGATCAGGCTCATGACCACGCCGACCATCATGATGACGACGCCGAGACCAAAGCCGATGGAGGCCTTGACCAGGCGACGCTTGTAATGGCTGCGTGGGTCGCTGATCCTTACGGTGTTGGCCCACTTCGGGTCCTCGGCGTAGAGGGCCTGCTCGATCTGTTCGAGCAAGCGCTGCTCGTGCTCAGAGAGCGGCACGGCGCCTCCCAAGGACGGCCCCAGGACGGGGAAGACGGCAACGGACGACACGGGGTGTCCGAACCTCGCGGTCGGTTATCCCCAGAATACGAGGCTGTAGACGTAGGCGAAAGCAAACGTCCAACGCAGACCAAACCGGAGGTGACGTCATGGCTCTATTGTGGCCCATCTCGCCCCCCTTCCCCCAAAATCGTGACATTGACGCACCACAAAATCCGGACATCGACGTCATGTCTCTACCTCATCAAGCTTGCCACGAACAAGCGACGCAGGGAGCACCGCATCGGGACCGAATCTCCGGATCGCCTTGTCCATCGCCTGCTCGGCCTCCCGCCAACCGGTCTCCCGCTCCCCCAGACCGAGTTGCCGGGTGGCTTCGCCGGCGGGACGGAGGTTCTCCATCCGCACGCCGACCAGCCGCAACCGCACCCGTTCGAGACCGGCCGCCTGGAACAGCTCACAGGCCGTGGCGTAGATCACCTGGGCCACGTCGGTCGGCTCGCGCAGGGTACGTGAGCGGTTGATCGTGGTGAAATCGGCGCGGCGAAGCTTCACACTTACAGTTCTTCCCACGTGACCGCCCTTACGCATCCTGGCGGCCACCCGCTCCGACAGACGCAGCAGCTCACGCCTGATCACTTCGGGGTCGTCGACGTCCGTCGCGAACGTCTCCTCGTTGCCGATGCTCTTGTCGGGCACGTGGGCGCTCACCGACCGCTCGTCGCGCCCCCAGGCCAGCTCCGCCAGGTGGCCGCCCACAGCCTGCCCGAGCTCGCGCTGCAGCGTCGTGGCAGGCACCCTGGCCAGGTCTCCGACGGTACGGATGCCGAGCCGTACGAGGGACTGCTCGGTACGCTCGCCGACCCCCCACAGCGCCGACACCGGCAGCGGATGGAGGAAGTCGACGACCTGGTCGGCGGGCACCACGAGCAGGCCGTCGGGCTTGCACTGCTTGGATGCCAGTTTTGCCACGAATTTGCTGCTGGCCACGCCGACGGAGCACGTGATGCCGTAACGGTCGAGGACCTGCTCCCTGATCAAGGCGGCGACGGCGGCGGGCGGGCCGAGCCTGCGCCTGGCGCCGCCGACGTCGAGGAACGCCTCGTCGGAGGCGATGGGCTCGACCAGCGGGGTGATCGTGTGGAAGATCTCCATGACGCCCTTGGAGACCTCTGAGTACTTGCCGTGGCTGGGCGGGATGATCTCGGCCTGCGGGCAGAGCCTGCGCGCCCTGCTCATCGGCATCGCCGAGTGCACGCCGAAGGCCCTGGCCTCGTAGGTGGCGCTGAGCACGACGCCGCGGCCCGCGGGCGAGCCCACGATCACCGGCCGGCCGCGCAGCTCGGGACGGTCGAGCAGCTCGACGCTGGCGTAGAAGGCGTCCATGTCGACGTGGAGGATCGGGCAGCCGCTGTCATCGACCCCGGTACGCGGAGCGGGGCCGATGCCGGTGATCTGCTTGCGAGACACGCAGCCGATTCTATCCGAACAGGGGTTCTATACCCAGGGGGACGGCCACCTCAGCTCCTGTGCCCGAGGACGTGGAGCTGCGTGGCGATGTCGCGCAGCACGGGGTGGGTCGCGGCGACCTGTTCGAGCGCCACCATGGCCTCGGCGGCGCCGGGCTCCCCGTCGACGAGCCTGCTCGGCACCAGGTCGGCGAAGACCCGCACACCGTGGACGGCGCCGATGGCGAACCCGGTCGCCGACAGCAGCTCGACGAGCGTCTCGGCGGCGAAACGCCGCGGCGTGGGGTCGCGATCGCCCCAGGTGCCGCCGGGGTCGTCCAGGACGGCCCTGGCCTCGTCGAAGTGGCCGATGAGCGCGCGGTGGATGGCGCTGGCGACCGGGTTGGCGGCCAGCACGCTCACCGCGCCGCCCCTGCGCAGCACCCCCGCGACGGCGGTCAGCGCGCTGATCGGGTCTTCGACGTATTCGAGCACGCTGTGGCAGAGCACCAGGTCGGCGCTGTCGCGGCTGAGCAGCTCGCCCAGGTCGGCGGCGTCGCCCTGCAGACCCCGGACGGCCACCCCCTGCTCCTTGGCGCGGCGCTCCAGCGCGGCCAGCGAGTCGGGGCTCGGATCGACGACGGTGACGTTGTGGCCCAGCAGGGCCAGCGGCACGGCGAACCCGCCGGTACCGCCGCCGGCGTCGACGATGTCGATCGCCTCGCGGCCGGTCACCGCCGTCCGCTCGGCCAGCATGGCCCGCAACGCGTCCCAGACCACGGCGGTCCGCACCGCCGGGGCCCTCGTGACGCCTTCAGCACGCAACGTCGGCTCGCCTCCCTCTGTCTCGCGAACGCGCACCTCGCGAACGGCTCTGTCCGCGAGTTCGCGCGCGGCCTTCGCCGACGCCCCACCGCGGACGGCCCCAGCCTACGCCGTGCGCGTCGCCGCCCGCCTCCCCACCGGCCAGAACGCTCGAAACCCTGCCCGGCGCTCAGCCCGTCCGGTCCTCGAACGCGGCCGCCAGCCTCTTCGGCGCACGCAGCAGCCACGCGTCCGTGAGCAACTCGCCCATCTCCCGGGCGTCCACCGCCCCGAACCGCACCAGCACGATGGCGTGCCCGTCGTAATGCGGGGTGGTGAAGAACGCGCCGGGCTCGGCCGCGATCAGCTCGGCTTTCTCCTCTTCGCCGGCCACCGGCAGCACCAGCACGTCGCCCTCCTCACGAACCCGGGCGAACCACTTGTTTCGCACGTAGAAGGCGGGCGTGCCGTACATGGTCTTCTCGCTCGTCTCGGGCAGCCTCAGCGCGATCTCGCGCACGTCGTCCTCGGTCACCATGCACACGATGCTCACACGAAACGGCGCGTGCATGAAAAGGGGCGCGTCGCGGCTGGTGACGCGCCACTTCTCCAAGGGCGAGATGCGCCTCGCGATGATTGGAACGTACCCCGAACAGGCGGTGCCGCCCCTCCAAAAAGGGTGTCTAAAGGGTGAGGCTTGGCTTGAGTTGCTTGAAGCGGGCCAGCAGGCCGTTGATGAACTGGGGAGACTCGTCGGTCGACAGCTCTCCCGCCAGGTGCACCCACTCGCTGATGACCACGCCCTCAGGCACGTCGGGTATCCACAGCAGCTCGTAGGTGCCGCCACGCAGCAGATTACGGTCGACCGCGGGCATGCGGTCGAGCGTCCACCCCTCGGCGTAGGTGGTGATCAGCTCATCGATGCGCGCGTGGTGCCTGGCGACGCCCTCGACGAGGGTCGAGGTGTACTCGTTGACCGGCGGCTCCCGCCGCTCCACGCGCTCGGCGAGGATCTTCAGCGGATCCTCGCCGCGCAACTCGGCCTCGAAGAGAATGTCGAGCGCCCGCCTGCGTGCTTTGCCGCGTGCCGACACCTCAGGCCCGGCCGAGGTATTCGCCGCTGCGGGTGTCGACCTTGACCTTCTCGCCGGTGGTGATGAACAGCGGGACCTTGATCTCGGCGCCGGTCTCCAGCGTGGCGGGCTTGGTGCCGCCGGTGGAGCGGTCGCCCTGCAGGCCGGGCTCGGTGATGGAGATGGTCAGCTCGACGGCGGCGGGCAGGTCGACGTAGAGCGCGGAGCCCTCGTTGAACGCCACCGTGGCCAGGGTGTTCTCCAGCATGTAGTTGGCGGCGGTGCCGACCGTGCCCGCGGGCACGTTGACCATGTCGTAGGTCTCGGTGTCCATGAACACGAAGTCGTCGCCGTCCTTGTAGGAGAACTGCATCTCGCGCTTGTCGACGTTGGCCACGTCGACCTTGACGCCGGCGTTGAAGGTCTTGTCGACGACCTTGCCCGACAGGACGTTCTTGAGCTTGGTGCGCACGAACGCGCCGCCCTTGCCGGGCTTGACGTGCTGGAACTCGACCACGCTCCAGAGCTCACCGCCGTCGAGCTTCAGCACGATGCCGTTCTTGAGGTCGTTGGTCGTCGCCACTCGTTCTTCTCCCGCGTGCGGCCGCTCTAAAGGGCGAGCAGCTCCTTGGTCGTCTTCGTGAGAGTTCCGGCCCGCGCTCACGTGTCACGAGGATGCCCTCGATGCCTCCGCCGCGTGTCAGCGCCGCGGACCCGCCCCGGCCCGGCTGTCAACCCCCAGGCTCAACGGTGATCGGAACTCGATCCTCTAGTCTACCGGTCCGCGAGGGGCTCAGGAACGGCACCGCGCGGATCTCCCGGCCGCCTAATCGTCGTCGCCCCAATCCCCCTTCTTACCCGGCCCCGCGGGCATGCCGGACGGGAGCCGCCAGTCGCCCATCATCTCGGCCAGCGGCCCGGTGCTGCCCATGTCGCCCTTCTCCTGCGCCTTGCGCAGGTCGCGGTAGACGCCGGAGATCTCCTTGATCGTCGAGTCGACCTCCCCTTCCTGGAACTTCCTGCCGGCCTTCCTGATCTTGTCGCGCGCCTTGGCGGCCACCGACGGGTTGATCTGCCCCATGCTCTGCTGGTACGTCAGCGCCGCGTCGAACTGCTCCAGCCACCTGCCCCACCCGCCGGTCGGGACCGCCTCGCCGAGCAGGGTGCCCTTGGGGGCGGCCGTCTCGCGCAGCAACGTCGGGTCGGGCCCGGTGGTGACCGCGGTCTCCGGAGAGGTCTCGATCAGGGAGGGCGGCGAGGGCGAGACGGCGAAGGACGTCGTGTCCAAGGGCGTCGGCGTGGGCGCGGCCGCGCGCTCGTCACCCGCGCCCGCCATCAGCACCATGCCCACGGTCACCGCCGCGATGACCGCCACGGCCGCGCCGAGCTGCAGGAACAGCTTGCGGTTGGAGGAGGCCGCCGGCTCGATGTCGCCCGCCTGGTAGATCGCGGTGTCACCGGCCCGCGCGCCCCCACCGGGCCCGCCGAGCGGCAGCACCTCGGTCGCCCCGCGCCCGCCACCGGGCCCACCACCGGGCCCGGCCGGGAAGTGACCGGCCTGAGAGGGCCTGGCCTGGGTGGGGCCGGTCGGCGCGGTCGAGAGGCCGCCGTCCCGCAGGGAGACGCCCGTCACGGGCGCGGCGGCCGGGTTGGCGCGGGGCCTGGCGATGGCCGCCAGCGACCGCCTGATCGCCTCGCCGCTGGCCGGCCGCTTGGCGGGAGCCTCGGAGATCATGGCCAGCACCAGCCGGTCCAGCTCCGGCGACACCTCGGGCCTGAACGCGCTGGGCGGCGCGGGCGCCGAACCCTGCTCGCCGTCGAAGGGCAGCCGCCCGGTGAGCAGCTCGTAGCAGACGCATCCCAGCGAATAGAGATCCCCGGACGCCTCGGCGGCCCCTCCGGCGGCCCGTTCCGGCGCCGCGTACCGTCCGTCGCCCGACGGCGCGCTGCGCGCGTCCATCCCGAACCCGACGACCTTGAGCACCCCGCTGCCCGCCCGCCGGAAACTGTCGGGGTCCACCCGTCCGTGCACGATCCCGGCGCGGTGGGCCGCGTCGAGGCCCGCGGCCGCCTGGCCGACGAGGTCGCAGATCTCCACGACGTTCATGGGCCCCTGCGCGGCGGCCCGTTCCTCGCCGAGGCTGAGCCCCGTCAGGTGCTCCATCACCAGGAACGGCGCCCCGTCCTGCTCACCGACGTCCAGGACCATGGCCACGTTCGGGTGGATCACCCGGGCCACGGCCTGGGCGTGCTGCCTGAGCACCTCCCGGGTGGCGGCCCCCGCGGCCTTCGCGCCGAGCACCTTCACGGCCACGACCCAGTCGGCCCGTGTGTCGTACCCCCGCCACACCTCGCCCATCGGCCCGGCGCCGATGCGCTCGTCGAGCCGGTACCGGTCTGCGACCAAGGACGGCGTCGTGTCGGACATATCCCCGCCAATTACTCGAAGTCACGATTCCGACCCACCATAGGGCCCCGCGGCCCCCGGTCGCCCGCCATCCCGCACAGCCGGCGCTGGACATAACGACTTTCGTTATTTACGATTATCGATATGCGAACACCATGGATCACCAGACTCGAAATCCTGCTGAGCATCGCGCTCGTCCTCGGCTGCCTGGGCGCCCTGGGCGGTTTGCTGATGAGCGTCGTGATCGCCTTCTTCGACGTGCCCAACGGCATCGGCATCCCGCTGCGCGTCTTCGACGTGCCGACGGGAGGCATGGCCGCGGACGGGGCGCTGATCGACAGCGCGAGCGCCGAGGTGACGATCCGCCCCGGCGGCGCCGCGCCGCTTGCGGCCCTGCTCTTCCTGCTGATGTGGGCGCCGGCCACGGCGACGGGCCTGATGGCGCTGTTCACGCTGGTCCGCGCGCTGCACAGGGCGCGCCTTGGCGACAGGGCGCTGTTCTCGGCCGCGACGGCGGGCGATCTGCGCTGGCTCGGCTGGATTCTGATCGGGGGCTCGCTCGCGTCGGCCGCGATCGGGATGGTCGCGGAGGCCATACTCTCCTCCATGCTGCTGACCACGAGCTACCCCATCTACATGCCGCCGGGCACGCTGCTCTGGGCCGCCGTCGCGGGGGTCGCCGCGCTGAGCGTGTCGGAGATCGTCCGCCGGGGCGTCGCCCTGCTCGAAGAGGTCGAGGCCACCATCTGATGGCGGAGCACGGCATCCGGGTGCGGCTGGACGAGCTGCTCCTGGAGCGCGGGATGACGCTCACCGAGCTGTCGCACCGCGTGGAGATCACCGTGGTCAACCTGTCGATCCTGAAGAACGGGCACGCCAAGGCGATCCGCTTCTCGACTCTGTCGCGCCTGTGCGAGGCGCTGGGCTGCCAACCGGGCGACCTGCTGGCCTATGAGCAGGTCGCCCAGGAAACGCCCGATCCGGCCGGGTAGGCCGCCCGCTCAGGCGGGGACGGGCGCGGGACGTACGGCGGGGGCGTCGTCGAGCGACTGGGGCGGCGCGTCGAAGACGGCCTCGTCCAGGCGGCCCTCCGAGCGCGCCACCAGGACGGGCACCACCATCTGGCCTGTCACGTTGGTCGCGGTGCGGATCATGTCCAGGATGGGGTCGATCGCCAGCAACAGCCCGACGCCCTCAAGGGGCAGCCCCAGCGTGCTGAGCGTGAGCGTCAGCATGACGACCGCGCCGGTCAGGCCGGCCGTGGCCGCCGAGCCGACCACCGAGACGAACGCGATCAGCAGGTAGTCGCCGACCCCGAGCTGGACGCCGAACACCTGGGCCACGAAGATCGCGGCCAGCGCCGGGTAGACGGAGGCGCAGCCGTCCATCTTGGTCGTGGCCCCGAACGGCACCGCGAAGGAGGCGTAGTCGCGGTCCACGCCGTTGCGCTCGATCGTCACCCGCTGCGTCAGCGGCAGGGTGCCGACCGACGAGCGCGAGACGAAGGCCAGCTCGATCGCCGGCCAGGCGTTGCGGTAGAACGTGACGGGGTTGACCTTGCCCCAGACCGCCAGCAGCGTCGGGTAGACGGCCAGCAGCACGATGAGGCAGCCGGCGTAGACGCCGGCGCTGAGCTTGGCCAGCGGGGCCAGCAGGTCCCAGCCGTAGGTGGAGACGGCCTTGCCGATCAGGCCGGCCGTGCCGATGGGCGCCAGCCTGATGACCCACCACAATGCCTTCTGGACCAGCTCCAGGACGGAACGGGCGAGGTTCAGGAACGGCTCGGCCTTCTCGCCCACCGCCAGCGCCGCGGCGCCGAGGACGACCCCCAGGAAGACGATCTGGAGGACGTTCACCTCGGTGAAGGCGGTGACGACGTTCGCGGGCAGGATGCCGGTGACGAAGTCGAGCCAGGTGCCGGCGCCCTCGGTGTCGACGGCCTTGGCCGCGCCGGTGTCGAGGGTGACGCCCTGGCCGGGGTTGATGATCAGGCCGAGCCCGATGGCGAACGCCACGGAGACGAAGGCGGTGACGAGGAACCACAGCAGCGTCTTGGAGGCGAGCCTGGCTGCGCCGTTGACGTTGCGCAGGTTGGCCACGCTGACCAGCACGGCGGTGAACACCAGGGGCGGCACGGCGAGTTTGAGCAGTTGGACGAAGAGCTGGCCGACGCGGGTCAGCGTCTCGGCCAGCCAGGCCACGTCCCAGATCTTGGCGACGAACCCGAGCGCGATGCCGGCGGCGAGCCCGAGCAGCAGTTGCAGGGAGAACGAGAATCTCTTCACGAGGAGGAAGCTCCGATTTCACGGCATGCGTGACCGGCCCGGGGCCTTGGAGGCTCCCGGGATGCGGTACGGGGCACGCCTGAGTGAGGGGTGGACGGACGCGGGCGGTGGTCAGCGACAGAGCGATCCGTGCAAGCGGCACAGATCGATGTGCAGCCGCTCAACGAGCCACACGAACACCGGAGAAAACCTCACGAGCTCCAACAACACCCGTCAAACCGGGCGCATTTCACCAAAGGGCGTGATCTAGGCCACTATGTCCTTGATCTTCTCGATGAGCCGGACGCGCTCCTCGTGCGTCCTGGCGATGGGCGTCACGTTCAGCGTGCTCACCCCCGACTCCCGCAGCGCCCGCACGCGGTCGCGGACGAACCCCTCGCTGCCGACCAGCGACATCTTCTCCAGCAACTCGGCGGGGACCAGCGCCGCCGCCTCCTCCTTCTTGCCCTCCAGGTAGAGGTCCTGGATCCGCTCGGCCTCCTTCTCATAGCCGTAGCGCCTGGCCAGGTTGTTGTAGAAGTTCTTGCCCTTGGCGCCCATGCCGCCGATGTACAGGGCCGCCATCGGCCGCCCGAGCTCCAGCAGCCCCGCCACGTCGTCGCCGATCGCCAGCGTCGCCTGCGCGATCACGTCGAGCTCGCCCAGCTCGGGGTCGCGCTTGGCGCGGCCGGCCGCCAGCGAGGCGCCCCACACGTCGGCGGCCTTCTCCGGGACGTAGAAGATGGGCTGCCAGCCCTCGGCCAGCTCGGCGGCCAGCTCGACGTTCTTGGGGCCGATGGCGGCGACCACGATCGGGATGCGGGAGCGGACGGGATGGTTGATGATCTTCAAGGGCTTGCCGAGCCCGGTGCCCTGCTCCGGCGGGAGCGGCACCGTGTAGTGGCGGCCCTCGTGCCGCAGGCGCTCACGCCGCCACACCGTGCGGCAGATCTCGATGACCTCCCGCATGCGGCCGAGCGGCGCGGTGTACGGCACCCCGTGGAATCCCTCGATCACCTGCGGCCCCGAAGCGCCGAGGCCGAGCGTGAAACGCCCGTCGGAGACGTAGTCCATGCCCGCCGCCGTCATCGCCAGCAGCGCCGGCGTGCGCGAGTAGATCGGCAGGATGCCCGAGGCGATCTCGAGCCGCTCGGTCTTGGCCGCGAGGTAGCCCATCTGGCTCACCGCGTCGAAGCTGTAGGCCTCGGGGACGAAGACGATGTCCAGCCCGGCCTTCTCGTAGTCGCCCAGCTCAGCCGCGGCTCCCTTGAAGTCGCCCGAATAGTTGAGTGCCATCCCGATGCGCATGCCTGGCTCCCGCTCAACCGAATGATGTTCCGTTCGAATGCCGACAGGTTATCGCGTCGGCGTGTCGGGCCATGAGCCGCTAGCCTGGGGCAGGTGCTGAGTCGGGTCGTCGTCATCGTGTCCGTCGTCGTGGCCGCGGGCCTGGCGGGGCACCAACTGGTCCCGGCGTTCGGCGGGTTCACTCCGGTGATGGAGAGCCTGCTGCCGTGGGCGGGGCTGCTCGTCCCGGTGCTGCTGCTGGGCGCCGCGCTGGCACGTTCCACCGTCGCCGCCGTCGCGGCGCTGGTGCCCGGCGTGGTGTGGGCGCTCATGTTCGGCTCCATCATGTTCCGCCAGCCGCCCGGCGGCCCCAGCGACCTGGCCGTCGGCACGGTCAACGTGGGCGTGCGCAACAGCGCGTCCGGCGAGGCGGTGCGGCAGATCGCCAAAGACCTCGACCTGCTGGCCGCCCAAGAGCTGACCAGCGGCGGGCCCGCGGCCAAACAGCTCAACAAGATGTTCAAGTACCACTACCCGGTCAGCACGGTCGGCCTGTGGAGCCGCTACCCGATCAGCCAGACCCAGCCGCTCGACGTCGGCATGGGCTGGCCGAGGGCGCTGCGCGCGGTGATCAACACGCCCAAGGGCAAGGTGACCGTCTACGTCATGCACCTGGCCTCCGCCAGGCCGGGCCACACGACCTCGCGCGACGCCTCGCTCGCGCAGGCGCGCAAGCTCATCGACGACGACTCCAGCAAGCGCATCCTGCTGCTCGGCGACCTCAACACCGCCACGACCGACCGGGGCATGCAGGGGCTGACCCCGCCGTTGACCGACGCGCAGAGCGTGGCGGGCGACGGGTTCGGGTTCACCTGGCCGTCGGAGTTCCCGGTCACCCGTCCCGACCACATCCTGTACAAGGGCATGACGGCGACCAAGGCGGGCGTGGCCCCCGCGACCGGCAGCGACCACCGGGCGGCCATCGCCTCACTCCGGCTGTAGCAGCGCGAGGTCCTCGGGCGTGTCGATGTCGGCGGGGTCGCCGAACTCGTCGCACGGCACCTCGGTGACCAGCTCGCGATGCGCCTTCAGGTACGGCCGCGCGCCGACGTCGCCCACGGCCAGCTCGCTCACCCCGGCGAAGTGCTCGCGGGCGATCAGCACGGGGTTCCTGCGCCGCCCGCCGTAGGTGGCGACCGCCAGCCCGCCGTCCGCCGCGATCAGGGCCCGCACCGCGCCCGGCCTGATCAGCGGCTGGTCGACCAGCGCGACGACCACGCACTCCGCCTCCTCCGGCAGCGCCCGCAGGCCGACGCGCAGGGACGAGCCCATGCCGGAGGCCCAGTCGGGGTTGCGCACGCTCACGGCCCCGCGCACCTGGACGGTGGCCGCGCCCAGCACGACGACGACGGGGTGACAACCGCCGTCCTCCAGCAGCCGCACGCCGCGGTCGACGAGCCGCTCGCCCTCGTACTCGAGCAGGGCCTTGGGCGTGCCCAACCGGCTGCCCCGCCCCGCGGCCAGCAGCAGCCCCGCCACCCGTGCGCCCCTCATGGCGCCTCGTGGTGGATGCGGCCCTCGGTGCTGGACAGCGGCCGGCCCGTGCCGCCCCAGCGGAGCTGGATCAGCTCGGCGGCGATCGACACAGCCGTCTCCTCGGGGGTGCGCGCGCCGAGGTCGAGTCCGATGGGCGAGCGCAGCCTGGACAGCTCGGCCTCGGTGAGCCCGGCCTCGCGCAAGCGCGCCATGCGATCGTCGTGGGTGCGGCGCGAGCCCATGGCGCCCACGTAGCCGGCCTCGGTGCGCAGGGCCACCTCCAGCAGCGGCACGTCGAACTTGGGGTCGTGGGTGAGCACGCAGATCACCGTACGCTCGTCCACCTGAACGGAGGCCAGATAGTTGTGAGGCCACTTGACCACCACCTCGTCGGCGTCGGGGAAACGCTTGGAGGTGGCGAAGACCGGCCGAGCGTCGCAGACCGTGACGTGATAGCCCAGGAACTTGCCCACCCTGGCCACGGCGGCGGCGAAGTCGATCGCGCCGAAGACCAGCATGCGCGGCGGCGGCGCGAACGACTGCACGAACACCGCCAGGTCGTCCAGCCGCCGCTCCCCCTGGCCGCCGTAGTGCCTGATGCCGGTCAGGCCCTGGGCGAGCATGCCGCGCGCGTCGTCGTCGACGGCCTCGTCGAGGCGGTCGAGGCCGAGACCGCCGGACGAGCGGTCCTGCCAGATGATCCTGCGGGTGCCGACCTCGCCGGGCCCCGAGATGATGGTGGCGACCGCGACCGGCTCGTGGGCCTCCACGGAGGCCGCGATCTCCCCCAGTTCGGGGAAGGTCTCGATCGAGATCGGCTCGACGAGGATGTCGATGATGCCGCCGCAGGTGAGGCCGACGGCGAAGGCGTCGTCGTCGCTGACGCCGTACCTCTGCAGGACGGGCGTGCCGACCTCGGCGGCCAGCTCGAACACCGCACCCTCGACGCACCCGCCCGACACGCTGCCGACCACCTCGTCGCCGTGCACCGCCATGGCCGCGCCCGGCGGCCGGGGCGCGCTGCTCCACGTGCCGACGACCGTCGCCAGCCCGAACCTGAGCCCGGACCTCCACCAGCGCATGATCTCCGGCAGCACGTCACGCATGGGCGAGCCTTTCGCTGAGTTGCTCGTAAGCGGCCAGGCTGTGCCCGGCCACCAGGTCGTCAAGGTAGGGCAGGGCGGCCCGCATACCTCCCGTGAGGGGCTGATAATCCTCATACCCCTTGTGCGGGTTGACCCAGATCACCCGGTGCGCCTGCCTGGCGAGCCTGGCCATCTGCGTGCCCAGGAGCGCTGGATCGCCGCGTTCCCACCCGTCAGAGGCGATCACCGCGATCACCCCTCTGGCGCTGTAACGGGCCAGATATTCCTTGAGTTCCTCGCCCAGCCTGGTGCCGCCGCTCCAGTCGGGCACGGCCTTGGACACCTCGTTCAGCGCGGTGCCGGGGTCTCTGTGCCGCAGCTCGGCCGTGATCGGGGTGAGCCGGGTGCCGACCGAGAACACCCTGGTGGCTCTGGGCTCGCTCCTGACCAGCGCGTGGGCGAAGCGCAGGAGCGTCTCGGCGTAAGGGGCCATCGAGCCGCTGACGTCCACGAACAGCACGACCATGCGCGGCCTGGTGGTGTGCCTGCGGCGCCGCAGGCGGGCGACCTCGCCCTTCCTGAGCGCCTCACGGATGGTGCGGCGCTGGTCCAGCACGCCCCTGTGGGCGCTCTCGAACCGGCGCGAACGGCGCCGCGCCCGGCCGCCGCTCAGCATGGCCAGCATCCGGTGCACCTCGGCCCGCTCGGCCTCGCTCAGCGTGGCCACGTCGCGGTGCCGCAGCACCTCGGCCCGGCTGGCCGTGGCGGGGGCGGCCGTCCCGTCGTCCTGACCGCTCCCGTCGTCCTCGCGATCGTCGGCGGCCAGGTGCCGGGTGAGGCTCGTGGTGCTCCTGCGGGTCTCGGCCGCCCGCCGGCCGCCGAAGAACGCGGCGAAGCACCGGTCGTAGCGCGGCAGGTCGTCCGGTGTGGCGCACAGCGTCAGCCGTCCGGCCCAGTAGACGCCGCCCGGGTCGGTGACGTCGAGGTGGTCCAGCGCCTTGAGCAGGTTCTGGGTGCGCTCGTGGTCGGCCGCGACGCCCGCCGCCCGCAACGTCCTGGCGAACCCCGTCATGGTGGCGGCCAGCTCATCCATGCGTCAGCAGTCCGTTGCCCAGCACGGTCGCCACGTCCTCGCGGTACTTCAGCGCCGCCCCCAGCGTGGCCGCGGCCCGGCCGGGGTCGAGCTCCTTGGCGCCCAGCGTCAGCAGCGCCTCCGTCCAGTCGAGCGTCTCGGCCACGCCGGGCGGCTTGACCAGATCGGCCCGCCGCAGCCGCTCGGCCGCCCGCGCCACCTGCGTGGCCAGCGTCTCGGTGCAGCCGGGCAGGCGGCGCAGCAGGATGGCGACCTCGCGCTCGAAGCTCGGGTGCTCCAGCCAGTGGTACAGGCAGCGCCGCTTGAGCGCGTCGTGCACCTCCCGCGTGCGGTTGGAGGTCACCACGACCACCGGCGGCGTGGCCGCCCTGACGGTGCCCAGCTCGGGGATCGAGATCGTGAAGTCGGACAGCACCTCCAGCAGGAACGCCTCGAACTCGTCGTCGGCCCGGTCGATCTCATCCACCAGCAGCACGCTGGGCTGGGTCTCGACGGCCTTCAGCAGCGGCCTGGCGATCAGGAAACGCCGGTCGTAGATCTCCCCTTCGAGCCTGCTCACGTCGGTGATCCCGGCGGCCTCGGCGGCTTTGAGGTGCAGGAGCTGGCGGGCGAAGTCCCAGTCGTACAGGGCCTGGGCCGCATCGAGCCCCTCGTAGCACTGGAGCCTGATCAGCGGCGCTTCGAGCAGCGCCGCCAGGGTCTTGGCCAGCTCGGTCTTCCCGACCCCCGCCTCCCCTTCCAGGAACAGCGGCCGCCCCATCTTCAACGCCAGGAAGGCGGCCGTGGCCAGCCCTTCGTCGGCCAGGTAGGCGTGCCGGTCGAGGAGCTCGATGAGCTTGTCGGGCGACTCGATGTCCATTGCCTTGATTGTCCGCCGCAGCACGCTACCCAGGTTACGTCGATACCCGGTTCGACGACATTCTCCCTCCGCCGACCGTTCTTCGGCTAATCCTCGCGGGCTTCCCCGCGTTCCCTGATCAACGCGGCCAGTTCGGCCGTGGCCTGGCGTGCGCGGGGCTTCTCCGAGCCCTGGATCCCCATGGCCCCGATGGTGCGGCCGTCCGAGAAGTCGATCTTCGGCCACGGGTCTCCGACCAGCAGCGTGACGTCGAGGATCTCCGGCCAGGTGTAGCGGTGGGTGCGGACGGCGTTGACGATCGTGATGCCCTCATCGTCGGCCTCCACCCGCACCCGTCCCAGCAGATGCAGCACGAACGCCACCGCGCACCCGAACAGCACGATCGCCACCCGGTCCGGCAGTTTGAACGGCTCGGAGATGAAGATCGCCATGACCACCGCCCCCGCCACGATCAGTACGGCGAAGCCGTAAGGGACGATCCTTCCCCGGCGCGGACGCCAGGTGACGGGCAAGGGCGGAGGCGTTACGGGCACTGGCACGAAGGAAACCTACATCAGGTCACTGGAGGTTCCTCAGGAGGAGTGCGGTCTCGAGCGCGGCGATGGCTGATTCATACCCCTTGTCCTCTTTGCTGCCGGGTAGGCCCGACCTGTCGAGTGCCTGGTCGAGGGTCTCACAGGTGAGCACGCCGTTCCCGACCGGCGTCTCCTCGTCCAGGGCGATCCGCGTCAGGCCGGAGGTGACCGAGTCGCAGACGTAGTCGAAATGGGCAGTCTCGCCCTTGATGACCGCGCCGAGCGCCACCACCGCGTCGTGGCGGCGGGCCAGCGCCTGGGCGACCACGGGGATCTCCAGCGAGCCGGGCACGCGTACCACCGTCGCCGTGGCACCGCTGTCGTCGCACGCCTGCACGGCCCGCGACACCAACTGGTCGGTGATCTTGGCGTGCCAGCTGGCCGCCACCACCCCGACCGTCAGCCCCGACGCGTCGGGCGCGGCGACGCCCGGCCGTCCTTCCCCGCTCATGACGCCTCCGAGATGTCGTGGCCGAGCCGGTCGCGCTTGGCCCTCAGGTAACGCTCGTTGTGGGGGTTCATGGCCACGGGCATGGGCTCGCGGCCGAGAACCTTGATGCCGTAGCCGTCCATGCCCTTGAGCTTGGCCGGGTTGTTGGTGAGCAGCCGCACGGACCTGACGCCGAGGTCGGCCAGGATCTGCCCCGCGTTGGAGAACTCCCGCGCGTCGATCGGCAGCCCCAGCTCCACGTTGGCGTCGACGGTGTCGCTGCCGTTGTCCTGCAGGCTGTAGGCCCTGAGCTTGGCCAGCAGCCCGATGCCCCGGCCCTCGTGGCCGCGCAGGTAGACGACCACGCCGCGGCCCTCCTTGGCGATGGCCGACATGGCGCTGTCGAGCTGAACCCCGCAGTCGCAGCGCAGCGAGCCGAACACGTCTCCCGTCAGGCATTCGGAGTGGGCCCTGACCAGGACGTTCTCGCCGTCGGACAGGTCGCCGAAGACGAGCGCGACGTGCTCGCCGCCGTCCAGCGCGCTGGCGTAGCCGAAGGCCCGCCACATCCCGTACACATTCGGCACCCGTGTCTCGGCGACCCTGGTGACCATGCTCTCGGCTCTGCGGCGATAGTCGACGAGCTGCTCGATGGAGACCAGCGCCAGGTCGTGCTCGTCGGCGAAGCGGCGCAGCTCGGGCAGCCTGGCCATGGTGCCGTCGTCGTTGACGACCTCGGCCAGCACCCCCGCGGCAGGCAGCCCGGCGAGCCTGGCCAGGTCGACGGCCGCCTCCGTGTGGCCGCGTCTGGCCAGCACACCGCCCTCGCGGTAACGCAGCGGCAAGATGTGCCCGGGGCGTACCAGCTCGTCGGGCTCGGTGGCGGAGTCGGCGAGCGTGCGGATCGTCTGGGCCCGGTCGGCGGCCGAAATGCCGGTGGTGACGCCGTCGCGGGCGTCGACGGTGATCGTGTACGCCGTGCGCAGACGTTCCTTGTTGTGCGCCACCATGAGCGGCAGCCCGAGCCGGTCGAGCTCCTTGCCCTCCATGGGCACGCAGATCATCCCGCTGGAGTGCCTGATCGTGAACGCGCACAGATCAGGTGTGGCCTTGGCCGCGGCGAAGATGAGGTCGCCCTCGTTCTCGCGGTTCTCATCGTCGACGACCACGACGGCCTTGCCGTCGCGGATGTCCTCTATCGCCCGCTCGATCGGGTCGAGCTTGATCTCGTTCATTGCGCCACCGCCACACTCAGGCTGGCGGAACGGTACTCCCGCAGCCACTTCACGAATCCGATCAACACCAGCACGAAGAAGATCCCGTAAACGGCCCCGGAGACGACCAGGCCCGAACTGAACGCCAGCGGCACCCCGACCAGGTCCACCGCCACCCACACGATCCAGAAGTCCACCAGCGCCCTGCCCTGCGCCCAGGTCGCCGCCGCGCTGCCGACGAAGATGTAGGCGTCGGCGGCCACCAGGAAGGCGCCCTCAGGCAGCGGCACCGCAGCGCCCCACGACAGGCCCGTCACGAAGAACAGCAGCCCGACCACGACGGTGCCCACCAGCATGACGCCGATCAGCACGCACCGCTCCCACCACTGGGCCGGGCGGACGGCCAGTCGCTCGCCGTTCTGGGTGCCGCGCCGCCACGCCCACCAGCCATAGATCGCCAGGCCCGCGAACAACGCCTGCTTGAGCGCGTTGCCGGTGATGTGGGCGTTGATCGAGGCGACGAACAGCAGCGCCGACCCGGCGAACTGCACCGGCCACGTCCACATCGACTTGCCCATGGCGAGCAGGACCGTGGACAGGGCGGCGAGGTTGCCGACCAGGTCCGTCCAGAGCACGTGTGTGCCGAATACCTCGAATCCGGCATCCGCCCAGTTCACTGCCTGACCACCAGCCTCTCCACGTACTTCGCGATCACGTCGACCTCGATGTTCACCACGTCGCCCACCTGGCGATCGCCCATCGTGGTCAGCTTCAGCGTGGTCGGGATGAAGCTCACGCCGAAGCTTTCGTCGTCAACCGTCGTGACCGTCAGGCTGATTCCGTCGATCGCGATCGAGCCCTTCTCCGCGACGTACCGGCTGAGGGAGCCGGGCAGCGAGAAGCGCACGTCGTCCCAGCTCTCGCCGGGTTCCCTGGACAGCACCACGGCCGTGCCGTCCACGTGGCCCTGCACGATGTGGCCGCCGAGGCGCTGGTCCGCGCGCACGGCCCGCTCCAGGTTCACGGGGGATCCCTCGGTGAGCCCGCCGAGGGAGCTGCGGTCGAGCGACTCCTTGATCACGTCAACGGTGAACACCTCGCCCTTGACCTCCACGACCGTGAGGCACACGCCGTTGACCGCGATGGAGTCGCCGTGCCCCGCGTCGGAGGTGACGACCGGGCCGCGCACCGACAGCAGGGCTCCGCCGCCCGCCTGTTCGATGGCCACCACTTCGCCCTTTTCCTCAATGATTCCGGTGAACATCACTTCTCCCTGCCTGGTTGGGTGGTGGGCCGGGCGATCAGCCGTACATCCGGCCCGATGGGGGCAATCTCGTCGAACGTCATTCGGTGGATCTGGCCGATCGTCCGCACCCCGGCCGCGCCCAGCGCCGCCCGGCCCGAGCCGAGCACCGCGGGGGCCAGGTAGGCGACCACGCGGTCGACCAGGCCCTGCCCGATGAAGGAGCCGGCGAGCGTGGGGCCGCCCTCCAGGAACACGCTGACGACCTCGCGTGCCGCCAGCTCCCGCAGGAGGGCGCGCAGGTCCAGGCCGCCGCCTTCGTGGCGGGGCAGGCGCAGGAGATCGGCTTTGAGATCGGTCCGCACGTCTTCCGCAATGGCGATGAGGGCGGGGGCGCGGTCGTCGAGGACTTTGGCGGACTGGGGGGTACGGGCCTCGGTGTCGATCACCACCCGTACCGGGGCGCCCCTCCGGACGTCGCGCCCCTCCGCCTTGTCCCCTCCCGTCCGATGGCCGACGCCCACACCGTGCCGCCGCGCCTCGGCTCCCGTGTCATCACCTGACCCGGCCCCACCGAGGCGACCTGCGCCGCCCTGCGACTCCAGGCCGGGCTCCCGGGGGTGAGCAGCGGCAGCGGGGCGGGCCGTCAGGCTGGGGTCGTCGGCGAGGACGGTGCCGATGCCCGCCACGATCGCGTCGGCACGGGCCCGCAGCCGATGCACGTCCCCCCTGGCCTCGGCCGAGGTGATCCACTGGCTGGTCCCGTCCTCGGCGGCCGACCGGCCGTCAAGCGTGGCGGCGAACTTCCAGGTCACGTGCGAACGCCCGAGCCGCACGTAGGTGAGCCACTCCTCGTTGACCCGCTCGGCCGCGTCCCGCAGCACCCCGGAGGTGACGGCCACCCCGTGGGCGCGCAGCCGCGCGGCCCCGCCGGCCGCCTTCGGGTTGGGGTCGGGCACCGCGATCACGACCCGCGCGATCCCGGCACGCAGCAGCGCCTCGCTGCAGGGCCCCGTGCGCCCGGTGTGGTCGCAGGGTTCGAGGGTCACGTACGCGGTGCCGCCCCGCGCCCGCTCCCCCGCCTGCGCCAGTGCCACGACCTCGGCGTGTGGTCCGCCCGCGTACGCGTGGAAGCCCTCGCCCGCCAGACGTCCGCCGGCGTCCAGGACGACGCAGCCCACGACGGGGTTGGGGCTGGTGGTGCCGTGGCCGAGCCCGGCCAGCTCGACGGCGCGCGCCATGTGCGCGGGTATCTCCACCCCGGGTCTCCTACTCGCCAGTAGCTCCAAGCCACGGCGGGCCCCGGGGGACTTCTCCATGGTGCCGGCATATGCACCACAGAAGGCGCCCGGCTGTGATGCCGGACACCTCGCGTGCTACCTCCCATCCGGACTTTAACCGTCGGTCCCGGAATTTCACCGAGTCAACCGGCCGATGGCATCGGCCGGGTCGCGGACTATCACCGCCGGTTCGGACTTTCACCGACCCCGGAGCACGCTTGCTCTTCCGTTACCAGTGTGCCATGCCGCTGTCGGGGCACGCGACCACCCCACCCAATTTGACCAAGCGCTCGTTCAAGCGGCCATGAGCTTGTGCGCGCGGCGCGCCGCCGGGGCGTAGCGGACCTGGGCGGGAACCAGCCCGATCCCGGTGTGCAGGGTACGCAGCGTCGCGGTCGCCCACAGGTCGCCGACCGGTGTGGCGGGCAGACCATACAGCCGCCTCGCCCAGCGCGGCAGCGTGGCGAAGGCCAGCAGCGTCAGCGCGGGCAGCGCCGGCTTGAGCGGGGTCAGCAGGCGCGGCAGCGGGGCGTTCAGCGACAGGCGCAGCGGATGGGCGGCCTCGGGGACGAAGCGGAGCCCGGGGCGTTCCGCGTCGATGTAGTCGCGCAACTCCGCCACCGAGCCCGGGACCTCCTCCGCCCTCAGCCCCACCACCTCGGCGGCCCGCCGCCACTCCGCGACGAACGCATCGGCCTCGTCGTCGGTCAGTCGCACCCCGGCCCTGCGGGCGACGGACAGGTAGGAGTCGACCTCGCCGACGTGAACCCAGCGCAGCGAGGCCGGGTCGTCGAGCCGGAAGGTGCGGCCGGTGTCGGGGTCGTGGGCGGTCAGGTTCGCGTGGATCTTGCGTACGCGGCGGCCCGCCCGCTCGACCTCCTCGTCGGTCCCGTACGTGCGCACGCGGACGAACTCCGTCGTCCGCACGAAACGCGACCAGGCCTCGTGCGGATCCATGAGCGCGGAGTTCTGCAGCACACCGCGCATCGCCCGTGGGTGCAGCCCCTGCATCAGCAGCGCCCGAATACCGCCCACCAGCAGGATCGGCTCACCCATGACCCGCCACGTCACCGAACGGGGCCCGAAGATCCCATGGTCGCCCATAAGTAAATGGTTACCCGGGTAAAGGGTGATTCATACCCGTTCGGCGGCGGCGCGCAGGGCGCTGACGGCGGCCACCGGGTCGGAGGCGCCGTAGACCGCGCTGCCCGCCACGAACACATCGGCCCCCGCCTCCGCGCAGCGCCCGATGGTGTCGAGGTCGACTCCCCCGTCGACCTGCAGCCGGACCCGGCCGCCATGCCGCTCGATCAGCGCCCGCGCCCGCCGGATCTTCGGCAGCACCCCGTCGAGGAACTTCTGCCCGCCGAACCCCGGCTCCACGGTCATCAGCAGCAGCATGTCGACCTCGGCCAGCAGGTCTTCGTACGGCTCGACGGCCGTGGCCGGGTTGAGCGCGAGCCCCGCCCTGGCGCCGAGCGAGCGGATCTCGCGCAGCGTGCGGATCGGCGCCCTGGCCGCCTCGGCGTGAATGCTCACGCTGCCCGCCCCCGCCTCCGCGTACTGCGGCGCCCACCGGTCGGGGTCGGCGATCATGAGGTGGCAGTCGAGCGGCGTGGCGGTCGCCTTGCGCAGCGCCTCGACCACGGGCAGCCCCAGGGTGAGGTTGGGCACGAAGTGGTAGTCCATGACGTCGACGTGCAGCCAGTCGGCGTTGGGCACGGCGGCGGCCTCGTCGGCGAGCCTGGCGAAGTCGGCGGCGAGGATGCTGGGCGAGATCTGTACGGCCATGATTGGTCAAGTCTAGTGAACGGCCCGCACCTTCCCCGCCCGGGACATCAGCCCGAGCCTGATGAACGCCAGTGGCGCGCCGAGCTGCACCCACAGGGCCAGCAGCGCGTACCCGACGTACCTGACGACGGGGGTCTGCGGCAGCACTTCGCGCTGGGCGTACCAGATGGCCAGGGCCACCGCCATCCCCAGCAGCCAGCGCACGGCGCGCACGCCACGCGGCCCGCCCGCCTCGAACCATCCGAGCCGATACATCACCGACGTCCCCGCCAGGGTGCCCATCAGCACCCCGGCCGAGGCGACGACCGTATCCAGGCTCTCGGGCGCGATCGTGCCCGCCGCGCGCCAGGCCTCCGGCACCGACCATCCCGCGTACGGGGCGTTGGCCAGCACGGCGGCCGCCACCACCGCGCCGGAGACCGCCGCCGAGGCGGCGAACTGCGCCCACAACGGCTGCCCCCGCCACCACTCGGTGACCGGGCGTTCCAGCTTCGCGGACAGGGCAAGCACGGCCAGACCGAGCAGCACCCCGGCCACCACGTCGGAGATGAAGTGCACGCCCAGGTACACGCGGCTGAGGCACACCAGCGCGACCAGGCCCGCCGCCGCCCACCACACCCACCGCCGTCCCGCCGTCATCGCCAGCCGCCCCAGCCCCACGGTGCTGTTCTGGGCGTGTCCCGACGGAAGCCCGAAGGACCGCTCATGCGAGAACGGGCGGATGCCGGCGTCGATCCAGTACGGCCTGGGCTGGTGCGCGGCCAGCTTGGCGATCGTGTTGACGGCGGCCGACATCAGAACCGTGAGGCCAAGGCGCAGGCCGAGGGCGGGGTTGACGCACCAGTACAGGAAAGGCAGGCACAGGAGGAAGAAGGTGTCCGTTCCGAACACCGACACCAGCTCCATCACCGGCCGGACGGCGTCGGGCCACTGCTGGAGCCAGATGACAGGCCCGAGCTCCGCCAGATGCAGTTGATCCAGAAAATCCACGTTCGTGATCGGATCACATCTACGGCCTAAGGAGAAACCACCACCACGTCAGGCACCGTCACTTGGCCGTCGCAGCACGCCCCTCGGCGGCCAGGCACCCTCAGCCGTCCTGACCCATACCCGCACCCCTGGCGTCGTAGCGGGTACATCCACCCCACCACCGCTCAGCCACCGAAACACCCCTGGCGTCATAGCGGGCCCTCCACCCCACCGACGTACGCGCACCTCCACCGCAGTATCCCCTTCGCCCACGGACGTGCGCTGGCGGCGCGACAGGCGGAGCACGCCAAGGAGCACCCGTCCCGCCGCCGTCACTCAACCCTTCGCCATGCCGGGGTCAAGAGCCCTTGAAACCGTCGCCCCTGATCGCGGTGGCAAAGGCCCCGGCATCAGGGGCGTTTGCGGAGCAGGGCCAGGAACATGGCGTCGGTGCCGTGCCGGTGCGGCCAGAACTGGGCGTGCGGACCGTCTCCCAGACCGTCCACCTCGGGCAGGAAGGCACGGGCGTCGAGTTGCTCGGCATCGTCGCGCCGCCTGAGGACATCATCGACCACGACCCGGGTCTCGGCCAGGTGGGGCGAGCAGGTCACGTACGCCACCACACCGCCAGGACGCACCGCGTCGAGCGCCGTGCCGAGCAGCCGCCGCTGAAGCTTGCCCAGTTCGGCGATGCCCGAGGGGTCGCGCCGCCACCGTGCCTCAGGCCGCCGTCGCAGCGCCCCGAGCCCGGTGCAGGGTGCGTCGAGCATGACCCGGTCGAACACGCCAGGCCGCCACGCGGGCTCGATGCCGTCGGCCGTGACCACCGACGCGTCCCTGGTGGTCTGCCAGACCAGCCGAGCCCGGTGGTACTGAACGTCGGCGGCCACCAGCCTGGCCCCACCGGGAAAGCAAGCCCCCGGCTCGGCCCCGGCCGTTGGCTCGGCCAGATCGCCGTACGTGGCGATGGCGTCGAGCAGCCCCGCCTTGCCGCCGGGCCCTGCGCACATGTCGAGCCACAGCTCGTCGTCTGCGGGCCGGTCGACCGGCACCCGGGTCAGGGCGAGCGCGACGAGCTGACTGGCTTCGTCCTGGACGGCGGCGCGTGTCTCGGCCACGGCCGCGATCTGCCCGGGGTCACCCTCGCGCAGGTAGGCGGCATACGGCGAGTAGCGCGCGGGGTCGGCCCCCGCCTCTTCGAGCTCGCCCACCGAACTGCGCCCCGGCCTGGCGACCAACGTCACCAGAGGCCGGGCGTTGTCGGCGTCGAGCAGATCGGCCAGATCGTCCGACCCGCCCAGAGCGTCGCGGAAGGCCGAGACGATCCACCGGGGATGCCCGTGGGCGATGGCGAGGTGGCCGACGGGATCGTCGGCCGGGTCGGGCGCCACGATGGGCACCCACTCCTCGATCGTCCTGGACCCGATCCTGCGCAGCACCGCGTTCACGAACTTGGCCGCGCCCGCGCCGATGCGCAGACGTACGAGATCGACGGTGGTGCCGACGGCCGCGTGCGGCGGAACGCGCATGCGCAGGAGCTGGTGCGCCCCGAGCCGCAGGGCGTCACGCACGTCGGGATCCGGCGTACGGTCACTGCACATCTCGATCACCGCGTCGTAGGTGCCGAGCCCGCGCAGCGTCCCGTACGCGAGCTCGGTCGCCAGTGCGGCATCACGTCCTGTAATACCGCGCTCGCGCAGGAGACGTGGCAGGAGCAAGTTGGCGTACGCGTCACGCTCGTCGACCGCCCGCACGACGTCGAAGGCCGCGTTGCGTGCCTGGTCGCGCGTCGGTTTACCTGGCCTGCGCGTACGGCTTCCGCCGCCCCTGCCTCCGGCTTCCTGGTCCCCCCTCGTTTTCATCCCCTCAAACTTTCCTTATGCCTTGGCAGGCAACCTTTCGAGCACCTCACCGAGCAGCGCGGTCACGTTGACCATGCCGGTGTTGAGCTCCTTGACGCCGGTCGAGAGTCCCCTGACCTCGGTATTGACCCCGGCGATGTCCGACTTCACCTCAGTGATGTCCGACTTGATCTCGGCGACATCGGTCTTGAGCACCGCGACGTCCGTCTTGAGCACCGCGACGTCTGCCTCGACTACAGCTACGCGACCGTCCAGGACGACCACCTTGTCGTCCAGAGCAGCGACCCGACCGTCCAGGACGACCACCTTGTCGTCCAGAGCAGCGACCCGACCGTCCAGGACGACCACCTTGTCGTCCAGGGTGGTGACCCGGCCGTCCAGGGCGACGACCTTGTCGTCCAGGGAGGCCATCTTGTTGTCCAGGGTGGTGACCCGGCCGTCGAGGACGTCCAGCTTCTGCCCGAGCTGCACGGTGACGCCCAGAGCCTTGTCGCTCTTGATCTCGATCCGCGACGCCTTCCCCTCCAGCTTCCCGTTCGACCCGATCAGGCGACGAGTCCAGTGGGTGATCTCGCGAATGTCGTCTTGGATCTTGCAGATGGCCATGAACGTGACGTTCTGATCCTCGCGGAGGTTGTCCATCCGCGAGACGATCGCTTGGGCATCAGTTTGTGTTTTAGTCATGGCGCCAATGTTACCGGCCGCGACATGATCGACACGCTCAGTCATTTGAAGTTCTCTTTGCCCTCTGGGCGAACGCCTCGGGCCCACTCCACGGCCCCCATCAACCGCTTGCCCTGGGGCTGCACCTCGCCCAGCTCGACCGCGTCGGTGGCCGTCCCGACCAGCACCGACGTCTTCGTGGCGGCGATCTCGCCGGGCGCGAGCCGCTCCCCTGAGCGGACGCGCACAGGGCCGAGCTTGATCCGCTGCCCGCGGAACTCGGCCCACGCCCCCGGGTTGGGCGTGCAGCCGCGGATCAGCCGGTCGATGTGCATGGCCGGGGCGGCCCAGTCGACGCGGGCGTCGAGAACGTTGATCTTGGGGGCGATGCTCACCCCGTCGGCGGGCTGCGGCCGGGCCTCCAGTGTGCCGTCCTCGACGCCGTCGAGGGTGGCGGCCAGCAGCCCCGCGCCCGACACCGACAGCCGCTCCAGCAGCGACCCGCTGGTGTCGGACGGGCGGATCTCCTCGGTGACCACGCCGTAGACGGGCCCGGCGTCGAGCTCTTTGACGATCTGGAACGTCGTCGCCCCGGTGATCTCGTCGCCGTGCAGGATCGAGTGCTGCACGGGAGCCGCGCCGCGCCAGGCGGGCAGGATCGAGAAGTGCAGGTTGATCCAGCCCTGCCGGGGCACGTCGAGCGCGGACTGCGGCAGCAGCGCGCCGTAGGCGACCACGGGGCAGCAGTCGGGCTCCAGGGCGCGCAGCCGGTCGAGGAAGGCCGGATCGCCGGCCTTGAGCGGGCGGAGCACCTCGATGCCCGCCTCCTCCGCGAGCTCGGCGACCGGCGAGGGGTGAACCTTGCGGCCCCGCCCTGACTGGGCGTCGGGGCGGGTGACGACCGCCACCACGTCGTGCCGCGGCGAGTCGATCAGCGTCCGCAGCGACGGCAGAGCCGTCTCGGGTGTGCCCGCGAAGACCAGACGCATGCTCTCAGATCGCCCTTCCGCCGGTGACGTGCGGCGAGACCTTGATCACGGGGGCGGCCAGGCCGCTCCATTCGGCCTCGCGGACGGCTTTCATGGCGAGCTTGCGCTGCTTGGGGTCCATCCGGTCGATGAACAGGATGCCGTCGAGGTGGTCGGTCTCGTGCTGGAAGCAGCGGGCCATCAGGTCGGTGCCCTCGAGCGTGACCGGCTCGCCGTGCAGGTCGAAGCCCTTGGCGACGGCGCGGATGGCGCGCGGCGTCGGGAACGACAGCCCGGGGAACGACAGGCAGCCCTCCTCGCCCTCCTCGTCGAGATCGGAGGACAGGTCGAGGTCGGGGTTGATGAGGTGGCCGAGCTGCTCGTCGACGTAGTAGGTGAACACCCGCAGCCCGACGCCGATCTGGGGCGCCGCCAGACCCGCGCCCGGGGCGTCCATCATCGTGTCGGTGAGGTCCTTGACCAGCTTGCGGAGCTCCTTGTCGAAATCGACGACCGGGGCCGCCGGGGTGCGCAGCACCGGGTCTCCGAACAGCCGGATCGACTGGATCGCCAAGGGGGTCACTCCGTTTCTCTGGTGTGGATCAACCCAGTTTAGTGCTCTCCAGCGACCGCGCCTTCATTGCCGCTTTGCGCGCCGCCTTGACCACGGCCCGGTCGTCGTGGGCGGTGGCGAGCATGTCGAGCACGGCGATCGTGTCGGGGTGGTCGACCGCGGGCATCTCGCCGACCAGTTTGATCAGGTCTTCCCCCGGCTCGGGCGTGTCGAGGCGGCCGGTGGCGGGGCCGGACAGGTGCATGAGGGCCGCCAGGGAGTCGACGGCGATCCAGGTGTGGTCCTGCGGGCTGAGCGCGGGGGCCTCGAGGTCGCGGATGTGCAGCCAGGAGGCGGCGTAGCGGCGCATCAGCGGGTGCCCGAGCGCCTGCCGGACGGGTGCCTCGGCCTCCGGCCCGAGCTCTTCGAGGATGGCGCCGACCGCGCCGCGCTGGCCTGCGGTGCCGGAGGCGGCGATCTCGACCAGGTCGCGGGCGGCCGACTCGGGCGGGCGGCGTTCGAGCCACCCGGCGACGGCGCTCTGCGTGGCGGCGCCCTTGACCAGGGCCTCCACCAGCTCGGCCGCCGACAGGTCGGCGAACACCTCCACCTCCGCCGCCGTCGGCGCGTCATGCCCCTCGCGCAGCAGATCACGCCGGATGGCCCAGACGCCGAGCGGGGTCAGCGCGGTGCGGCCCGCGGCGGTCTGCTCGACCAGGCCGCAGTACGCCAGCAGCGCGAGCGCGTCGAGGAGTTCGGCCGGCAACGCGGCGGCGAGCCTGCGCATCTCGATGGGGCCGGGCGCGCAGGCGACCTCGTGGGACTGGAGGATGCCGCGGGCGAGGTTGGCGGTGGCGACGCCGGAGCGCACGGAGTAGATCGTCGCCAGCATCTCGGCCAGGTGGTCGTCGACCACGGCGGAGCCCGTCAGGCCCTCGTCGGCGCGGTCGAGGACGTCCATGACCACGCCGTCCCAGAACTCCAGCGTGGCCTCCACGGTGAGCTGCATCGACAGCGGCCCCCTTGAGGCCCGGCCGCCGACGATCTGCACCAGCGCCGTGTTGACGGCGACGATCCAGATCAACCGGAGCCGGCTCTCGGCAAGGCCAAGCGTCTCGGCCGCGGCGCGCACGTCGGCCTCGCTCAGGTGCCCGTCGGGGCCCACCTGGCGGGCGCCTGTCCAGGCGGTGAGCCTGATGGCGTCGGCGACGAGCGGCACCGTGGGGACCGCCGCGGCGAGCTCGGCGTCTCCCGCCAGCAGGACCGGCGGGAACGTCAGCGCCTCGTGCTCCACGGGAGTCTCCTGCGGGGGCCGTGGAGGCACGACTGCCTGCTCATCGATCAGCTTGCGCAGCTCGGCGAGGTCGAAGACGTTGTTGGCCACTCACGAAACTTACTGCACACCGGTCCCATGAGCGTACTCAACGGATGGCTCTGGAACGGGCTTTGAACGCGGCCTTGCGCGCCGCCTTGGCGACCGTGTCGTCGGGGATGGAGCGTCCGAGCAGTTCGAGGACCTCGACGACGTCGGGATGGTCGACCCGCCACATTTCCTCGATCATGTGGGCGGGCGGGCCGGAGGCCGCCATGTTCTCGGCGAAGATCTCGGGGTCCTCCTCGGCCGCGGGCATGGCCAGGGCGAGCATGTCGACGCTGACCCAGAGCAGCTCGTCCTGGGTGAGCGGCGGCGCGGGCAGCTTCCTGGCGGCCAGCCAGTGGATGACGTGCGGCCGCAGCTCCTGGTCGTCGAGGTGGTCGCGGACCTGCGGCTCGGCCTCGGCGCCGAGGCGGTCGACGATGGTGATCGCGATGCCGCGGGCCACGGCGGGCGCGCCGGAGGCGGCGGCCAGCAGTTCGCCCGCGGCCTCGCCCGGCGTCCTGCCGGTCAGCCAGCCGTTGATGTCCTGCTCGGCGAGCTCGCTGGGCACGCCTTCGAGCAGCCCTTCGATGAGGCCGAGCGCGTCGGCCTCGGCCAGGTCGGGCGCCTCGGGGGCGTCGATGCCGAGGGAGAGGTAGTGTTCGCGCAGGGCCCAAACCGCCAGGGGCGTGAGCTCGGCGGTGTCGCCGGTGACCGTGACCAGGCCGCACCAGGTCAGCCGGTCGAGCACGGCGGCCAGGTCGATCTCGTCCTCGTCGGCGACCTCGTCGAGGTAGTCGCCGATGACGCTGAGCGGCACCCGCACCTGCAGCCGGTAGAGCATGTCGAACAGGTCGTAGAGGGCCTCGTCGAGCGCGGGAGAGCCGGTGACGGGCTCGCCGGGATCGTGTTCGAGTATGCGGGCCACGGCCCGCGCCCACGCGGGCAGCGGCTCGGCGTCGCCGGGCAGCGGGCGCTCCGACAACATCGGGACGGTCGCCAGCGCGGCGATCAGCTCCTGGTCGGGGGCCAGCCTGGCGGCGGGCAGCGGAGTGCAGCCCGGGCAGTCGCAGGGCGCCTCGCCCAGGTCGGGCATCTCGCCGGAGGGGATGGCGATCGACTGCTCCAGCGACTCGGGGCCGATGGAGCTGAACAAGCTCTTGGCCATGCCGAAGTTGGAGGTGTCGGCGAGCGCCTCGGTCATGCGCGGCTCGATGTCGTCGAGCCTGACGCGCATCAGCGCCGCCGTCGACTCGGGCACCGCGCCCGCCTCACTGAGGTAGTCGACCAGGGTTCGGGCGCCGGCGACGGTCTCCGGCGCGCTCTCCGGCGGCGCGATGACCTTGCGCGGGTAGATGGACAGCAACAGCTCGTCAAAGGTCTCCGGGGTGAAATCACCCAGTTCATTGACGTTGAGGTAGTCACTGGCGTAGTCGCAGAGCAGGCGGACCTCGTCCGCGTCGACTTCGACTTCCCGCATGCGACCCCAAGCACGCAGGTCGTCGATGGCCTGGTTCACCCATTCGATCGACACAGGGGCACGCTAACGGCTGGCCCACGGATGAGCGAATCGGGGAAACGGCTTAAATCAGGTCGAGTGGGTCGACACTCACCCTCACGACATCCGGCGTCTTACGCGCCGCACGCACCCCACTGGCCCCTTTGAGCGCGGCTGACAGAGCGGCCCCTCCTGCGCGGCGCACCCGGATCATGGCGCGTTCCTGACCGGACTCGTCCACGGGGACGGGGCCGAGAACCTGCGCGTCGGCCGGGAGGCGTACCTCGTCGAGCATCTGCCTGACCGCGGTGGCCGCGCCGGTGAGCGTCGCCATCCGCACCGCGGGCGGGAACCCGAGCTCGGCGCGGTCGCCCAGCTCGCGCTCGGCGTGCGTGATGGGATCCCACCTCAGCAGCGCCTGCACGGCCGGCAGCCCGGCATCTCCGAGCACCACCAACTCGGCGGCGGGGCGGAGGAGGGCGGCGGCGTTCATCCAGCGGCGCACGGTCTCCTCGGCGGCGCGCAGGTCGGCCCTGCCGAGCAGCGCCCACCCGTCCAGCAGCACGGCCGCCGCGTACCCGTCCTGCGCGACCGGCTCGGCGCCGGGGGTCGCGACGACGAGCGCGCGGGTGGCCGGCACGGTGGTCAGCACGCCGTCGCGGCCGGAGGTGCGCACCGGCACCGAGGGGAAGGCCCTGCCGAGTTCCTCGGCCGTCCGGCGGGCGCCCGTGACCACGGCACGCAGCCTGGGGCTCCCGCAGGAGGGGCAGCGCCAGTCGGCGTCCACCCGGCCGCACCAGCGGCAGTAGGGGGCCGCGTGGCCGCCTCTGAGCGCCAGCGGGCCGTGACAGGCCAGCCCGGCGCCCACCGGGAGCGCCGATTCGCCGTTGTGGGGGATCGTGCGGGTAGGGGGCAGGACGCAGCGGGCCGGAGTACGGCAGTGGTGGCAGGCCAGCGCGGGCAGGTAGCCGCGTCTGGGGACCTGGACGAGCACGGGGCCCCGCTCCAGCCCGTGACGCAGCGCCCGCCAGGCGATGCTGGGCAGCCGCGCCTGCCGGGCGGCCTGGTCCTTGGCCAGCTCGGCGTCCTCGCCCGCGGGGCGCACCCGGGGAGCCAGGCCCCTGATCAGCGTGCGGGCGGCCACGATCGGCCTGGCCCACTGACTGGCGACGAGCTGAGTGGCCTCGGCCGTCCGCGCGTATCCGCCGATCAGCATCGCCGCGCCCGTCCTGTGGGCGCGCAGCCCGAGAACCTCACGGGCGTGCGGGTACGGCGCCAGGCGTTCGGCGTGCAGGTCGTCGCCGTCGTCCCAGATGGCCACCAGGCCGATACCGGTCACGGGGGCGAACATGGCGGCCCTGGTGCCCACGACGGCCCTCACCTGGCCTCTCAGGACCTGCAGCCAGCGCCTGTAACGCTCGGCAGGGCCCAGATCGGCGGTGAGCGCCACGTGCCTGCCCTCGCCCAGCACCCGCAGGAACTCGCCGTCGGCCAGCGCCACGTCCTTGCCGTCGGGGACCACGACGACCGCTCCCCTGCCGCCGTCCAGCGTCGCCCGCACCACCTCCGCCATCGCCCCCGCCCAGCCTCTGGCGCCGGGCAGGGCCGACCAGACTGCGCGGGGGGCGCGGCCGTCGCGCAGGGCCTCCAGGAAGGAGGGGCCGGTGGGGTAGGCGTCCCAGGCGCTGTCCTGGCGCTGGAGGGCCGGCGTCTGCGCGGGAACGCCCGGCTCACGCGCCCCTCGCGCCGAAGGGCCGGGCTCGGGCCGCGCCTCCGGGACGTCCGGCTCCGGCCGGGTCGCCGCGACATGGGGTTCCCCGGACGCGCCTCGCGTCTCCGGGACATCGGGCTCGCCGGGTTCGGAGCGTGTCGGCGCCGTGGCGGCCGGCTGGTTTTCCTCAGGCGCCTTGGGGGTCTCCGACTCGGCCTTGGCGTGGCGGGGCGGGATGGCCAGGCGCAGGACGTCGGTCAGGGTGCCCGCGTACCGGTCGGCGACTGCCCTGGCCAGCCCCGCGATCTCCGGCGTGAGCACCCGTTCCGGGGACACCACCCGCTCGAGAGGCATCAGCTTGCCCCCGTGGTCGCTCTCGTCGGCCCGCTCCAGCAGGAATCCGTCCACGAGCTTGCCCGCGAACCGCACCCGCACCCGCACCCCCGGCTCGGCCGTCTCGTGCATGGAGGCGGGCACCAGGTAGTCGAACGGCCGATCCAGGTGCGGCAGCGGGCTGTCCACCACGACCTTCGCGACGGGCCGCTCGGGAGCGGGAACCGGCGCCCCCTTGGTGTCCTTCGACGACGCTGGGGGCCGCACGGCGTCGAGCGGCAGAAGGGCGTCGTCGGAGTCGGTCACGCACAACGTCTACCAGACCTCATCCCCGGAAACGCCCACCGCCGGAGAGACCCAGAACCCCAACCTCGACAGCACACCGCACGGCCACCGAATGGGCAGCACAACCACACGCTCCGAACGGCCACACCGACGGCCGGCGGACTCCGCCACCGATCGGCTCACGCTCAAGGCCGCGAAAACCACCCAGAGCACGGCACCAGCGCCACGGACGATAGCGCTGTCAGGGCACAGCGAAGACAGACCGGGCGGAGGCGGAATCGTCACCCCCGCCCGGGATCAGATCACAGCCCCGCGGCGGTCCTCAGGGACTCGGCGCGGTCCGTCGACTCCCAGGAGAAGCCCTCGCGGCCGAAGTGCCCGTACGCGGCCGTCTCCGAGTAGATCGGGCGCAGCAGGTCGAGGTCGCGGATGATGGCGGCAGGACGCAGGTCGAACACCTGGAGCACGGCGGTCTGGATCTGCTCGACCGGCAGCTTCTCGGTGCCGAAGCACTCCACGAACAGGCCGACCGGCTGAGCCTTGCCGATCGCGTACGCCACCTGCACCTCGCACCGATCGGCGAGCCCGGCGGCCACGACGTTCTTGGCGACCCAGCGCATCGCGTAGGCGGCCGAGCGGTCGACCTTGGACGGGTCCTTGCCGGAGAACGCGCCGCCACCGTGGCGGGCCATGCCGCCGTAGGTGTCGATGATGATCTTGCGCCCGGTGAGGCCGGCGTCGCCCATCGGGCCGCCGATCTCGAAGCGGCCGGTCGGGTTGACCAGCAGGCGGTAGCCCTCGATGTCGAGGTCGAGGCCGAGGTCGGCGAGCACCGGGTCGACCACGTGCTCCTTGATGTCGGGCGTCAGCATTTCCTTGAGGTCGATCTCGGCGGCGTGCTGCGTCGAGACGACCACGGTGTCGAGACGGACGGGCGTGTCGCCGTCGTACTCGATCGTGACCTGGGTCTTGCCGTCGGGACGCAGGTAGGGCACCGCGCCGGACTTGCGCGCCTCGGACAGGCGCTGGGCCAGCCGGTGGGCGAGCGTGATCGGCAGCGGCATCAGTTCGGGCGTCTCGCGGCAGGCGTAGCCGAACATGAGGCCCTGGTCACCGGCGCCCTGGCGGTCGAGCTCGTCGCCGTCACCGCCGACGCGGTGCTCGTAGGCGTCGTCGACGCCCTGGGCGATGTCGGGCGACTGCGCGCCGATGGACACCGACACGCCGCAGGAGGCGCCGTCGAAGCCCTTGTGGGAGGCGTCGTAGCCGATCTCCAGGATCTTCTCCCGGATGACGCCGGGGATGTCGACGTAGGTCTCGGTCGTGACCTCGCCTGCGACGTGAACCTGGCCGGTAGTGATCATCGTCTCGACGGCGACCCGGCTCCTGGGGTCGTCCTTGAGCATGGCGTCGAGAATCGCGTCACTGATCTGGTCGGCGATCTTGTCCGGGTGGCCCTCGGTGACCGACTCGGAGGTGAACAGGCGACGTGACAACTCAGTGGCTCCTCATGCAGCGGCTGCTGACGGATTTAAGGCCCGGGACGGATGGGCGTGTCCGGGCCTCGCCGAAGTCTAGCCCTACACGACGCCAGGTCGCGAAACTGTCCACTATCTGACTCCCATCACAGATCCGGCAGGGGATCGGGTGGCAGCGTCTCCGGCGCGAAGATCTCCGCGTCGGCGGCCGCGACCACGGCGGCGTACTCCTCATCGAACTCGAACACCATCTCACCCAGTTCGATGACCCGCCCGGGCATGATCGGCCCGAGCCGGGTGTGTCGCGGGAACGCCGCGACCACAGAAACCGGACGATCACTCCTGAGCGTTCTGGTGGCCAGCACCGATATAGACATGTCGGTGACCACGACGAGGAAGCTCCCCGTATCCGTCGGCCCCGCGGACGATGCGGGAAAGACGTAGTGAATCTCCCCTTGGTCGCCTAGCACTGTTCTACAACGATCTCGGACGGCAGAACCCACCGGCATCCCATCCCCCTTTGCCCCCAAGTATCCGCAGGCGTCCGGGGTGTAGCAACAGGTGATTGGGTAATCCGTCTTGCATAGTTTGTACGGTGCAGGGTTTTTAAGACCAAATTTCCCCATCGGTACGTTTTTGCGCGCCTTGTATGGGTATTCAGGTCGGCCGCTTCGACGAAGATCTGCCTGTCCCCACCTGGCCCGGTCGGTCGACGGGCGGGCACTCGCCGCTCAGGACAGGCGGGCGGCCACCAGGTCCCACACGGCGTCGGCGACGTCCTCCTTGGGCCCGAGCGGCACCTCCACCGGATCTCCGCCCGCCACCAGCACCGTCGCCGCGTTGTCGGGCGTCCCGAAGGCGCGCCCCTCCCCCACCTGGTTGACGACCAGGAGATCGCAGCCCTTGCGGGCCAGCTTGGCCTGCCCGTTGGCGAGCACGTCGTGCGTCTCGGCCGCGAACCCGACGATCACCTTCGGGGACGCCCCGCTTCGGGACCCCCGCCCCGAGGCGCTCCCAGACTCCACCACCGGGCCACCCGCGGCACCGGTGTCCGCTGAACCACCGCTCTCCGCAAACCCCGAAGCCGACCCAAAGGCGGCTTGGCGGCGGGCGCCGAGTTCGGCGAGGATGTCGGGATTTTTCGTCAAATAGATGGGATCGGGCTCCCCATCCGTCTTCTTGATCTTCGCCTCGTGCCGCGTCTCGGGCCGGAAGTCGGCCACGGCCGCGGCCATGACCACCACGTCGGCCCCCTCGGAGGCGTCGAGCACCGCCTCGCGCAGCTCGGTCGCCGACTCCACCCGCACCACCGTCACCCCGGCGGGATCGGGCAACGCCACGTTCGCCGCCACGAGGGTCACCTCGGCGCCCCTGGCGACGGCCGTGCGAGCCAGGGCATACCCCTGCAGTCCTGATGAACGATTGCCGATGTAGCGAACCGGATCGATCGCCTCGCGCGTGCCCCCGGCGGAGACGACGATCTTCTGTCCGGCCAGGTCGCGCGGGCGGCCCCGCAGCACGCGCAGGCAGACCTGGAAGATCTCGGCGGGATCGGGCAGGCGTCCGGGGCCGGTGTCGGCGCCGGTGAGCCGCCCGACGGCGGGATCGATCACGACGGCGCCCCGCGAGCGCAGCGTCGCGACGTTGGCCCGGGTGGCCGGGTGCTGCCACATCTCGGTGTGCATCGCCGGCGCGAACACGACCGGGCAGGTGGCGGTGAGCAGCGTGTTGGTCAGCAGGTCGCCGGCCAGCCCGTGGGCCGCCTTGGCCAGCAGGTCAGCGGTCGCCGGCGCCACCACGACGAGATCGGCCCGCTTGCCGATCCGCACGTGGGGCACCTCGTGCACGTCGTCCCACACCTCGGCCGCCACGGGATTGCCCGAAAGGGCGGCCCAGGTGGGCGCGCCCACGAACTTCAGGGCTTCGCGGGTCGGGACGACCCGCACCTCGTGTCCGGACTCGGTGAACAGCCGCAGCAGCTCGCACGCCTTGTACGCGGCGATGCCCCCGCTGACGCCCAGGACGATGTTCTGTCCGCTGCGCGTTGGCGTCATCGAAGGGGTCAGACCGCGCCTTCGATGGGCTCGGCGTTGAGCAGGCCCTCGGAGACCTCGCGCAGCGCGATGGACAGCGGCTTCTCCTGAGCATGCGTCTCGACCAGCGGCCCGACGTACTCCAGCAGGCCCTCGCCGAGCTGGGAGTAGTAGGCGTTGATCTGGCGGGCGCGCTTGGCACCCATGATCACCAGGGAGTATTTGCTGTCGACGATGTCGAGCAGCGCGTCGATCGGCGGGTTGGTGATGCCCTCCGCGGCCGGGGTGGTGCCTGCCACGATTGTCAGACCTCTCGGTTGGTGGTTGTCTTGACCCCCTGAGGGTCAGTCATCAAGGCTATCAGCCGCCGGCACACATCATCGACGCTCGTGTTCACGAGTGTGAGATCGAACTCCGACTCCGCGGCCATTTCGATCCGCCCCGCCTCCAGGCGGCGCGCGATGACGTCCTCCGGCTCGGTGCCTCGGCCGCGCAACCGCTTCTCCAGCTCCTCCCACGTGGGCGGGGCCAGGAACACCAGCAGCGCCTCCGGCATGCTCCGCCGCACCTGCCTCGCGCCTTCGAGGTCGATCTCCAGCAAGGTGGGGACGCCCGCGGCGAGCTTTCGCAGTACGGGCTCACGCGGCGTGCCGTAGCGGTTGCCCGCGAACTCCGCCCACTCCAGCAACTCGCCCGACTCGACCAGCCGGTCGAACTCGTCGCCGTCGACGAAGAAGTAGTGGACCCCGTTCACCTCACCGGGCCGGGGCCTCCTGGTGGTCACCGAGACCGACAGCCACACCTCGGGGTGCGCACGTCGGAGCTCGGCGACAACCGTGGACTTACCGACGCCCGACGGCCCAGAAAGGACCGTCAGGCGCCGTTCGCTCAGGGGCAGCAAGTCGACCTCCACTCCCAGTCCGACCGCCTCGTGGGCACTGACTTCGCCGGACCAGGACCTGTCGGTCACTTTCTACCCCCTGTTGAACCTGCGCTTTCTTGTGGAACAGAGATTAGCTCTCGTTGCCACCGAACTCGCGCTCGAGGGAAGCCCTCTGGTTCGCGCCGAGACCCCGCACGCGGCGGGACTCGGCAATGGCGAGCCGCTCCATGAGCTGCTTGGCGCGGACCTTGCCGACACCAGGGAGCGATTCCAACAAGGCCGACACCTTCATCTTGCCGATGACGTCGTCGGTCTGCCCATCCTTGAGCACCTCAGCCAGAGAAACCGCGCCATGCTTAAGCCGGTTCTTGACCTCGGCACGCTCTTTACGGGCCTTGGCAGCCTTCTCCAGGGCTGCGGCGCGCTGCTCAGGGGTCAGTGGAGGAAGAGCCACGCCGGGTCACCTCGAATTTCTGTCGATGTACTCGGACGGGAAGGGAAACTAGCTGGTCATCGCCCCCTAAGCAACGTCAAAGGCAGTTTCTCTGCCCACAAAATCCACTTCATCACTCTCCGTGATCGTAAAATCACATTGTGCTGATCAAATCGCCCTCACTTCCCGGTTCGCTCGTCGGGCCGCGTCGGTGTCGCGAAACGCAATGAAGATCACATTCGGCTCACGCACTCATGTCCGAAAACCCATCCACACCAGGGCCGAAACCCATAACCGGGATGACGTGCAACCTCCCGTCCGGATGCATTACGATCTTGTGAGTGGGGTCCGGCGCGACGGGGGATCCGGCGACTCCCCGTCACGGCCCTCCGCATCGCACCCACGACGGGGAGTGACAATCGGGGCGGTACTCACACCCCGCTCCGGCGATACGGCCTGTCAATGGCGCCTTCAGCCAATGGCAGGCACAAAGGGGACATGGCCGACAATTCGCCACGCCTCCGGTAAAGCATGCGCTCGTCACGGCGAGCGCCCCGTGAGCCTTCACAACCGGCCATGACAGACGGAAAGCAGCGTCGGCGCGTGCGGGCAAGTCGGCTTGCCGTAAAGAATGGCTTCCCACCGGCACGCCGGGAAAGGCCCGCACGACCGGAGAGCCCATTTGGCGGGGCGAAGGGTTTTCTCCAGGGAAAGGCCGCACCAACGCAAAGACACACCCGGACGACGCACGGGCACTGGAGCCCCACGACAACACCGCAGGCAGCCGCACGTCGGCACGGCAAGACCCAGAAGCACCACACCCGGCAAAACGTCGCCCAGACGGACGCGGAGACGCGACACACCGCAGACGGACGGGCCAGACGCGGCGCGGACACGAAGACACGGTCGACGGCGAGCAGAGGCGCGGAGACGCGACACGCCGCAGACAGACGCGGCGCGGACGCCGAGACGCCGCAGGAACACCGCCCAGACGGGCACTCACTCACCTAGACGAGTGCCTCAGAGGCGCGACAGACATCAAGCGGACACCCGGCGGCGACACGACATAGCGAGGCGACGCGGCGGAGGCTGGGGCGAACAGAGGCTGGTCAGGTGGCACGGCGGAGGCGAACAGGCTGGTCAGGTGGCACGGCGGGGGCGAACAGAAGCTGGTCAGGTGGCACGGCGGAGGGAGGCGGCGATGGCGGCGGCCGCTGCGCCCGGGTCTGCGGCGTCCGTGATGGGCCGGCCGATCACCAGCAGGTCCGCCCCGTCGGCCAGCGCCTGTTCGGGGGTGGCCACCCGCGCCTGGTCCTGCGTGGCGGCCCCCGTGGGTCGCACGCCCGGCGTGATCAGCGTGATCCCGTCCCCCACCTCGGCGCGCACGGCTGAGACCTCGTGGGGCGAGCACACCAGCGCCGTGGCCCCCGACTCCACCGACAGGGCCGCCAGGCGGCGTACGGCGTCGTCGGCGGGCCCCATGAGCCCGATGCGGCCCAGGTCGTCCTCGGTCAGCGAGGTGAGGATCGTCACGGCGGCGATCATGGTGTTGGGCGCGGCCTCCACTGCCGCGCGGATCATGGCGGGCCCTCCGGCGGCGTGCACCGTGAGGATCGCGGGACGCAGGCGGGCCACCGCACGGGAGGCGCCGGCGACGGTGTTCGGGATGTCGTGCAGCTTGAGGTCGAGGAACACCTGCACGCCGCTGGCTCCCCGCACGGAGGCGATCACGTCGGGGCCGTAGCGCATGTAGAGCTCCAGGCCCACCTTGACCGTGCTGACATGGGGCGTCACCAGGGCCGCCCAGTGCGCGGCGGTCTCCAGGTCGGGGGCGTCGAGAGCGACGGCGATGGGTGCGGGGGTCAAGGCGTGCTCTCCTGAATTTCGAAGGCCGCGTCGAGAACGACGGCGGTGGGTGCGGGTGTCACGGGGGCTTCGGACGCGCGCGCCGGGATGGGCACGGAACTCGAAGCGGGTCCTGAAGCGGGCGCCCGAGAGGGCCCGGCGTTCAGGGCGGTCGCAGGCGGAAAGACCATTCCAAGAGCTGAGCCGAACGCTGACGCCGGGACGGGCCCAGAGGCCGGGACGAAAGCGGGCGTCCATGCGGCGGCCGGGGCCTGGACGAAAGCGGGCCCCCGGACGACAACGGGGACCGGGACAAGAACGGGGGCCGAAGCGAGAGCGGGGGCCGAAGCGAGAGCGGACGCCGAGGCAAGAGCGGACGCCGAGGCGAAAGCGGGCGCCGGGGCGAGCCGGGGGACGGAGACGAACGCCCGCGCGGGCCGAGTGGCGGGGACGGGTGCGGTCACGGGGTGCTTTCCTCGGTGTCGACGAGAAGGTGCCGGGGGGCGCTTCCCGGCGGCCGGTGGGCCAGGCCGACGGCGTCGGCCAGCCGCTGGAGGCCGCGGGCCCTCAGCAGGTCTTCGAGCTCGCGTTCGATGCGCAGGCAGGCGTACGGGTCGTGGAAGAGCGCGGTGCCGACCCCGACCACGCAGGCTCCGGCCAGGACGAGCTGGAAGGCGTCCCGGCCCGTCATGACCCCGCCCATGCCGATCAGGGGCACCCCGGGCAGGGCCGCGTGGACCTGCCAGACGCACCGCACGGCCAGCGGCAGGATCGCGGGCCCCGACAGCCCTCCGGTCACGGCGGCCAGCGAGGGGCGCAGCGCCTCGGTGTCGATGGCCATCCCCAGCGGGTTGTTGATCATGGACAGGGCGTCGGCTCCGGCGTCCACGCAGGCCCGCGCGACCGAGACGATGTCGGCCACGTCGGGGGCGAGCTTGGCGACCACCGGCACGTCGTAGCGCATGATGGAGCGGACCGAGGCGATGACCTCGGCGGCGGCCGAGCCTTCACGGGCGAAGACGCGTCCTCTGTCTTCCATGTTCGGGCAGGAGAGGTTGACCTCCAGCGCCGTCACCCCGGGCGCGTCGGCGAGCCGGCGGGCGAGTTCGGAGTATTCGGCGACGGTGCCCCCGCCGATCGAGACGATGGTCTTGATGCCGCGCTGGGCCAGCCAGGGCAGCTCCCGTTCCAGGAACGCCTCGATACCCGGCCCTTGCAGTCCGACGGCGTTCAGCATCCCCGAGGGGGTCTCGGCCATGCGGGGTGTGGGCCGCCCGGCCCGGGGCGCCATGGTGATCGAACGGGTGGTCAGCGCCCCGAGCCGGTGCAGGTCGAAGAACTGGGCGAGTTCGCGTCCTGAGGAGGCGCATCCGGCGGCTGTGGTGATCGGGTTCGCGAGCTCCACATGCGCCAGAAATGTCCGCATATCAACTGACATGTCGTGCACCGCCCCCGGGGGCGCCGAGCGCGTCGAACGGGATCGTTCCCACGTCCTCGAAGCGCACCCGCTCCCCCCGGAACACCGGCCCCTCAGCGCACGCCCTGACCATCCTGGTCGCCCCGTCGTCACCGATGACGGGCAGCACGCACGTCATGCACACCCCGATCCCGCAGGCCATCGACTCCTCGACCGCCACCTGGACCGGGATGTCGAACTCCATCGCCACCGCCGTCACCGCCCGCAGCGTCGCCATGGGCGCGCAGGCGTAGACGGCGTCGGCCCGCGTGTCGGCGATCACCGAGGGCAGCGCGTCGGTGACCTTTCCGCGCAGCCCGAGCGAGCCGTCCTCGGTGGTGAGCGTCGTGGTCTCGGCCATCCTGCGCGCCCGCATCGCCCCGAAGACCCGCTCCGCCCCGGCCCCGCCGAGCACGAAGTCGACCCGGCAGCCCCGCGCCAGCAGCGCGTCGGCCAGCGGGAACAGCACGGCGGAGCCGTACTCGGAGCCGACCAGCACGCAGTGGGCGGGGTCGCGTGGCAGCGGGAAGGGCCTGCCGAGCGGCCCGACCAGGTCGAGCGTGTCACGGGCGCGCCGCTCGGCCAGCCAGGCCGTGCCGGGCCCCCGGGTGGTGAAGACCAGTTCGACCGTGCCTCCGTAGTCGGACTTGACGTCGTGGATGGTCAGCGCGCGGCGCGTCACCATCGACGTGTGGGCCCCGCCGACCGCCACGGAGACGAAGTGACCGGGGCGGTAGCGCTCGGCTATGCCGGGCGCCACCACCGTCAGCGCATGGTAGGCGTCGACCCGGCGCGTCGTCAGCACCGTGCCCGTCACCTGCACCGGAGTGCCGGCCAGTCGTCTTCACCTCCCGCGCCGGGGTCAGCCCCGGAGTGCCTGTGCGTGCTCCTGCAGTGACCGTACGCCGACATCGCCGCGCACGATCGCCTGGATGCCCGCCGCCGCCGCGGCGAGCCCTGAGACCGTGGTGATGCACGGGATGCCGCGCAGTACCGCGGCGGTGCGGATGTCGTAGCCGTCGAGCCGGGGGCCCGACTGCCCCGGGCCGCCGAAGGGCGTGTTGACGATCAGGTCGACCTCACCGTCGAGAATGGCCTGCACACTCGTGGGCTCACCTCCGGGACCCGTCCCCTCGCTGTGCTTTCGCACGATCTTGGCATGGACGCCGTTACGGCGCAGCACCTCGGCGGTACCCTCTGTGGCCAAGATCTCGAAGCCGAGATCGGCCAGCGCCTTCACAGGGAAGATCATGGCACGCTTGTCCCTGTTGGCCACGGATACGAACGCGCGTCCCTTGGTCGGAAGTTCTCCGTAGGCACCCGCCTGCGACTTGGCGAAGGCGATCCCGAAGAACTCGTCGATGCCCATGACCTCGCCCGTGGAGCGCATCTCCGGCCCGAGCACGGTGTCCACGCCCCTGAACCGGTTGAACGGCAGCACCGCCTCCTTGACCGCGATGGAGGCCTCCAGCGGCAGCGTGCCGCCGTCGCCGTCGGCGGGCAGCATGCCCTCCTGCCGCAGCGAGGCGATGGACGCGCCGAGCATCACCCGGGCCGCCGCCTTGGCCAGCGGCACCGCGGTCGCCTTCGACACGAACGGCACCGTGCGGCTGGCGCGCGGGTTGGCCTCCAGGACGTAAAGGACGCCGGCCGACATCGCGTACTGAACGTTCAGCAGCCCGCGCACGCCCACCCCGTGGGCGATGGCGTGGGTGGCGGCGCGGATGCGCGTGATGTCGTTGCCGCCGAGCGTGATGGGCGGCAGCGCGCACGCCGAGTCGCCGGAGTGGATCCCGGCCTCCTCGATGTGCTCCATGACGCCGCCCAGGTAGAGCTCCTCGCCGTCGTAGAGGGCGTCCACGTCGATCTCGATGGCCTCGTCGAGGAACTTGTCGACCAGCACCGGGTGGCCGCCCTCCTGGGCCGCCATGTAGGTGGTGAGCGTGCTGTCGTCGTAGACGATGGCCATGCCGGCCCCGCCGAGCACGTAGGAGGGCCGTACGAGCACGGGGTAGCCGATCTCCTCGGCGATCTCCAGGGCCTCCGACACGGTCAGCGCGGTGCCGTGTTTGGGCGCGGGCAGGCCCGCCTCGGCCAGCACCCGCCCGAACGCGCCGCGCTCCTCGGCCAGGTGGATCGACTCGGGCGTGGTGCCCACCACGGGCACCCCCGCATCCTTGAGCGCCTGCGCGAGGCCGAGCGGCGTCTGGCCGCCGAGCTGCACGATCACGCCCGCGACCGGGCCGGTCTCCTGCTCGGCGTGCACGACCTCCAGGACGTCCTCCAGGGTGAGCGGCTCGAAGTAGAGCCGGTCGGAGGTGTCGTAGTCGGTCGAGACGGTCTCGGGGTTGCAGTTGACCATGACGGTCTCGAACCCGGCCCTGGCCAGCTCGAACGAGGCGTGCACGCAGGCGTAGTCGAACTCGATGCCCTGCCCGATGCGGTTGGGCCCGGAACCGAGGATGATCACCTTCTGGCGGTCGCCGTAGGGGACCTCGTTCTCCTCGTCGTAGGTCGAGTAGAGGTAGGGCGTCTTGGCGGCGAACTCGGCGGCGCAGGTGTCGACGGTGTTGTAGACGGGGCGCAGCCCGAGCGCGTGGCGCAGGTCGCGGACCCTGGCCTCGTCGATGCCGCGGATCTCGCCGATCTGCACGTCGCTGAACCCGTGGCGCTTGGCCCGCTGGAGCACCTCGGCGGTCAGCTCGGGCGCCTCGGCGACCGCGCCGGCCTCCTCGTGCAGCAGGTGGAGCTGGTCGAGGAACCACGGGTCGACGCTGGTCGCCTCGAACAGCTCCTCGACGGTCGCACCGGCCCTCATGGCCTGCTGCATCGTGTACAGCCGCCCGTCGTGCGGCGTCCTGCAGGCTTCGAGCAGCTCGGCCTTGTCGCCCGGCTCGCCCGCCCAGCTGAAGGAGGAGTCCTTCTTCTCCAGCGAGCGCAGCGCCTTCTGCAGCGCCTCGGGGAAGGAGCGGCCGATGGCCATGGCCTCGCCCACCGACTTCATGTGGGTGGTGAGCGTCTGGTCGGCGCCCCTGAACTTCTCGAAGGCGAAGCGCGGCACCTTCACCACGATGTAGTCGAGCGTCGGCTCGAAGGAGGCCGGGGTCTGTTTGGTGATGTCGTTGGGGATCTCGTCGAGCGTGTAGCCGATGGCCAGCTTGGCGGCGATCTTCGCGATCGGGAACCCGGTCGCCTTGGACGCCAGCGCCGACGAGCGCGACACGCGCGGGTTCATCTCGATGACGATCATGCGCCCGGTGCGCGGGTCGACCGCGAACTGGATGTTGCAGCCGCCGGTGTCGACGCCGACCTCGCGGATGACGGCGATGGCGACGTCGCGCATGTTCTGGTATTCGCGGTCGGTCAGGGTCAGCGCGGGCGCGACGGTGACGCTGTCGCCTGTGTGGACGCCCATCGGGTCGATGTTCTCGATGGAGCAGACGATGACCACGTTGTCATGCTTGTCGCGCATGACTTCAAGTTCGTACTCCTTCCAGCCGAGGATCGACTCCTCCAGGAGCACCTCGGTGGTCGGAGAGGCGTCGAGCCCCGCGCCGGCGATGCGCCGCAGGTCGCGCTCGTCATAGGCGAACCCGGAGCCGGCGCCGCCCATGGTGAACGAGGGCCGGACCACCAGCGGGTAGCCCAGCTCGCCGGCGGCGGCCAGGCAGTCGTCCATCGAGTGGCAGATGAGGGACTTGGCCGACTCGGCGTTCAGCCCGTGCTCGCGGGCGACCTTGGCGACGATCTGCTTGAACCGCTCGCGGTTCTCCCCCGCCTGGATCGCCTCGAAGTCGGCGCCGACCAGTTCGACCTCGTACTTGTCCAGCACGCCGGACTCGTGCAGCGCGACCGCGGTGTTGAGCGCGGTCTGGCCGCCCAGCGTCGGCAGGAGCGCGTCGGGGCGCTCCTTGGCGATGATCTTCTCGACGAACTCGGGGGTGATCGGCTCGACGTAGGTGGCGTCGGCGAACTCGGGGTCCGTCATGATCGTCGCCGGGTTGCTGTTGACGAGGATCACGCGGAACCCTTCGGCCCGCAGCACCCGGCACGCCTGGGTGCCGGAGTAGTCGAACTCGCACGCCTGGCCGATCACGATCGGCCCCGAGCCGATCACCAGGACCGACCTGATGTCCTCACGCTTGGGCACGGCTCATGACCTCACAGAACTCGTCAAAGAGATAGGCGGCATCATGGGGCCCCGCGGCGGCCTCCGGGTGGTACTGGACGCTGAAGGCGCGCCCGTCGAGCAGGCGCAGCCCTTCCACGCAGCGGTCGTTGAGGTTGACGTGGCTGACCTCGGCCTGTCCGTACGGGGTGTCGAACGGCCCGTCGAGCGGCGCCTCGACCGCGAACCCGTGGTTGTGCGCCGAGATCTCGACCTTGCCCGTGCGCACGTCCTGGACCGGCTGGTTGACCCCGCGGTGGCCGTAGCGCAGCTTGTAGGTGGAAAGGCCCAGGGCCCGCCCGAAGAGCTGGTTGCCGAAGCAGATGCCGAAGAACGGCACCCGGGCCTCCAGCACCTTGCGCAGGGCCGTGACGTCGGCCGTGGCGGGGTCGCCAGGGCCGTTGGACAGGAACACGCCGTCGGGCTCGACGGCCATGATCTGCTCGTAGGTGGCGTCGGCGGGCAGGACGTGCACCTCGCAGCCGCGTTCGGCCATCCGGTGCGGCGTCATGCCCTTGATGCCGAGGTCCACGGCCGCGACCGTGAACCGCTTGGCCCCGATCGCCGGCACCACGTAGGGCTCGGTCGTGGCCACCTCGGCGGACAGGTCGGCGCCCTGCATGCGGGGCGCGCTGCGGACCCGCTCGACGAGTTCCTCGACGCTCTCGGTCGGCGCGCTGAAGATGCCGGCGCGCATGGCGCCGCGCTCGCGCAGGTGGCGGGTGAGCGCGCGGGTGCCGGCGATGGCGATGCCGACGACCCCCTGCTCCTTGAGGTAGTCCTCGAGCGAGCGGTTGGCCCGCCAGTTGGAGACGATCCTTGAGGGCTCGCGCACGACGTAGCCCGCGACCCAGACCCGCGAGGACTCGGGGTCCTCGTCGTTGACGCCGGTGTTGCCGATGTGGGGCGCCGTCATGGCGACGATCTGCCGGTGGTAGGAGGGGTCGGTGAGGGTCTCCTGGTAGCCGGTCATGCCGGTGTTGAAGACCATCTCGCCGAACGTCTCGCCGTCGGCGCCGTATGGATTGCCGTGGAAGACTCGGCCGTCTTCCAGGACGAGCACCGCTGTGTTCAAGCCAGCTTCCCTTCGAGAACGGTCGGCCTGCCGCGCAGGAACGTGGCCACCACCCGGCCCGGCAGCGTCATCCCCTCGTAGGGGGTGTTCCTGCTCTTGGAGGCGAAGGCGGACGGGTCGACCTCGGTACGGGCGGACGGGTCGTACAGCGTGATGTTGGCCGGTGCGCCCACCTCCAGCGGCTGCCCCTGACCGGCCAGGCGGCCGATGCGGGCGGGCGCCACGGACATGCGCTGGGCGAGGCCCGCCCAGTCGAGCAGGCCGGTCTCGACCATCGCCTCCTGCACCACGCTGAGTGCGGTCTCCAGGCCGACCATGCCCATGGCCGCGGCCGACCACTCGGTCTCCTTGTCCTCGACCGGGTGGGGGGCGTGGTCGGTGGCGACGATGTCGATCGTGCCGTCGGCCAGCGCGGTGCGCAGGGCCTGGACGTCGGCCTCGGTGCGCAGGGGCGGGTTGACCTTGTAGATGGGGTTGTAGGCGCCCACCGGGGAGTCCTCGACGAGGGCGTCGGTGAGCAGCAGGTGGTGCGGGGTGACCTCGGCGGTGATGTTCCAGCCCTTGGACTTGGCCCAGCGCAGGATCTCCACCGAGCCCGCCGTGGAGACGTGGCAGACGTGCAGCCTGGAGCCGACGTGCGCGGCCAGGAGGCAGTCTCTGGCGATGATCGCCTCCTCGGCGACCGCGGGCCAGCCGGTCAGGCCGAGCCTGCCGGAGACGACGCCCTCGTTCATCTGGGCGCCGCCGGTGAGCCTGGGCTCCTGGGCATGCTGGGCGATGACGCCGTCGAACGCCTTGACGTACTCCAGGGCGCGGCGCATCAGCACGGCGTCGTCGACGCATTTGCCGTCGTCGGAGAAGACGCGCACGCGGGCGGCCGAGTCGGCCATCGCGCCCAGTTCGGCCAGTTGCCTGCCCTCCAGGCCGACGGTCACGGCGCCGACCGGGTGCACGTCGCAGTGGGCGAACTCGCGGCCGAGCCGCCACACCTGCTCCACCACCCCGGCGGTGTCGGCGACGGGCGAGGTGTTGGCCATGGCGTGCACGGCGGTGTAGCCGCCGCGGGCCGCGGACTGGGTGCCGGTCTGGACGGTCTCGGCGTCCTCTCTGCCGGGCTCGCGCAGGTGCGTGTGCAGGTCCACGAGGCCGGGCAGCGCGATCGCCCCCTGACCGTCGAGCACGAGATCGTCCTCGGGGTGCGCCTGCGAGCCCGCGCTCTGGGGGTCGGCGGGGGTGATCGCGGCGATCACCCCGTGCGAGACCCGGATGTCGACGGGCTCCCCGCCGAGAATCCTGACATTTCGAATAATCACGTGGTGGTCTCTCCCCCGAGCAGCAGGTAAAGAACGGCCATGCGGATGGTCACACCGTTGGCGACCTGCTCGACGATCGTGGACCGAGCCGAGTCGGCCACCTCGGCCGCGATCTCCATCCCCCGGTTCATCGGCCCGGGATGCATCACGATCGCGTCGTCGGGCATCTTCGCGAAGCGATCGCGGTCGAGCCCGTACCGGCGCGAGTACTCGCGCTCGCTCGGGAAGTAGGCGGCGCCCATCCGCTCCTTCTGCACCCGCAGCATCATCACCACGTCGGACTTGGGCAGCACCGCGTCGAGGTCGTAGGAGACCTCGCACGGCCAGGTGCCCACGGAGACGGGCAGCAGCGTGGGCGGGGCGACCAGCGTCACCTCGGCGCCCAGCGTGTCCAGCAGCAGCACGTTGGAGCGGGCGACCCTGCTGTGCAGGACGTCGCCGACGATGGTGACCTTGCGCCCTTCGAGGCTGCCCAGGCGGCGCCGCATGGAGAAGGCGTCGAGCAGCGCCTGCGTGGGGTGCTCGTGGGTGCCGTCGCCGGCGTTGACGACGCTGCCGTGCACCCAGGTGGCCAGGCGGTGCGGCGCGCCGGAGGCGCCGTGGCGGATCACGACCGCGTCGGCGCCCATGGCCTCCAGGGTGAGCGCGGTGTCCTTGAGCGACTCGCCCTTGGACACGCTCGACCCCTTGGCCGAGAAGTTGATCACATCGGCGGACAGCCGCTTGGCCGCCGCCTCGAACGAGATGCGCGTGCGGGTGGAGTCCTCGAAGAACAGGTTGACCACCGTGCGGCCGCGCAGCGTGGGCAGCTTCTTGATGGAACGTTCCGAGACCCTGGCCAACTCCTCGGCGGTGTCGAGAATGAGGAGCGCGTCGTCCTTGGCGAGATCGCCGGCGGAGATCAGGTGCCGGTTCACTTGGCGTCCCCCTTCATGAGCAGCACGGCGTCGCGACCGTCGATCTCCCGCAGATAGACCTTGACCTTCTCGCTCTTGGCCGTGGGAAGGTTCTTGCCGACGTAGTCGGCGCGGATGGGCAGCTCGCGGTGGCCACGGTCGACCAGCGTGGCGAGCTGCACCGCGGTGGGCCTGCCGAGATCGTTGAGCGCGTCGAGCGCGGCGCGGACGGTGCGGCCCGAGTACAGGACGTCGTCGACGAGCACGACGACCCTGCCGTCGATGCCGTCGGACGGCAACTCGGTGCGGCCGAGCGGGCGTACGGGGCCCCTGCGCAGGTCGTCGCGGTACATGGTGATGTCGATCGAGCCGACGGGGATCTTGACGCCCTCGAACTGCTCGATGCGCTCGCCGAGCCGGTGGGCCAGCGTCGCGCCGCGGGTGGGGATGCCGAGCAGGACGACGTCGTCGGCGCCCTTGGTACGCTCGAGAATCTCGTGCGCGATCCTGGTCAGCGCACGGTGGATGTCCGGGGCCTCAAGCACGGCCCTGGATTCGGACATGGCGAATCTCACCACCTTTCCCGCCTCACGGGACGGGTCTTAAAAGGGTGTTGGTCGGGACACACAGTACCAGGGCCTACCAGGAACAACACGAGTGGCTCCGCGTGGCGCTCCAGGGTTCTTGATCGGGTAATTTCCCGTTCCGCCCCCGTGTCAAGGCGTCCGAGGCGGGGCACGTCATCGACGTTCGGCCTGCGACTTGTCCCCGGCCCGCGTGCTATCCGCCGTTTCGAGGGGATAAAGCGACGATGACGTTCCATGTCGACTCCGAGGTCGGACGGCTGCGCCAGGTGCTGCTGCACAAGCCCGAGTTGTCCCTCAAGCGGCTGACCCCGACCAACAAGGACGAATTCCTCTTCGACGACGTCTTGTGGGTGCAACGGGCGGTGGAGGAGCACGAGGCGTTCCAGCGCGTGCTCCGCCAGCACGGCATCATCGTGCACCTGCTGTCGGACCTGCTTGAAGAGACGGTCGCCATCCCCGAGGCGCGCAAGCACATCCTGGACGCGGTCGTCGACGAGCGCTGGCTGGGCCCCGGGGCCATCGACGACATCCGCAACACCCTCGACGGCATGGACTCCGCGGCGCTGTCGATCTACCTGACGGGCGGCATCACCAAGCGCGAGATGGTGGCGATGGGCTGCGACCCCAACTCGGTGACCTTCCACACCACGCCTCTCGACGGGTTCGTCCTGCCGCCGCTGCCCAACCACCTGTTCACCCGCGACACCTCCTGCTGGATCTACAACGGCGTGTCGATCAACGCGATGAAGAAGAGGGCCCGCATGCGAGAGACGGTCAACATGGAGGCCGTCTACATGTATCACCCGAAGTTCGCCGACGGCTTCAACCGGCCGGGCCAGGGCGGCTACCACTGCTGGATGCCGGGCCAGTCGGTGGCCCCTGCCACCATCGAGGGCGGCGACGTGCTGGTGATCGGCCGGGGCGCGGTGCTGATCGGGATGAGCGAGCGCACGCAGCCGCAGGCGGTCGAGATGCTCGCGCAGCGGCTGTTCAGGGCCGGGGCGGCGCGGCGGATCGTGGCGCTGGACATGCCGAAGGCGCGGGCGTTCATGCATCTCGACACGGTGATGACCATGCTGGACACCGAGGTTTTCACCAAATACGCGGGCCTGGGCATGCTGCCGGCGTACACGATCGAGCCGGGCCGCACGGACAAGGAGCTCCTGGTCACCGACCACCCGCCGCAGGACATGCACAAAGCCATCGCCCACGCCCTTGACCTGCCCGATATCACGGTCCTGACGCCCACCCAGGACGTCTACGCGGCCGCGCGCGAGCAGTGGGACGACGGATGCAACGGCCTGGCGCTGGAGCCCGGCCTGGTCGTCGCCTACGAGCGCAACACCACCACCAACAACTACCTGCGCGACAACGGCATCGAGGTCATCACGATCCCGGGCAGCGAACTCGGCAGGGGACGCGGCGGGCCGCGGTGCATGAGCTGCCCGCTCGAACGAGAGGGCCTGTAAGGGCTCCGGGAACCGGCTGGGAGGCTGACATGCGGGTGATCGTCGCGCTGGGCGGCAACGCGGTACTCAAGCGCGGGCAGCGGCTGGACGTCGACGTCCAGCTCCGCAACGTCCGCGCGGTCGCCATCACCCTCGCCCGTCTCGCCCGCGACCACGAGCTGATCATCACCCATGGCAACGGCCCGCAGGTCGGCATGCTGGCCGTGCAGAGCGCCGCGGATCCCGAGCTGGGCGGGCCGTATCCGTTCGACACGCTCGGCGCCCAGACGCAGGGCATGATCGGTTACTGGCTCCAGCAGGCGCTGCAGAACGCGCTGCCGGGCCGGCAGGTCATCGCCATCGTCACGCAGACGCTCGTGACGGCCGTGGACCCGGCATTCGAGGCGCCGGCCAAGTTCGTCGGCCGGGTTTACGAGCGGGAGGAGGCGCAGAAGCTGGCCGGCGAGTACGGCTGGACGGTCAGGCAGGACGGCCCCCACTGGCGGCGGGTCGTCCCCTCCCCCGCCCCTCAGCGGGTCGTCGAGACCCGGCTGATCCGCAAGATGGTCCGCGAGGGCGTGGTCGTGATCTGCGCGGGCGGGGGCGGCGTCCCGGTCGTCCGCGACGAGCACGGCCGGCTGGCCGGTGTCGAGGCGGTCGTCGACAAGGACCTCACCGCCTCGATGCTGGCCGAGGCGCTGGAGTGCGACGCGTTCCTGATCCTGACCGACGTGCCGCGCGTCATGCGCGACTTCGGCACCCCGCGCCAGACGGAGATCGCCCACACCACGCCGCACGAGCTGCGCGCACTGGACTTCCCCGCGGGGTCGATGGGGCCGAAGGTGGAGGCGGTGTGCAGGTTCGTGGAGACGACGGGCGACATGGCCGCCATCGGCCGCCTGGACGAGGCCGAGCGCGTACTCCACGGCTCCGCGGGCACGATCGTGACACCCAACGGCAGGTGGCCGCTGACGAGCACGCTGTAGATGCGCCGTTCGCCCCCTCGGCGCTCCCCCGGCGAGATGATCATATGCGCTTCCAGCACCGCGGGGCCACTCAGGGGTGTTCCCCGGTGACATCTTGATCAAGATCGCACGGGCGGCGATCTTTCCTGTCATGATTCTCATCAGGCAGACCTGATCGGGAAGAATCCCTCGTCAAACTATGACGAAGTACTGTTATCAGTGGGACATGAGGGGCTTTTGCGGCGATCCCTGCCGGACCGGATTCGGCATCTTTTTTCCAATCAGCTTGACCTTAGGCGTCCACCCCTTTACCGTCACTGTGCGTAACCACACCTCGCGGCGTTCTGGGGTAAACCCAGGGCCATGGCTACCGTTGGTGCCGAGCTCGGCACCTAACCCCCCGGTGGTCCGGGCATACGCCGCAAGGGAGCACAATCTACTGAGAGCGATACATACGAGAGCCGGGGGGCCACACGATGCCGTCTGAGTACGCAAAGTCGCTGGGTGCACGACTCCGCGCCATCCGCACCCAGCAGGGCCTGTCCCTGCATGGAGTCGAAGAGAAGTCGCGCGGCAGGTGGAAAGCCGTGGTCGTCGGCTCCTATGAGCGTGGCGACCGAGCGGTGACCGTGCAGAAGCTTGCCGAGCTTGCCGACTTCTACGGGGTGCCCGTATCCGAGCTGCTGCCGGGCGGAGCCGCCCCCAGCCCGCTCGGGCCGACACCCAAGCTTGTGATCGACCTGGAGCGCCTGGCCACGCTGCCGAAGGAGAAGGCGGGGGCCCTGGCCCGCTACGCCGCCACCATCCAGAGCCAGCGCGGCGACTACAACGGCAAGGTCCTGTCGATCCGCCAGGAGGACCTGCGCTCGCTTGCCGTGATCTACGACAAGTCGCCGAGCGAACTGACCGAGGAGCTCATCAGCTGGGGCGTCCTCGACGCCGAGGCCCGCAGGGCCGTCGAGTCGTTCTGAACCCTCGTCACCGAGGTCCCGCCGGTTTGACGTGACCCGGCCTGCGTCCTCGCTCGCCGGGCCCCGTTCCCTCGGCCCGCCCACCCGGCGGGACCTGCCCGCTCCCGGCCGTCTCCAAGCTCGACCCCGGCCGGGACCGGGCGCCTGCACGTTTCCGTCCGGAGCTCCAAGACCGCCCGCGTCGGAGCCGAGGCCCCTCCCCTGGACCTGAGCATCCGCGCCGTGTGTTTCAGCCCTCCGGAATGCGGGATTTGGGCTCCGATTCCCAAGGCGCGACCTTGCGGCGTCCCGACCACCGCTACGGCCCCGAGAACCCGCTCTGGGGCAGCCTCCCGTCGAGAGGCGTGGCTTGTCGCCCGCTTGGCCTGGAAAACGGCCTGCCGCGGGATTGGGGAGGCCGCGGCGGGCGCGACCTTCTTGTCGCCCCCGTCCAGGGCATCGTCGTCGATCCACCGTTGAACGGGCAGCCTCATGCCTCGGGCCGCGCCCGGGGAGGAGAGGGCGCGGGGATCAGGGGTCAGCCCGCCAGCGGGACGTTCACCGGGAGCTGGGACTGAGCCGGGATCCCGAGGAGGTCTTCGATCGTGGAGACGAACGTCTCCGCCTCGGCCAGGATCTCTTCGGCGTCGGCCTTGCTGACCCCGCGGACCATGCCCGCCTCCGCGGCGGCGCGCTTGGCGGCGCTCACCGAGAAGTAGGCGGCCCACTCGGCCAGGTGGGGCTCGGCCTCGGGCAGCAGCTCCCACGCGCTACGCAGGCGGCGCCTGCGGCCCTCCATGGGGCGCGGGCGGGCGGCCAGGATCGCCGCCGCCGCCCGAAGGGCCGCCAGATGCGCTGCCACATATCGGGATGCCGGGGTGCGGGCGTTCGCCGCCTCCGCCAGGCAGGAGCGTGAATCGGTCAAGTGTGCCCGAACCGCAGGCGACAGCCGGGGCCCGGGCGTTTCTCTAGGCCGTGGTGCCATCTCTTGCGCGCCTCCTTGGAGTCGTGGGCGGCAGCCGGCGTCTCCGCCGGTGGAGCCAACACTCGCAGACGCCACCGACATTTCCGCCGGGCTGGCCGGACGAGGAGCTTCCCCTCACCCCGTCCGGCCAGGACATGCCCACTCGTCTCCGCCGACGACGAGGACGTGTCCTTCGCCCGTGGACCTGGCCGCGGGGCTCGCTTGGGGAAGCGAATGGCCCGCGACCAGGTCCTTGGTGACGCTGAGCCGCGAGCCTCACCGTCACTACGTCGAACATAATTTCGATCAGGATCGGTGTCAACTACTTCCACGAACATAGGTTCGATGACCATGAGAACGAGCGAGCCCGAGAAGGCGAGCCGTGGCGCCAAGGCGGGGCAGAGTGCCGCAGAGGGCCGGCGGCGCGGGGTTGCGGCCGTATGGGCCGGCAGAGGCCGTCGCCGCCGAGTACGGGTGCGGCGACGGCCGGTGTTCACAGGGCTGTCAAGGCGCGCTACGGCGAGCGTTCGTCACGAGACGGAAAGGGCCCCTGACGGGCACAGGGTCACGGCGCGGCGGACCGCGTCCTCGAGCTCCGCAGGAGGCACCTCCTGCAGGAGCACGACCGTGCCCTCATCCTCGCTCTGGTCGAACACTTTCGGCACCGTCAGCGCGCACATGCCCGCTCCGATGCACACCGATGTATCTGCCTTGATTTCCATGGTGACCTACCAAGTGACAGGGAGGCGATGCACCCCGTAAGCGGCCGCGTCCGTGCGCATCGGCACCTCCTCGGGTGTTACGGCCAAGCGTAGGCCAGGAAAGCGGCGCAGCAGCGCAGGGAGGGCGATGCGCATTTCGACGCGGGCGAGCTGCTGGCCCAGGCACTGGTGGATGCCGTGGCCGAAGCTGATGTGCCCGCTCGTCGGCCTGGTGACGTCGAGGCGGTCGCCGTCGGGGAAACGGGAGGAGTCGCGGTTGACGGCGGGCACGTTGACGGCGACCGTCTCGCCGGCCTTGACGAGGGTGCCCTCGATCTCGATGTCCTCCAGCGCGGTGCGGGCCGGGCCGAGGTGGATGATCGAAAGGTAACGCAGCAGTTCCTCGATGCCGTTGTCCACCACGGACGGGTCGTCGCGCAGGGCGGCGAGCTGGCCGGGGTTGGTCAGCAGCGCGTACGTCCCCAGTCCCAGCATGTTGGCGGTCGTCTCGTGCCCGGCGATCAACAGCAGGAACGCGATGGTGGTGAGCTCCTCGTCGGTGAGCTCGCCGGTCTCGATGAGCCCGCTGATCAGGTCGTCGGCGGGCTCCTCGCGCTGGCGCAGGACGAGGTCGAGCAGGAACGCCGCGATCCGCCCCATCGCCGCATCCACGTCGGCGCGGCCGGTCTCCAGGTTGGCCAGCGCCTTGGAGTCGTCCTGGAACTGGGCGCGGTCCTCGTAAGGAACCCCGAGCAGTTCGCAGATGACCAGCGAGGGAATGGGCAGCGCGAACTCCTGGACGAGGTCCAGCGGGCCGCCGGCGGCGGCCATGGCGTCCAGGTGCTCGTCCGTGATCTCCGCGATCCTGGGGGTGAGCAGCTTCATTCTGCGCACGGTGAACTGCCCGGTGAGCAGCTTGCGGTAGCGCGAGTGCTCCGGCGCGTCCATCCGCAGGAACATCCCGGGCGGCACGGCCATGGGCATGCCGGACTGATTCCTCTTGAGCGGGATCAGCGGGTGCATGTGCTCCGGCCGGGCGCTGAAGCGGTCATGGGCCAGCACCGCGCGGGCGGCGGCGTGGCCGGTCACCAGCCAGCCCTGGTGGCCGTCGGCGTAGGTCAGGCGGTGTATGGCGCCCTGTTGTCGCAGGTGCGTGACCTCGTCGGGAGGGTCGAACGGGCGCTGCCTGGCCATGGGATAGGTCAGTTCGGACATGTCGCGGCTCCTTTCCGAGCTGATCCCATAAAATCTCATTCATTGCAATTTTTCAACAAGCGCAAAACTCGTCTCGGTGCGATATAGTGCCGGGCATGGTGGGACTGCGGGAGCGCAAGAAGCAGCGCACGCGCCAGGCGCTGGTCGAGGCTGCGCTCAAGCTGTTCGACGAGAAGGGGTATGAGGAGACCACGCTGGCGGAGATCGCGGCGGCGGCCGACGTGTCGACGCGCACGTTCTTCAGCTACTTCGCCGGCAAGGAGGACGTGATCTTCGGCGACCTCAAGGGCTGGCTGGACGCGGCCATCGCCGAGTGGGCGGTCCTGGCCCCCGATGAGTCGCCCGCCGACCTGCTCCTGCGGATGATCGACGAGAGCCACGAGCGGCTCGCCGTGCACAACGAGGTCACGGCCAAGGACGCGGCGCTCCTGACGCGGCTCGTCATGTCGGAGCCCGCGTTGCAGGCCAAGGCGCTGCACCTGCTGTTCGACAGCCAGCTCACGCTCGCGCGGGGGCTGCACGAGGCGTACGCGGGCGAGCTGGACCTGATCGACGCGGCCGCGGCGGTGGGCGCGGTCGTCGGCGCGGCCAAGCTGGCCGCCTTCGCCAGCCTGGACGGCGACCCGTCGCCGGAGGAGGTCAGGCGGGCGGCCCGCCGCGCCGCCGAGCTCGCGGCGTCCGGTCTGCGCACCCTCGGCCGTCAGCCGTCCTGACGGGTTGGCGGACGGGGCGCCGCTTTTGAGAAACTGGCTGCCTTGAGGCGAAGGGAGCGCGGATGGCGGGCAACGGCCGACGATGGCCGATCGGACTCATCCTGCTGGTGTTGGGGCCTGTCCTGACGGCGGTGTACGCGGGCGTCAACCACGTGGCCATCCGCATGGCCTCCAAGGCGCAGGTCACGGGGCCCGAATGGCAGGGCGGCCGGGGCCGGGTCGGGGCCGATGGACTGACCTCAATGGGCGTGGACGCCTGGCGGCTGACCTGGTGGATCGCGGCGTTCGCCGGCGTCCTGGCGGTGGCGTTCGTCGTCATCGGCCTGCTGCTGCGCCGTCGTTCCCGGGGCCGCACGGTCCTGCTCGTCTTATCGGGCGTGCTCATCGTGCCGTACGCGTTCGCGTTCTTCGTCGCGCTGTACAACCCCATGCGGCTCCTGGCGGGGCTGTACGACCAGGCCGACTTCGAGAACGGCATACCCTCGTGGCAGTCGGGCACGGCGCTCCTGCTACTCGCCGCCGGCTTGTCCCAGGCGATCGGGCTGTCGATGGCGGCCGGGGAAGGCAAGCGCGCCCGGCAAGCGGCCGACGCGCCGCCGGCCCCGTGACCGTCACGGGCAGTTCGGGTTCGACCAGGTCGTCCAGCCCTGCGCGGCGCCGCCCTCGCCGGTCGCCACCCAGCCGGGCGGCGGGGCCGCGTCCGGAGGGACGACGGCGGTGCAGGCGTCCTGCGGCGGCGAGCCGTCGAAGCGGCGGAGCTCGGTCCACCAGATCCGGTACGACAGCGGCACCCAGACGTTCCACTTGACCCGCTTGTCCAGCGCCACCGCCTGCCCAGGACGCGGGGCGGGCAGCCAGTCCCGGCCACCCGACGGCGGGCTGGGCGCCAGGTGGGCGGTGAAGGCGATGTTGATCAGCGCCAGCCCGCCCGCGACCAGGAGCCGCGCCCGGCCCGCGGTGAGGAAGGCGGCGGCGACCAGACAGGCCAGCAGGATCAGCGCGCACAGGGACGTGCGGACCATGTCGAGCTTGTCCGGCACACCCGTGAGAAAGATCACTTCGGGGAAGTCGAAGGCGATGAAGCCGTAGCGGTCCAGCCGGTCGCCCGCGTACCACGCGGCCACGCCGCCCGTCACGGCCAGCAGCCCCGTGGCGGCCGCCGCGTACCTGAGCACCGCCGGGCGTCCGACGCGGATCAGGGCGAGCGCGCCGGCCAGTGTCCAGGCCACCGCGACGCAGGCCAGGTAGCGGCCGTAGACGTAGTTGCCGACCCGGTGCTCGTCGGGCAGGGCGGCCGAGGAGGCGTAGGCGATGCCCAGGGTCGTCACCAGCAGGATCCCGGCCAGTACGCGGTGCGCGAACGGCGCGGCCCGCCGCATGAGCAGCACGACGGCCCCCGCCATCCCGACGCCCGCCAGCCCCCATGTGCCCACGATCAGGTACCAGAGCTGCCCGGCCGCACCCGACAGCGCCCACGCCTGCCCGTCGGCGCTCGTGAGCCGCGACACCAGCATGCCCGTCAGGTCGCGTGCCCCACTCGGATACAGCGCGGCCGACAGCGCCCCGTTGAGCACCTTGCCCACCGCGAGCGTCGCGCCCGCCGCCAGCAGCGCCCCCGCCGCCGCCCGCGGCGGCACCCGCCGGAACACCACCGCGACGGTCAGCGCGAACACCGCCAGGACGACCATCCCCCGCAGGTGCACCCCCATCGCGAACCCCGAGATCGCCCCCGCGGCCACCGCGGCCCTGACGGATCCGCGCGCGACGAAATCGTGCGTGGCGACCAGCCAGCCCAGCACGAGCGCGGGCAGGATCGCGTCGGCCAGTGCCAGCCCCGAGAACAGCAGCAACGCCGGCGACAGCCCGGCCACGAACGCCAGCACCAGCGACGCCCTGCCACCCAGCCCCATGCGCCGCAGCAGCAGGTACGCCAGCGGGAACGCCCCGGCCGCCGCCATCGACCCCACGACGACCACCAGCCGGTAGGCCGTCACCGGGTCCGCGACGAACCAGAAGATCGGGACGAGCACGGAGGCGTACCCGGCCTGGTAGAAGGTCGAGCCGCTCAGGTCCGCGCCCGGACCGCCGGCCAGCCAGCGGGCGGCGAGGAGGTAGCCGGTCTCGTCCGGGTTCGCGACGGGCCCCGTGTGGTACCGGTACAACCACAGCCGCAGCGCCACCTGCGCGATCCAGCCCGCTGCCAGCACCCAGCCCAGCCGCGACCGGCTTCTTCGCACCTGCCGGACGGGCGCTCGATCTGTACACGCCGTTGTCATGGGATCCCCCCTGAATGTCAGGAGGGATCCCAGCAAGAGATCGATAACCCGGCCGTCACCACATCCGGTTATGCGGAGGTTATGCCGGGCTTGGGATCATTCAGACGCGCTTGAACTTGCCCCGTACGTGCACCGGCACGCCCTTGCCCAGCATCCCCGGCAGCACCTGGGCCACGTTCATCGGCATTCGCACGCATCCGTGCGAAGCCGGATACAGCGGCACCGACAACGCCCCGTGGAAGGCGATCCCGCCGTTGAAGAAGATCGGGTTGTACAGCTCGCCCAGGTAGGACTTGTGCCAGCCGCTGGCCCGCCACGTCGTCTTGTAGTTGCCCGTCGGCGTGCTCGCGGATCCGCAGAACCGCTGCCGCTTGCCCTGCCACGTGGCCGTCTCGCAGTAGGGGACGTTGCTGCCGGACGACACGTGGGTGATCAGCTTGGCCTGCCCGTCGACGTACAGGACCATGATCTGCTTGGTGAGATTGACCTCGGCCCGCGTGGCTTTGCCGTTCTTGACCAGCACCTTGGGGGCCTGCGGACTCTCCAGCGCGTCCCACGTGCGACTGGCGATGGTGCTGCTCGGTTTGATGCCGTTGACCTTCTGGAACGCCCACACGGCCGTCAGCGTCGTGCCGCCGTAGCGGCCGTCGGCCTTGCCCGGCCGGTAGCCGAGTTCGGTCAGGCGCCGCTGCACCCACTGGACGGACTTGCCCTTGGTCCCGAGCTTGAGCGTCTTGCGCGGCGCCACGACAGGGTCGGCCGTGACGGCCGGGCCGGCCAGCGCGCCGGCGGCGGCCGGCCTTTCCGAGGCCGCTAACGCCTTGCCAGGTGACCAGGACGGTGTACGTTGCGTTGCCTGAGTGCCGCACCCCGAGACGACGACGGCTCCCGCCGTCAGGAGAGCGGCTATCGCGGGCAGTCGAGCCCCCACCCGTACCACTTCACATACCTCCCAAATTTAGATCAGAGGACCTTACACTACTCACCGTAAACCAGTAATCACCGGGTCAATCTGTTTAGATTGTCGTCATGTCTGAGAAGTTGCCGGCCAACGCCGTCGTCGTGGAGTCAGCGCTGCGTGAGCTGGGCGCGACCGGCGAGATCGTGGTGCTGCCGGAGAAGGCGCCCACTGCCGCCACCGCCGCGGCCCAGGTCGGGTGCGAGGTCGGGGCCATCGCCAACAGCCTGGTCTTCGACGCCGACGGCGAGCCGCTGCTCGTACTGACGAGCGGGGCGCACCGCGTGAACGTCGAACTCGTCGCCCGCACCGCGGGCGTGGGACGGGTACGCCGGGCCACACCGGAGTTCGTCAGGGCGGCCACCGGCCAGCCGATCGGGGGCGTGGCCCCGGTCGGACACCCCGCACCGCTGCGGACCCTGGTCGACAACTGGCTGAGCAAGCACGAGGTGGTGTGGGCGGCGGGAGGGCATCCGCTGACGGTGTTCCCGACGACGTTCGACGAGCTCGTCCGGATCACCGGGGGCACCCCTGTGGACGTCGAGTAGGGTGCGACGGGTGATCGAGTTTCGCGGGGCGGGTCCCGCCGAGTTCATCGAGCGCCTAGACACGGTGATCGACATATACACGGCAGCCATGAACCCGCCCCGGGATCAGATCACCGGCCGCAAGACCATCATGCGAAACCACGGGACATATCCCCATTTTCAGTGCTATTTCGCTGAATTGCGCGATATATCCCCCGCGACCGGCCGCCCGGAACCCCGCATCGTCGGTTTCGCCTACGGTTTCCGCGGCGCCCCCGGCCAGTGGTGGCACGACGTGGTCAGCCGAGCCCTCACCGAACGCCTGGGCCAGCAGGCCGCCGACGCCTGGCTCGGGTACGCCTTCGAACTGGCCGAGATCCACGTCCACCCCGACCACCAGGGCAAGGGCGTCGGCCGCGCCATGATCAGAACACTCTGCGCGGGCCGCGGGGAACGCTCGGCCGTCCTGTCGACGCACGACCAGCCCACGGCCGCCCGCCACCTTTATGCCAGCATGGGCTTCACGGACCTGCTGACGAAATTCGTCTTCCCCGGCGGCTACGAGAACTACGCGATCGCGGGCCGCCCGCTCCCCTTGACCTGAGCGTTACACCTGATGAAAACGTGACTCCTGGGTTTGCCGAGGATGACTCCGGGCACCATTCCTGACAGAAAGTAACCGCACCTTTACCCGTCGGCTACTATCCCCCGGCCCGTCACCCGCCCGGTCCCCCTGCGAGCGGGTGACGGGCCTCTTCATCATCAACCCCTTCAAAATCATCATTTTGTACGGCAGGCCAACGGCACCCACCCACCGGCCAGAGCTGGGGGCCTCCAGGGAGACGGTGTCTGACCCGCACGAGTCCGGCACCGTTACGGCGGAACATGGGCCCGCCAAGTGGTTCACAACAGCCCTGGGCGGGGGGGATTAGATCATGCGGACATTGGGACGGCATCGAGGCGTTGGAAGACCTCGCGGCTGGCGCTGGAGCGGTTGAAGGTGATGAAGTGGATGCCCGGCGCGCCCTCGTCGAGCAGGCGCTGGCACAGCTCCGCGCCGTGGTCGATGCCCAGCCGCCGCACCGCCGCCGGGTCATCGGCGACGGCCTCGAAGCGCGCCGCCACGTCCGGCGGGAACGGCGCCCCCGACAGTTGTTCGGACCGCGCGATCGTGCTCATCTGCGTGACCGGCATGATGCACGGGATGATCGGCGTCTCGCACCCCTGCGCCGCCACCCGATCACGCAGCCGGAGATAGTCCTCGGCACGGAAGAACATCTGGGTGATCGCGTAGTCGGCCCCCGCCCGGCACTTCTGGACGAAGTATTCGGTGTCGGACTCGATGGACGGCGAACGAGGGTGCTTGTAGGGGAAGGCGGCCACGCCGACGCAGAAGTCGCCCGCCTGCCGGATCAGCCGCACCAGCTCCTCGGCGTAGAGCACGCCCTCGGGGTGCTGCACCCACTCGGCGCCCGGGTCGCCGGGCGGGTCGCCGCGCACGGCCAGGATGTTGCGCACCCCGGCGTCGGCGAAACGCCCCACGAGGTGGCGCAGCTCGCGGACCGAGTGGTCGACCGCGGTGAAATGCGCCACAGGGGTGAGGGTCGTGTCGTGGGCGAGCCGCTCGACGATGTCGACCGTGCGGTCGCGGGTGGAGCCGCCGGCGCCGTACGTCACCGACACGAACGTCGGCCGCAGCGACTCCAGCTCCCTGATCGCCCGCCAGAGCTGCCGCTCGCCTTCGTCGGTCTTCGGCGGGAAGAACTCGAAGGAGAACGACCTGCCCCCGGAGGCGAGCATGTCGCGGACGGTGGGAACACGATCGGGCCGGATGGAGGGTCGACCAAGCGCCATGGGTGCAAGGTTACAGGTTCATTGCCGCGACGAGCCGCCCAGTCGAACCGCAGATCCGATCTCGCCCACCCGCCCACTAGTCTCAAGACATGACCACTGACGCCGCCGGTCTGAACACGCTGCGCACGCACGTGGAGCGCGCGCTCGGAGAGTTCGTCGACCGGCAACTGCCCGCCTCCGGCGATCTCGAGCTAGAGCCGCTGCGCACGGCGGCCGACGAACTGTTGTCCGGCGGCAAGCGGCTGCGGCCCGCGTTCTGCTACTGGGGCTGGCGCGGCGCGGGCGGCACGGACGTTCCCGAGATCTTCACCGCGGCAGCCTCGCTGGAGCTGCTGCAGGCCAGCGCGCTCGTGCACGACGACGTGATGGACAGGAGCGATCTGCGCAGGGGCATGCCGGCCGCGCACCGCCGTTTCCAGGCGCTGCACGAGAAGTCGTCCTGGCACGGTTCGGCGGAGCAGTTCGGCGAGGGCGCGGCGATCCTGCTGGGCAACCTGCTGCTGATCTGGTCGGGCGAGATGTGGCGCACCAGCGGCCTGCCGCCCGAGTCGCTGGAGGCGGCCCAGGCCGTCCACGACCACATGCGCACGGAACTGATGTGCGGGCAGTACCTCGACCTGCTGGAGCAGGCGCACGGCGAGAACACGTTCGAATCCGCGCTGCGGGTGGCGCTGTTCAAGAGCGGCAAGTACTCGGTGGAGCAGCCGCTCAGGCTCGGCCTGGTGCTGGCCTCGGGGAAGCTCGCGCCGTGGATGGACGAGCTGTGCACCGGATACGGGCGGCGGGTGGGGATCGCCTTCCAGCTCCGGGACGACATCCTGGGCGTGTTCGGCGACCCGGCGCAGACGGGCAAACCCGCGGGCGACGATCTGCGGGAGGGCAAGCGGACGATGCTCGTGGCCCGAGCGCTGGCCGCCGCCTCCCCCGAGGACGCGCAGACCGTTCGGCGCCTGCTCGGGGATCCGGCGCTGGATGAGCGCGGGATCGAGACGCTGCGGCGGATCATCGACGGCAGCGGGGCGCTGCGGGAGTGCGAGGAGCTCATCGGCGACTACCTCGGCCAGGCGCTGGCCGCGCTGGAGGAGGCTCCGGTGACGGACGGCGCGCGGGCGGCGTTGACGGAGCTGGCCATCGCGGCGACGTCCCGCACGACCTGACCGGCGAGGCGCTCGCCGTCCAGCCGAACACCTCGAACGGGCGTTCGGCTGGACGTTCGATCAGCCGGACGCCTGGAGGCGCTTGGCGAATTCGGCCGCCGCCGCCCCCGGGTCCTCGGCATCCGTGACAGCCCGCACCACCACGACCCGCCGCACCCCGTGCGAGATGACCTCGTCGAGGTTGTCCAGGTCGATACCGCCGATCCCGAACCACGGCCGCGACGTCGCCAGGGACGCCGCGTGCCGCAGCAGCGGCGGCCCGGGGGCGGGACGGCCCGGCTTGGTGGGCGTGGGCCAGATGGGGCCGCAACAGAAGTAGTCGACGCCCTCCTCCACGGCCGCGGCGGAAGCCTCGGCGGCGGAGTGGGTGGACCTGCCGATGACGATGTCGTCGCCGAGTATCTCTCGCGCGACCGTCACAGGAAGGTCGTCCTGCCCCAGGTGGAGCACGTCGGGCCGGGCGGCGTAGGCGATGTCCGCCCGGTCGTTGACGGCCAGGAGTTTGCCGTGCCGGTCACAGGCGTCGCGGAAGACTTCGAGGAGGGCGAGTTCGTCGCGAGCCTCCAGGCCCTTCTCCCGCAGTTGGATGATGTCCACACCGCCGGCCAGCACCGCGTCGAGGAACTCTGCCAGATCGCCGCGGTCGCGGCGGCCGTCTGTGCAGAGGTAGAGGCGGGCCTCAGAAAGCGAGGGCTTGGGCACGCCGCTTCACCTCGGTGTGACGGCCGGCCCTGATCGCCTCGATGGGCGAGCCGGGCAGGGAGTCATCTGGGGTGAAGAGCCAGCGCAGCGACTCGACGTCGTCGTAGCCGGCGTCGAGGAGCACGGTCAGCGTGCCCGGCAGGCCCTTCATCACGTCCTTCCCGTCCAGGAACACCGCGGGCACCTGTGGCCCGCCGCGCTCCCGGCGCACGCCTAGAAGCTTGTGGTCCTTGAGGAGTTGCTTGGCCCGGCCCAGCGGAAGCTCGAGGCGCGTGGCCACTTCGGGGAGAGTCAGCCACTCGTCTACGAGCCGCTCGGTCTCCCGGTCGATCTGTGCAACAGAAAGCGTCACGAAACCACAACTACCACATGCCGTGCTTGCTCAAACAACACAATCCCGTAGGGGGACATCTGGATCTACCAGGCGTTCCGTGTCGAGACGGTGTCCGGCGTCGATGATTTTACGCCCCTGGACGAGGTCTCGCGGCCGATCGACGGCGAGCACGGCGGCGAGGGTGTCGCCCGCTGTCAGCCAGACGGCCGACCACTTGCCGTCGAGGTCGCCTCGGTAGAGGAGGCGCTCGCCCGCCGGGTGGTGGCCGGCGTACTGGAGCATGTGCCCGAACTGCTCCGACCAGAAGTACGGGACCGGGTCGTAGACGGCCTCCTCGCCCATCAGGGTGGCGGCGGCGACCTCGGGGGCGTTGATCGCGGTGTCCCAGTGTTCGACCCTCAGCCGGGTCTGCCAGCGGCGCGACCACCACGCGGCGCAGTCGCCGACGGCGACGGTGTCGGGCAGGGAGGCGCGCAGGTGTTCGTCGGTGACGACGCCGTTGTGGAGGTCGACGTCGGCGCCGGCCAGCCATTCGACCGCCGGGCGTACTCCGATGCCGGTCACGACCACGTGAGCGTCGACGAACTCGCCCCCCACCAGCCGCACGCCGCCCTCGTCCACGGAGTCGACCATGGTGTCGAGCCGCAGGTCGATGCCGTCGTACCAGCGCTCGGTGCGGGCGCCGATCTCGGTGCCGACGGCGGTGGCCAGCGGCGCGGAACCGGCCTCGATCACCGTCACCTCGCACCCGGCGCGGCGGGCCGCGGTGGCGACCTCCGCGCCGATCCACCCGGCGCCGATGATCGCGACGCGGGCGCCGGGCACGAGCATGGCCCTGAGCTCGTGCGCGTCGTCGAGGGTGCGCAGCACGTGCTGCGGGCCGTCGCCGGGGAGCATGATCGGCTCGGCGCCGGTGGCGATGACCAGGCCGTCGTAGCCGAGTTCGCCTTCGGTCGTCTCCACGACGCCCTTGCGCAGCGACTTGGCGCTGACGCCCGCCCAGAAGTCCACGTCGAGGGCGGCCAGGTCGGTGTCGACGAAGCTGTTGTCGGCGTTGCCGAGCAGCACCGCCTTGGACAGCGGCGGACGGTCGTAGGGCCGATGGCGTTCCTGGCCGATCAGGGTGATCCGGCCGCCGAATCCGCGTGCGCGCAGGGCCTCCACCGTGCGCACACCGGCCAGGCCCGCTCCTACCACCACGACATGGTTCACGATGATGACCATAACCGGGCTCGTGCGCCGGCGTGACACCGAGGCCGTAGGCTGTGGATGTAGACGCGCGGGAGTCCGGCCGTAACCGGGCTGAGAGGAAGGCTTGACGGGCCTTCGACCGCAAGACACCTGATCCGGATCATGCCGGCGAAGGGAGCGCAGGTGGATGTGATCGTGGGCGGCGGGGTCGTCGGGCTCTGCGTCGCCTGGCGGGCGGCCCGTGCGGGGCTTGCCGTCACCGTCGTCGATCCGGCCCCGGGCTCGGGGGCCTCTCACGCGGCGGCCGGGATGCTGGCCCCGGTGAGCGAGGTCGCCTACACCGAGGGGCCGTTGCTGCGGCTGGGGGTGGCCTCGCTGAGCCGCTGGCCGGCCTTCGCCGCCGAACTGGCCGCCGAGAGCGGCCATGAGCTCGATCTGCGTACGGACGGGACACTCGACGTCGCCTTCGGGGCCGACGACCTGGCCGTGCTGGACGAGTTGGCCACGTACATGGACAAGCTCGACCTGCCGGTCGAGCGGCTGACCGGGCGCCAGTGCCGCCGTCTGGAGCCGATGCTGGCGCCCTCGGTGCGCGGGGGGTTGCTGGCTCCCGGCGACGCCTGGGTCGATCCTCGGCGCGTGACGGCGGCGCTGCTCGCGGCGCTGGAGCGGCTGGGCGTGCCGGTGGTGCGGGCGCGCGTGCGCGAACTGCTGCGCTCCGGCGGGCGGGTCGCCGGGGTGCGTCTGGAGGACGGCGGGCGGCTGCCGGCCGACCGCGTGGTCGTGGCGGCCGGGGTGTCGAGCGCCGAGCTGGCCGGGGTTCCTGTGCGGCCGGTCAAGGGGCAGATCATGCGGTTGCGTTCGCCTGGGCCGCTGCTGTCCCGCTGCGTGCGCGGCACTGTGCACGGCACGCCCGTCTACCTCGTTCCGCGCGGCGACGGAGAGCTCGTGGTGGGGGCCACGCAGGAGGAGCTGGGGTTCGACACCAGGGTGACGGCGGGCGGCCTGTATGAGCTGCTGCGGGACGCCAGGGAGCTGGTCCCGGGGGTCACCGAGCTCGAACTGTCCGACGTCGTGGCGGGGCTACGGCCGGGGACGCCGGACAACCTGCCGCTCATCGGCCCCACCAGAACACCGGGCCTCACCCTGGCCACGGGGCACTTCCGGGCCGGCGTGCTGCTGGCCCCGCTGACGGCGGACCTCCTCATGGCCGAGCACATCGGGGACGACGGCGGCCCGGTCGAAGGCACGGGCCCAGGGGAGCGCGCGGGCCCGATGGGCGTCGGGGGCCCGGGAGACGGCGCAGGCCCCGGAGATTTTCGAGGCCATGAAGACGACCGAGGCCCCGGGAACGGCGCAGGCCCTCAACGCCACGAGGGCCTGCGCGATAGTGGCCATAGGGCGGAGTTGAGGGAGTTGGCGGTGTTGTGCTCGCCGGAGAGATTTCGGGAAATTTCATGATTGTGACGATCAACGGGGCCGCGCACGAGGTGGCCGACGGCACCACCGTGGCGCAGGCCGTACGCACATTGACCACGGCCTCCACCGGGGTCGCCGTGGCCGTGAACGACGAGGTGGTCACGCGCAGTTCGTGGGAGACGACGGCGCTCAGCGACAGCGACCGCATGGAGGTGCTGACGGCGGTGCAAGGTGGATGATCTGATCATCGCCGGTGACAAGTTCTCGTCCCGGCTCATCATGGGCACAGGAGGAGCGCCCTCGCTGGAGGTGCTCGACCAGGCGCTGGTCGCGTCCGGGACCGAGATGACCACCGTGGCCATGCGGCGGCTCGACCCCGGCGCCCGCGGTTCCGTCCTCGACGTGCTGCGCGAACGCGACATCAAGGTGCTCCCCAACACGGCCGGCTGCTTCACGGCGGGCGAGGCCGTGCTGACGGCGCGGCTGGCCAGGGAGGCGCTCGGCACGAACTGGGTCAAGCTCGAAGTCATCGCCGACGAACGCACCCTGCTGCCCGACCCGATCGAGACCTTCGACGCGGCCGAGCGGCTGGTGGCCGACGGGTTCGTGGTGCTGCCCTACATCGGCGACGACCCGGCGCTGGCCCGGCGGCTGGAGCAGGCGGGGTGCGCGGCCGTGATGCCTCTGGGGGCGCCGATCGGGTCGGGGCTGGGGATCCGCAACCCGCACAACATCGAGCTGATCGTGGAGGCGGCCTCCGTCCCGGTGATCCTGGACGCGGGCATCGGCACGGCCAGTGACGCGGCCCTGGCCATGGAGCTGGGCTGCGACGCCGTCCTGCTGGCCACGGCGGTCACGCGGGCGCAGCGGCCCGACCTCATGGCGACGGCCATGAAGGGCGCCGTGACGGCGGGCCGCCTGGCGCGCCTGGCCGGCCGCATCCCCCGCCGCCGCTACGCCGAAGCCTCCTCCCCCATGACCCCCTGACACCCGCTCCTCGTGGCGCGAGCGACCCCAGAGCCCAGGGGCGCAGGTGAGGCTGTGTCCGCTTCACGATGAGCTGGGCCGTTCCGAGAAGCACGGCTCAGCATCGGTTTCGGGCGGTCGGGCCCTGCCAGTGGCAAAACGCCCGTAAACTCAGCCGGGTGGAAAGGACGACTGCGGACCCCTTGGTCGGGCGGCTCCTCGATGGGCGCTACCGCATCGAGAGCCGTATCGCCGGGGGCGGCATGGCGACCGTCTACCTCGCGCTGGACATCCGGCTCGACCGGACGGTGGCGCTGAAGGTCATGCACCGCTCCCTCGCCGACGACCCCGCGTTCGTCAGGAGGTTCATCGGCGAGGCCAAGTCGGTCGCCAGCCTCTCTCACCCCAACGTGGTGCACGTCTTCGACCAGGGCACCGACAACGACGTGGTCTACCTGTCGATGGAGTACGTGCCCGGCAGGACGCTCCGCGACATCCTGCGCGAGCGCGGCAGGCTGCCCGCCCGCGAGGCGCTGGAGCTCATGATCCCGGTGCTCGCCGCCCTGGGCGCGGCCCATCAGGCCGGGATGGTGCACCGCGACGTGAAGCCCGAGAACGTCCTGATGACCGACGACGGCCGGGTCAAGGTCGTCGACTTCGGCCTGGCCAGGGCGATCGAGGCGACGAACCAGACGCGTACCGGCGTGATGATCGGCACGATCGGCTACATGGCGCCCGAGCAGGTCACGCTCGGGGCGGCCGACGTGCGCAGCGACGTCTACGCGGCCGGGATCATGCTGTTCGAGCTGGTGACGGGCCAGCAGCCGTATGACGGGCAGACGCCGATGGCGGTGGCCTACCGGCACGTCCACGACACCGTGCCCGCCCCGTCGTCGGTGGCCCACGACGTGCCGCCGCTGATCGACACGCTGGTGGCGCACGCGACGGCCCGCGAGCCCGACGACCGTCCGGCCGACGCGACGGCGATGCTGGTCGCGGCCGTGGACGCGCATCGCATGTTGCCGCGGACGACGAACCCGCCGACGGGCCGCCACTCCCGGGCCCACCCGAGCGGGGCCGCCTCGATGCCCATGGGCGGCTCGGTGCCGCAAGGCGCCTCGATGCCGCAGGCCGCGCCCGCCCACACGCTGATCCAGCCGAGGGCGGAGGTGCCCGCCAGAAGAAACGGGTTCAAGCCCAACTGGTTCCTGGTGGTCCTGGCGGCCGTGATGGTGGTCGCGGTCGGGCTGACGGGCTGGTTCTTCTCCCGGCCCGAGTACGTCGCCGTCCCCGACCTGATCGGCAAGAACCTCGCCCTGGCCGAGCAGAACGCCGACGGGCTCGGGCTCATGGTCAAGAAGGTCGAGGGCCAGTACGACGAGGACGTCGCCGAGGGCCTCGTCCTGTCAACCGACCCGGTCGCCAAGGCCGAGGTGGAGAAGGGCACCACGATCACGCTGGTGCCCTCGCTCGGCCCCAAGCGCGTGGTGGTGCCCAAGACGGCGGGCATGACGGGCGACGACGCGCGGGCCGCGATCGCGGGCGCCGGGCTGACCGTGGGCGCGGTCAGGCGCCTGGCCAACCCGCAGGTCGAGCGCGACAAGGTCATCCGCACCTCGCCGCAGGTGGGCGAGAAGGTGAAGGAAGGCTCGAAGGTCAACATCTACGTCAGCGCCGGGCTGACCATGCCCGACGTGGCCGGCATGCCGAAGGACGAGGCCGCCCGCTTCCTGGGCGAGCAGGGCTTCCCCGTGCAGGTCAACGAGGTGGACGACGACGCCGAGCCGTGCACGGTCATCGCCCAGTCGCCGAAGGCGAAGTCCGAGGTGAACAGTGGCACGCCGACCATGATCACGGTGGCCCGCTGCGCGACGGACTTCTGGAACTGGTTCCGCGGCGACAACGAGGCCCGCGACGACCAGCAGTTCAGCCTGGTGCCCGGGGTGATCGGCAAGAACGTGAACGACGCCAAGCGCGACTTGGAGGCGCTGGGGTTCAAGGTGAAGGTGCACCGCCTGGGCAACGGGGGCGTGGTGCGCTTCCAGCGCCCGCTGCCCAACAGCGAGCGCCCGCCCGGCACCGAGGTGTTCCTCTGGCAGTGATCAGGGTGTCAGGTGCCCGTGGAGCCGGACTCTGGCCAGGCCGCCGTCGGGGTGGATGTCGACCCGGACGTGCGTGACCGGCTCCGTGTCCGCCAGCCGGAAACGGTGGGGTGTGTCGGGCTGGAGCCTGGTCCTGGGCAGCAGTTCGATCTCGCGGGTGCCGTCGATGCCCGTCAGCGCGACCGCTGCCGGGGCGTTGAACAGCAGGTTCGTGGTGTCAATCTCGGCCAGCGCGATCACCCCTCGGCCCGCCAGCCTGATGACGAGCCAGTCGTTGCCCTCGTCCCTGCGCCGCGCGGTCTCCCAGCCCTCCGCCTGGTGGCGGGCCAGTCCGGGGGCGATGACGTTGTTGGGGGCGGAATAGAACTCGTTGGAGCAGGCGGTGACGAGGGCGCCGTTGGCGAGCGCGGCCAGGTCGAGGCCGAGCCCTTCGTGGACCGACAGGTCGGGGCGGGCCTGTCCGTGCACGCGCAGGCGGGCGACGCCGCCGTCGGGGAAGATGTTCAGGCGTACGTGGGTGTAGCGGGCGTCGTCGGTCACGGCGAAATGGTGTTCGGCGTCGCCTGTGAGCTCGGCCGCGGGAACGATCTCCGTCCACTCGGCGGCCAGCACCTCCTCCGGTGACGGGTGGCCGTCCACGTGGGCGGCCTCGACGGAGGCGCGCGGCGGGTAGTTGCCCTTGAACCAGGCCGTGTCGATGACCACGCCGCGGATCACGCCGGGGATCCCGAGCCGGACCATCGCCCAGTCGTGGCCGGGCGAGCGTCTGCGGCGGGTCTCCCAGCCGTCGTACACCTGCCCCTTGTTGCCGAACGTCTCCGCCTGGAAGCCGGGGCGTCCCGGTCTGATCAGGCTCTCCTTTTCGGCGAACGACTCGTCGCTGGCCAGCACGACGCAGCCGCCGAGGGTGCGCAGGGCGAGGTCGGGCAGGGCGGTGAAGCGGGACATCTACTGCTCTCCCAACAGGAATCGTCCGTGCGGGACGCCGTCCACGGGCCGGCCGCGCAGCCAGGTGGTCAGGACGGTCCCCTTGAGCGTGCAACCGTGATAGGGGGTGACGGGGTTCTTGTGGTGGAGGAGGGAGGCGTCGACCGGGTTGTCGGCAGCGGGGTCGAAGGCCACGAGATCGGCATCATTGCCGGGCTTTATCCCGCCTTTTCCCGAAATATTGGCGAACGTTGCCGGATTTGTGGACATCCAGCGAACCACGTCCCCCAGGCTGTGCCCCCGCCGTGCGGCCTCCGTCCAGACCGCCGGCAGGCCGAGTTGCAGCGAGGCGATGCCGCCCCAGGCGGCGGCGAAGTCGGGCACCTTGAGATCGGCCGTGGCCGGCGAGTGGTCCGACACGACGCAGCTCAGCACGCCTCTGGCCAGCCCGTCCCAGAGCAGGTCGCGGTTGGCCGCGCCCCTGATGGGCGGGCAGCACTTGAAGGAGGTGGCCCCCTCGGGCACCCGTTCGGCCGTCAGCGTCAGGTAGTGCGGGCACGTCTCGGCCGTCACGGCCACGCCCCGCGCCCGCGCCGCCTCCAGCACCTCCAGGCAGGAGGCGCTGGAGACGTGCAGGATGTGCACCCGCGCGCCGGTCTCCTCGGCCAGCCGGACGACCTCCGCGACGGCGCTGCGCTCCGACTCCCCAGGCCGCGAGTCCAGAAACTCCTGGTAGGTCGGGCCGCCTGGCTCCGTGAGCAGCGCCGGGTCCTCGGCGTGCACGACCACGACCCCGCCGAACCCGGCGACCTCCTCCAGCGCGAGCCGCAGCTCGGCAGGCCCCAGCGGCGGGAACTCCGCCACCCCTGACGGCGACATGAAGCACTTGAACCCGAACACGCCCCGCTCCCGCAGCGGCGCCAGGTCCTTGACGTTGCCCGGCACGGCCCCGCCCCAGAACCCGACGTCCACGTGGCACTGGCCCTCGGCGGCGCGCAGCTTGGTCTCGAAGGCGGCCACGTTCACGGTCGGCGGGAGCGAGTTGAGCGGCATGTCCAGGATCGTCGTGACGCCTCCGGCCGCCGCCGCCCTGGTCGCCGAGTCGAACCCCTCCCAGTGGGTCCGGCCCGGCTCGTTGACGTGCACGTGCGTGTCGACCAGGCCGGGGAGCAGGGCCAGGTCGCGCAGGTCGATGTCCTCGGCGGCGTCGAGGGGCGCGGCGTGGTCGTACAGGGCCGTGATCTTCCCGTCCCGTACGGCGACCGCCGCCGCCCGCTCGCCCTCCGGCGTGATCGTCCTGCGGGACCTGACGACCAGGTCGAATCCGGTCATCCCGCGCTCTCGGGGAGCTGCTCCGCGGCCACCCGGGCGGCCAGGCGTTCGAGCAGGGGCCCGGCCTCGGCCATGCAGCGGGCCGGGTCGGGCTCCAGGTCGCTCAGCGCGTACGCGGCCCTGATGCCGGCGGCCCGCAGTTCGGCGTCGCCCAGCGTGCGGCGACCGCAGACGGCCACCACCGGGACGCCCGCCCCGGCCGCCGCCTGGGCCACGCCGATCGGCGCCTTGCCGCGCAGCGACTGCTCGTCGAGCGAGCCCTCACCCGTGATCACCAGCCGTGCGCCCGTCACGTGCTCGCCGAACCCGAGCAGGTCGAGCAGGTAGCCGATGCCGGGCCGGAGCTCGGCGTGCAGGAACGCCAGCGCCGCGAACCCGACTCCGCCGGCCGCCCCCGCGCCCGGCGCCCCTGCCACGCCCATCGCCCGGGGGGTGTCGTCGTGCTCGACGGCGCCCATGAGGCCGTGGGTGGCGGTGGCGACGGCGGCCAGGCGGGACAGCGCGGACTCCAGCGCCTTGACGTCCTCGGGCGTGGCGCCCTTCTGCGGCCCGTAGACGGCGGCGGCGCCGTGTGGGCCGAGCAGGGGGTTGTCGACGTCGCTCGCCACCACGAACTCAACCCCAGAAACATCCATAAATCCGGACATGTCAATGCGGGACAGCGCCTTCAGCGCGGCACCACCCCGCACCAGCTCGTTCCCGTCCTCGTCCAGCAGCCGGGCCCCGAGCGCCTGAGCCATCCCGGCTCCCCCATCGGTGCACGCGCTCCCGCCCAGGCCCAGCACCACCCGCTTGGCCCCACGGCGCACCGCGTCGGCGATCAGCTCGCCGGTGCCGAAACTGGTCGCCGTCAACGGCTCGTGCCCGCCGGGAAGCCGGCGCAGCCCGGACGCCTCGGCCAGCTCGACCACGGCCGTGCCCGCCTGCCAGGCGTAGGAGGCCGGGACGCGCTCGCCCGTCGGCCCGGTAACCTCGATCGTGACCCGGCCGAACCCGCAGGCCACGGCGGCGTCCACGGTGCCGTCGCCGCCGTCGGCGACAGGCAGCTCCACGGTCGGCACCCCGAGCCCCGCCGACACCCGTGAGGCCACCTCCGCCGCCGTCAGCGACCCCTTGAACTTGTCAGGGGCCACCAGAACATGCTGAACCACTACGAACTCCCACACGATGGTGAACAATGTCCTGACGCGCCTTCCTGCCCGGTGCGAGCGGGCAGGAAGGCGTGCCTCATCATCCTGACATTGAGGGGCCCCGGCGAACCACGCCGGTAGACCGCTCGTGAGGTCGCGGGAAGAAGCGGCTAGGACAGCACCCGGATGAACTCCTCCAGCGAGTACCGGCCGTCCTGGTCGAAGTCGGCCTCCTGGCTCATCGCCCCCAGCGCCTCGGCGGGGAGGTCGGGGAAGTGCCGCTTCAGCTCGATCTCGCTGATGTAGCCGTCGCCGTCGGTGTCGATCGCGGCGAAGGCGCTCTTGAGCTCCGCCAGCCGCCGGTCTGAGAGTTCCGCCGACACGAGAGAACCACCTTCCTGGTCGTTTCCGGACATTATCCACCCTGCGGAACGACGACCTCATTGGGGTGCGACGCTAGACGACGCCGGCCCCGCGCTCGCGTGCCAGCCTCGTCAGCCGGCGACGGGCCTCGGCGCCCGCGCGGCCGGCGGCGTCCTGGGAGACGGTCTTCAGCTCCCCGTCCTCGACCACGCTGCGCCCGCCGACCAGCAGCCGGGCCAGGGGCGGTGGGGGGCCGAACACCAGCGCGCACACCGGGTCGGCCACGGCGGAGGTGAAGGGGCCGTCGATCCGCCACAGGGCGATGTCGGCGAGCTTGCCGGGTTCGAGGGAGCCGAGTTCGTTCTCGCGGCCGAGGTTGCGGGCCCCGCCGAGGGTGGCGATCTCGAGCGCCCTGCGGGCCGGCAGGGCCTCGGGGCCGTAGCGGGCGCGCTGGAAGAGCAGGGCCTGCCGCATCTCCCCGGCCAGTGACGTCAGCTCGGAGGAGGCGCTGCCGTCCACACCGAGGCCGACGTTCGCGCCGCGGCGCAGCATCTCCGAGACCCTGGCGATGCCCGCGCCGAGCCGCCCGTTGGAGGAGGGGCAGTGGGCGGAGCCGGTGCCGGTGGCGGCGAGCTTGCCGATGTCGGAGTCGCTGAGGTGCACGGCGTGCGCGAACCACACGTCGGGCCCGAGCCAGCCCAGTTTGTCCATGTAGTCGACGGGCCGCAGCCCGAACTGGGCCAGGCAGTGCTCGTCCTCGTCGAGGGTCTCGGCGACGTGCGTGTGCAGGCGTGCCCCTTTGGCCCTGGCCAGGGCGGCGGCCTGGGTCATGAGTTCGCCGCTGGCCGAGAACGGCGAGCACGGCGCGACCACGACGCGCACCATCGAGGAGAAGGACGGGTCGTGGTAGGCGTCGATCGCCTCGGCCGTGGCGGCCAGGATGTCGTCCAGCTCCTCGACCACCTCGTCGGGCGGCAGCCCGCCGGACGAGGCGCCCCGGTCCATGGAGCCGCGCGCGGGGTGGAAGCGGATGCCCACCTCGCGGGCGGCCTCGATCTCGGCGGCGAGCAGGTCGCCCCTGCCTTTGGGGAAGACGTAGTGGTGGTCGCTGGAGGTGGTGCAGCCCGACAGCGCCAGCCAGCTCAGCCCGGCCCCGGCCGCGCCCTTGACGACGTCGGCGTCCATGGCGGCCCACACCGGGTAGAGCGCCACGAGCCATTCGAACAGCGTGGCGTCCTGGGCGAGCCCCTGCGAGGCCCACTGGTACAGGTGGTGGTGGGTGTTGACCAGCCCGGGGGTGGCCAGGCAGCCGGAACCGTCGATGCGGACCGCGCCGGGCACGTCGGGCGCGGGACCGGCGGCCACCGCGACGATCCGATCCCTCTCAATCCTGATATATCCGGATTCGATCTCTTGGCCGACGACCGGGGCGACGTGAACGTCGTGGATCACGATCGTGCTCAACGCGACTCCGCCTTCCTGGCCGCGGCCAGCCGTACCGCGTCGAGAATCTTCTCGTAGCCCGTGCAGCGGCACAGGTTGCCCGCCAGCGCCTCCCTGATCTCCGCGTCAGACGGCCGCTCCACGCGTTCGAGCAGGTCGTGGGCCTGCACCAGCAGGCCGGGCGTGCAGAAGCCGCACTGTACCGCGCCGCACTCCACGAACGCCTCCTGCACCGGATCGAGCCGGTCGCCCTCGGCCAGCCCCTCGACGGTGCGGATCTGCCGCCCCTCGGCCTGGCCCGCCGCGACCAGGCACGCGCAGACCGGCACGCCGTCGAGGTAGACCGTGCACGAGCCGCATTCCCCCTGCTCGCAGGCGTTCTTGGAGCCGGGCAGGCCGAGGCGCTCGCGCAGCACGTACAGCAGGCTCTCGCCCTCCCAGACGTCGTCGGCGCGCTCCTCGCGGCCGTTGACCGTGAACGTGACGCGCATCAGGCGGCCCTCCTTCCCAGGTGGTCGTTCCACGCCCAGGTGAGCGTGCGGCGGGCCATCACGCCGATGGCGTGCACCCGGTAGGAGGCGGTGCCGCGCACGTCGTCGATGGGCGCCGCGGCGGACGCGCACAACTCGCCGAAGCGCCGCAGCAGCGCGGGGTCGAGCGGGGCGTCCCAGTCGAGCTCGCGTGCCAGCAGGTCCTCGGCCGCAAGGGCCCGGCGCGGCGTGGGCGCGGCGGAACCGATCCCCGTGCCGACCCGCCGCTCCCCCGGATGCAGGGCGATCGCGAACGAGCACACCGCGATCACCATGGCGTTGCGGGTGCCGACCTTGGAGAAGTACTGCGGCCCCGTGGCCGGCGGGACGCGCACGGCCCTGATCAGCTCGTCCGGCTCCAGGGCGCTGCGCTTGACCCCCAGGTAGAAGTCGGCGGCGGGGATCATCCGCACGCCGCGCTCGCGCGACTCCACCTCGACCACCGCGCCGGCGGCCAGCAGCGGCGGATGGCTGTCGCCGGCGGGCGAGGCCGCGCCCAGATTCCCGCCGACGGATCCGCGGTTGCGGATCTGCGGCGAGCCGACCGTCCGCGCGGCCTGGGCGAGCGCCGGCAGCGGCCCGCCCAGTTCCTCGATGACCGTCGTGTACGGCACCGCGGCCCCCACCCGGCACACCTGGCCCGCCATGCTCCACTCGTGCAGTTCGGCCACCCTGTTGAGGTCGAGCAGCGCGGCGGGCCTGCGCACGTCGAAGTTGATCTCGACCATCACGTCGGTGCCGCCCTGGATGGGCACCGCGTCGGGCCGGTCCGCCTTGGCGGCCAGCGCCTCTTCCCACGTCGTGGGCCGCAAGAAATCCATCGTCGCGCTCACTCCCAGGCGAATCCGGCGTCGGGCGCGTCCTCGCGCAGCACGCCGCCCTCGATGAGACCATAGGGGCGGTCGGCGGCGTGGAAGACCTCGTTGTCGTTGTCCAGGCCGAACGGCGACAGGTCCACCGCGAAGTGGTGCTTGTTCGGCAAAGTGAGCCTGACCTCGCAGATCTCGGGGCAGGTGGTCAGGGCGCGCTCGCCCATGGCGTACAGGGTCTGCTGCAGCGACAGGCTGTGCGTGCCGGCGAACGCCTCCAGCAGGGCGCCGCGCACCTGCTCGTACGACTTGGCGTAGGAGGGGGTCTGGCCGGTGTGCCGCCAGCGGGCCGCGACGGCGGTGGCCAGGACGCGGTCGTCGGTCGGCTGGAGCGTCGTGTACGGATCCACGATGTAGCCGTGGAACTCCGACCCGGTCGAGTTCAGCACGACCAGGTCCTTCAGCCCCGACACCACCGTGGTGCGGCCGTCCCTGTCGTGGTGGACGACGCACGTGCGCACCTCGCCGCCGTCGCGGACGAACGAGTGCGGCCCCCGGCGGTTCCACGCGTACTCCTCGACCTCCACCCTGGCGTGGTGGACGGTCGGCCGCGTCTCGACGAAGTGCCTGGCCAGCAGGAGGGCGAACGTCTCGATCTCGGCCACGCCGTGCTCGCGGGCGAAGGCGAACACGGTGTTCTTCTGCGAGTCGGTCGGCAGGACGGCGGCGTTGTCTCCGCTCAGGTGGGCGGCCTCCATGTCGCCGGACAGCGCGGTGCTGACGTTGACGTCCTTGATGTGGTGCACCGGGCCGTCTTTGACGACGCGGACGAGCCTGGTCTCCGCCTTGCCGTAACGGTTGGCCCCGAGCTTGACGGTCATCTAGCTCCCTCGGTACGTGGAGTAGGCGTACGGGCTGAGCAGCAGCGGAACGTGGTAGTGCCCGCCGGGGTCGGTCACGGTGAAGGTGATGACGACCTCGGGGTAGAAGGTGTCCTTCAGGTAGGCGCCGGTGTCGAAGACGACGCGGTGGACGCCGGCGCCCGGGGTCCAGCCCTTGATGCGGCCGTCGTCGTCGGTGCGCCCCTCGGCGACGACCCGGCCGTCGTGTTCGAGCCGTACCCGCAGGCCCTCGGCCGGCCGTCCGGTGACCGCGTCCAGCACGTGCGTGGAGAAGCTCATCTCCCCTCCTCCATGAGCTTGACCAGCCGCAGCCGGGTGATCGCGGCCAATTCTCCGCGCACCACGTTCCGCTCGGCCGCCTCGTCGTTGCCCAGTCGCCCGCGCAGCATGGCCAGCATCTCCGTGCCGCTGAGCCCGCTGGCGCACACCAGGTACACGTGCCCGAACCGCTCCTCGTAGGCGCGGTTGCCCTCGGCGAGCGCCGCGCGGACCTCGTCCTCCACCCCGGACTGCTCCTGCCGCGACCACGCGGCCTCCCGGCCGCCGCCGGCCCGCTCCCCGATGCGCGGATGCGCGCCGAGCGCCTCCAGCACCTCACCCCACCCCAGCCGCCGCACGGCCCTGCCGGCAGCGTCCAGCAGCCCCTCCACCTCCGCGAACGGCCGCAGGGCCGCCACGCCGGCGGCGAAGGCCCGCGAGGCGCAGCACCTGAGCAACTCCGCCTCGGCGTCGGGTCTCGGGCGGGCGTTGAAGGCCGCCAGATTGGATGTTTCGGACATATCAGAAGTACACACATGTCCTTCGTGCCCGGTCCATCCGCGAGAACTCCGAACTCCGGGGGCGGGCGGCCCACGATTTTCGTGTCATGCTCCAACGGGGTCAGATCGTGAAGACGGTCTTTCCCCGGGCGCCGCCCCTGGTCAGGTCGCGCAGGGCGGCGGGCGCCCGCTCCAGGGGGACCAGCGACTCGACGATCACACGCAGGGCGCCGCTGTCGATGGTGTCGGCCAGGGTCGTCAGGATCGGGCGGGTGACGTGGTTGACGACGTTCACGCCGCGCAGGCTGCGCGCCGCCAGCGCCTGCGGGTCGAGGGCGTGGATGGCGCTGCAGATGACGCCGCCGGGACGGAGCAGGTCGGCCATGGCGTCGATCGCGTCCGGCGGGGTGACCAGGTCGAGCACGACGTCGACGCCCTCGGGGTGGGCCGCGTGCACCTGGTCGGTCACGGAGCCCTTGGCGCGCTCGACGATTTCCCCGGCCCCGAGTTCACGCATGAGGTCGGCGGCGTCGCGGGCGGCGGTGGCGATGACGCGGGCGCCGCGCAGGGCCGCGAGCTGGACGGCCGACTGGCCCACGCCGCCCGTCGCGCCGACGATCAGGACCGTCTGGCCGTCCTGCGGGCGGGCGGCCTCGATCAGGTCGAGGGCGGTCACGGTGGCGGTGGGGACGGCGGCGGCCTGGTCGAAGGTCATGCCCTTGGGCATGCGGGCCACGGGGCCGTCCTGGGCCACGACCCCGTACTCGGCGTAGGCCCCCAGGCCGCGATCGGGGTGGGTGAAGCGGCCGTACACCTCCTCGCCCGGGCGGAAGCCGGTCACCTCCGGGCCGATGGCCGCCACAACCCCGGCCCCGTCCTGGCCCATGATCAGGGGGAAGCTGGGCGACAGGCGCATCGCGCCGCTCGCGATCTTGCTGTCGATCGGGTTGTAGGCGGCCGCGCGCAGCCGCACCAGCAACTCCCCCGGGCGCGGCTCAGGCCGGGGCGCCTCGATGAGTTCCGGGTCGGCCCCGAAGCCGGAAATGGCGATCGCGCGCATCCGCCCGTCCCCCTCGTGTGAGCTGCGTCGATGACGAGGTAGGCCTTCCCTCGGCCCGGCGCGGGGCCACCTGACTTGAAGCAAGCTTTGAACGCAGGACGCGGCGGAAGTGTCGGCCGCCCCGCCTAAACTGAGAGCCATCATGACCCCTACATCCCTCATCGGCGGACACGTGTCCGTGGCGGGCGGCCTGGCGACGGGCGGCCTCAAGTACATGGCCGAGATCGGCGCCGAGATGATCCAGGTGTTCGTCACCAACCCGCGCGGCTGGGCGCTCACGGAGGGCAAGCCCGACGAGGACGCCAAGCTGGCCGCCTCGGGCGTGGAGACGTTCGCCCACGTGCCCTATCTGGCCAACTTCGGCTCGCCCAGCCCCGAGACGCTGGCCAACTCCATCGCGATCGTCCGCCACACGCTGCGGCGCGGCGTGGCGATCGGCGCCAAGGGGGTCGTGGTGCACACGGGCTCGGCGGTGACGCAGTCGCGCGACGACGCGCTGCGCCAGGTGCGCGAAAACCTGCTGCCGCTGCTCGACGAGATCCCCGACGGCGGGCCCGATCTGCTGCTTGAGCCGATGGCGGGGCAGGGCGCGATGTTGTGCGCCACCGTCCAGGACCTTGAGCCCTATCTGGCGGCCCTGGAGTGGCATCCGAGGGCAGGGATCTGTCTCGACACCTGCCACGCCTTCGCCGCCGGTCACGACCTCGCGGCCGAGGGCGGGGTGCGGGAGACCTTCGACGCCCTGCACGCGATCGCGCCGGGGCGGCTCAAGCTGATCCACGCCAACGACTCAAAAGACGTGTGCGGCGCCAAGAAGGACCGCCACGAGAACATCGGGGCCGGCCACATCGGCGCCCAGCCGTTCGCCGACCTCATGCGGCATCCGGCGGTGGCGGGTGTGCCGATCTGCATCGAGACGCCGGGCAAGGCCCCCAAGCACGCCGAGGACATCACCCAGCTGAAGAAGCTGCGCGAAGGCTGATGCCAAGGGGCTGACGACAAGGGGCAGGGGCGCCCGCCTGCGCGATCCGACCGCCCCCGAGGGCCGGATCGCGGGGCCGGCTCTGCCGGCCTCAGCGGGCGCCCCTTCACATGTCGGCATGGCGGGCCCTACCCCCCGGTCAAGGGCCCGACAGCCGTGGCGACCTGTGCGGTCGCCGTGAGGCCGGCGCATCAGACCTGCTCCGGGCCGTGCGGCCCGCCCCCCGATGCGCCGGTAGTGGCTCTCCGATGCCGAAACACTACGGTCGCGATCTTGCGGGAGAAACCCTCTTCAAGTACAGCTCGTCGAACGGTCCGTAGTCAGCGATATACGGAGAGTGCTAATGCGACGAGTGGTTGCCGGGAAGCGACGAGCGGTAGGTTCCGGGGTTCGACAGGTGCTCGGGCAGGTGCATCCTGGCCATCATCCGCCCCACGCCACGGGGGATCCGACCCGGTGTGACCAGGGAAGTCGCCACCATCGAGGCGAAGGCGACGGGCACGGCGACGGGCACGGGGTTGGAGGTGAGCGCGCCCATTTTCACGCCCGCCTGTTCGCAGGCGACGAGCGCCGCCGTCACTCCCCCGCCCAGCGCGAACCCGGCCGCCGCTCCCACGTCCGTCAGCCGCCGCCACCAGATCCCGAGCACGAGCAGCGGGCAGAAGGTCGCGGCTGAAAGGCTGAAGCCGAGCAGGACGAGCGCCACCGACGCCCTCGGCGCGGTGCCGGCGGTCAGGGCCAGCGCCGCCAGCAGGACCACGGCCACGCCCAGGCGGAAGGAGCCGCCGCCCGCCCTGGTCAGGCAGGCCGACATCGCGCCGCCGACAGCCACCAGCACGCCCCCCGTGGTGGCCAGGAAGGCCGCGAACGCTCCGGCGGCCAGCACCCCGGTGAGCGCCTCCCCCGCAGTCCCCGGGAGCATCCTGGCGGGCAGCAGCAGCACGACCTCGTCCGCCGCCGCGCCGGACACGTGCGCCTGCCCCAGGATCCCGTACAGCGGCGGCACGAGGCAGAAGACGGCCAGCATGACCTGGGTCGCCACGATGGACCGCCTGGCGCTGCGCCCGTCCCTGTTGGTGTAGAGGCGCACGATCACGTGCGGCAGTCCCATGGTGCCCAGCGCGCAGGCCAGCAGCACGCTCAGCACCCCGGGCAGCGACGGGTCGCCGGCCCCCGCCGTCCCGCCCTCCCCGGCCCGGTAGACCCCTTCGAACCAGGCCAGCGGCCGCGAGCCGGACGTCCACCAGCAGACCGCCCCGACGCCCAGGAACACGATCAGCTTCAGCCAGAACTGCGCGGCCTGCACGCTGGTCACGCTCCCGAGGCCGCCCGCCAGGGCCACGGCCAGCGCCGCCCCCGCCACGGCCGCCCAGCCCAGCCAGGGCGGCAGGCCGGTCAGCAGCCGCACCGCGACCCCGGCCGCGTGAAGCTGCGCCACCAGGAACGTCAGCCCGATGACGAGCACGAAGCAGGTGGTGAAGCGGCGCAGCCGGGCCGACCTGAGCCGCCACTCCGCGAAGTCGGGCAGCGTGTACGTGCCCGCCCGCCGCAACGGCGCGACCACGAGGGCGAGGATGACGACGAACCCGGCGGAGGCCCCCATGGGGTACCACACCATCGGCCCGCCACGGGTGGCGATGAGCCCGGCCGCGCCCAGGCAGGCGGCGGCCGAGGTGAACTCCGAGGTGATCGCGGCGCCGTTCCACCAGGCGGGCACGACCCTGGCCGCGACGTAGAAGTCGGAGGCGCCGCTGGAGCGGCGTGGTCGCGCGGCGCCCACCATGACGCCCAGAACCAGCACGAAGGCGATCCCGGTCAGCACCGCGACGTTCATCCGGCCGGCCACCCCGGCCGAGGCGCGCTCATGTCTCCAGCCGCTCCGCCCGCCGCAGGTGCAGCACGGCCAGCCCCACCCAGGCGCCCTGCACGCCCAGCGACAGCGCCGCCCAGGCCCAGGGGACGGGCGCCCAGGCGGCGGCCACGGGCACGCCCACCAGCAGCCCGGCGACGGCGCCCACCGTCAGCAGCGCCTGCCGTGACTGCCGCCCGACGATCGCCGGCACGTCGGGCACGCCCCCGTCCGGGTCGAACCGGTCGCGGGCCCGCCCGAGCGCGGCCGGGCTGCGAGAGACCACCACCCGGCGCTCCGGGTGCGCACTCACGAGCCCTCCTCCGTCGGCCTCATGATTCCCTGCTCACTGATGACCTCGACAAGCTCGGTCATGAACCCTCCTCCGTCGGGCCCATGTTCCCCTGCTCACCGATGACCTCGACAAGCTCGCTCATGAACCCTCCTCCGTCGGGCCCATGTTCCCCTGCTCACCGATGACCTCGACAAGCTCGCTCATGAACCCTCCTCCGTCGGGCCCATGTTCCCCTGCTCACCGATGACCTCGACAAGCTCGGTCAAGAGATCACGTCCCTGTGCTGGAGTACGAGCTGCTCGCGCACCTGTCTGCTGTGCCGGCGGCTGACCTGCAGGGTTTCCGTGCCGACCGTGACCGTCACCCGCCCGCCCTCGAACCGCAGCTCGCTGACGTGCCGCCCCGCCACCAGCGTGCTGCGGTGGATCCTGATGAATCCGGCCGCCGACCAGCGCCGCTCCAGCGCCGCCAGCGACATGCGCACCAGGTAGCTGCCGTCGACGGTGTGCAGCCGCACGTAGTCGCCCTTGGCCTCGGCGTACCAGACGGCCTGCTGCGGCACGAACCGGGTGCGCCCGCCCAGCTCGACCGGGATGACGTCGTCGTGTCCCGGCTCGGGGGTGGGCGCGGTGGCGACCTCAAGCCGGCGTACGGCCTCCGACAGGCGTTCGGCCCTGACCGGTTTGAGCAGGTAGTCGACCGCCTCCAGCTCGAACGCCTGCACCGCGCACTCCTCGTGGGCCGTCACGAACACCAGCCTGGGCGGGGCGGGGAAGCCGCCGACCAGCCTGGCCAGGTCGAGCCCGTCCAGGCCGGGCATCCTGACGTCGAGGAACACCCCGTCGAGCCGCTCGCCCCCGCCGATCATCTGGACCATGTCCTGCAGGGCCGTGACGCCGTCGGCGGCGGTGGTGACGTGTTCGATCCGTTCGTCCTGGCGCAACAGGTAGGCGAGCTCCTCCAGAGCGGGCACCTCGTCGTCGACGGCCAAGACTCTCAGCATGTTCACCACGCTGCCGCATGAAGGCAAAGGTCACAAGCGACACGCCAGCAGAGCGTAAGGACATGACTACAATGAGATGAGTTGGGTCTTGGGCACGCGCAGCCGCACCTTGGTGCCGGCGCCGAGCGCGGTCTCGACCACCAGCCCGTAGCCGTCGCCGTAGATCTGGCGCATCCTCAGGTCCACGTTCGCCAGGCCGATGCCGCTGCCTTCGCGGGCGGGGTCCTCGTCGAGCATGCGGCGGGCGCACTCCGGGTCCATGCCCGTGCCGTCGTCCTCGACCGTGATGTGCGCCTCGGGTCCGGCGTCGCGGACGACGACCCGCACCTCGCCGGTGTCGCCCCGGCCGCGCATGCCGTGCTTGATGGCGTTCTCGACCAGGGGTTGCAGGCACAGGAACGGCACGGGCACGGGCAGCACCTCGGGCGCCACCTGCACGCTGAAGCGCAGCTTGTCGCCGAAGCGGGCCCGCTCCAGCAGCAGGTAGCGGTCGACGCAGGTCAGCTCGTCGGCCAGGGTGGTGAAGTCGTGGGCCCTGCGCAGGGCGTAGCGGGAGAAGTCGGCGAAGTCGAGCAGGAGTTCGCGGGCGCGGCCCGGGTTCGTGCGGACGAAGGAGGCGATCGTGGTCAGCGCGTTGTAGACGAAGTGCGGCGAGATCTGCGCCCGCAGCGCGCGCATCTCGGCCTCCAGGGCGCGCCGCCGCAGGGAGTCGAGGCCGGCCAGTTCGAGCTGGCCGGAGACCCACCTGGCGACCTCGGTGACGGTGCGCACCAGGGCGGCGCTCACCTTGTCGTCGAAGGCCGCCAGCGCCCCGACGACCGTGCCGTCCACGATCAGGGGCACCACGACCGCCCCGCGCGGCTCGCCCGCGAACACCTGCGTCCGCCCTGCCGACAGCGCCGCGCGGGCGTAGGCGAGCACTTCTTCCGCGCGCGGCCCGGCCCAGGCCAGCGCGGCGTCGGTCGAGGTGATCGCGACTGCCTGGGTGCCGAGCAGCGCGTGCAGATGCCGTACGGCCTTGCGGGCGGAGTCGCGGGTGAGCCCGCCGCGCAGGGCCGGGGCGGCCATCGCGGCCAGGTGCAGGGTGGTGAACGCCGCCTCGTCCGCCCGGTGGTCTTCGCTCACCCCGTCGCGGCACCACGGAGCCCGGGAGACCCAGAAGCCGAGAAGGAAGGTCAGAAGGGGCAGCACCACGCACACGGTGGTCAGCATGCGGGCAACCGTAGCGGGCGGCGGACCGTGTTCGGGGGAAGACCCGCCGTAAGGCCTAGGCAGGGCCCTCGCCGGGTTCTTCCTGGTAGGAGTAGCGCTGTTCGCGCCAGGGGTCGGCGATGTTGTGGTAGCCGCGTTCCTCCCAGAAGCCCCGGCGGTCTTCGAGGAGGTATTCGATGGCGCGGACCCATTTGACGCTCTTCCACGCGTACAGGTGGGGCACCACGATGCGCACGGGGAAGCCGCGGTCGGGGCTGAGCGGCTTCTCGTCGAGCTCCATGGCGAACAGCGTGTCGGGCGCGAGGAAGTCGGACATGCGCAGGTTGGCGCCGTAGCCGTACTCGGCCCAGATCATCACGTGGTGCACGCCGGGGTCGGGCGGGGCCGCCTCCATGATCGTGGCGGGGGTGACGCCGCGCCACTCGTTGCCCATGAGGGAGAACTTGGTGACGCAGTGGAAGTCGGCCAGGCACGTCGTGCGGGGCAGCCGCTCGAACTCGGGCCAGGCCAGGCAGTGTTCCTCGCCCGAGGCGGTGGCCCCGAACACGCGGAAGTCCCAGCTCTCGGGTTTGAACTGGGGGACTCTGCCGTAGTGGATCACAGGTCGGCCGCGCGGGACGTACTGGCCTGGAGGCAGGCGCGGCTCCTCCACGATCACTCCCCTCACGGTTGTCGCGTCTTGGGCCATCCTGCCACCGGATCTCCGGCGCCTTGCGGGCGGGTACGGCCCGCCCGCGCCGACGCGCGGTTGCTACTCAGCGGTAACTTGAGTATCCGGCCTCATGCGGCGGCCCATCGCCCGGACCGACGATGGCCGCATGACAAAAACCATTCAACCCACGCAGACCACCGCGTACTACGTACAGGCCGTCCTGTCGTTCGTCGTCTCGCTGTCCGCCGTGGCCATCGCGCTGTTCTATCTGCCCACCGCCGGGTGGATCAGGGCGTTCCTCGGGCTCGGGCTGCTGTACGTCGTCACCTCGACCATCACGCTGTGCAAGGTCGTGCGCGACCGGCAGGAGCTGGCCGAGGTCAGCAACCGCGTCGACCAGGCCAGGCTGGACAAGCTGCTGGCCGAGCACGACCCGTTCAAGGTCGACGCCTGACCTCGGCTAGAGCGTGTACTCCTGGATCGAGTCGGCGAGTTGCACGCACAGCTCCTCGGCGTCGAGCCGCTTCTCGATCTGCTTCAGATCCTCGATCTTGGCCCGGGTCTCGGCTCGCTTGGGGGCGAGCAGGGTGCAGCAGTCTTCGTCGGGCAGCTCCGAGATCTCCAGCGTGCCGATGCGCCGGGCCTCGGCCATGATCTCGGTCTTGTCCCAGCCCACCAGCGGGCGCAGGATCGGCAGCTCCACCGCGTTGTCCTGGGCGGTGATGTTGGCCAGGGTCTGCGAGGAGACCTGGCCGAGCGCGTCGCCGGTGATCAGCGCGGAGGCGCGGATGCGGTGGGCGACCTCCTCGGCCGTCTTGAGCATGAGCCGCCGCTGCGCGATCACGGCCAGGCGGTCCTGGCCCGAGTTGCGGATCGACTGCTGCGCCTTGCCGAACGGCACCACCCACAGCCGCGACCTGCCCTGGAACCTGTCGAGCTTCCTGACCAGCGCGTAGGCCTTGTAGATCGACTCGGAGGTGGTGAACGGGATGCCGGAGAAGTGCAGGAAGTCGACGTGCAGGCCGCGCCGCATCATCCGGTAGGCCGCCACCGGCGAGTCGATCCCGCCCGACATCAGCACCAGCGCCCGGCCGCTGCTGCCGACCGGCAAGCCGCCCTGGCCGGGGATGCCGCCGGTGAAGACGAACACCTCGTCCCTGTCGACCTCGATGGAGACCGTCAGCTCGGGGTTCTTCAGGTCGACCGGCAGGCCGTACTCGTCGTTGATGGCGCCGCCCACGAGCCGGTCGAGCTCGTTGGAGCGCAGCGGGAAGCGCTTGTCGCGACGGCGCGAGCGCACCGCGAACCGGGCGCCGCGCTTGGCCTCCTCGCTCTCGCCGACCAGTTCGAGACCGGCCTTGAGCACGGTGTCGGGGTCTTTGGCGACCCGCCAGGCCCGGTGGATCCAGACCAGGCCGGGCACGTCGGCGACCCGCTGGGCCACGGCCTCGGCCTGCTCGGCGGTGGCGCCCTGGGGCAGGAAGATCGCGATCACGCCGTGCCGCTTGCGCACGTCGACCTTGAGGTCGACCGTCTGGAGCGCCTCACGGATGTTGCTGATCAGGCGGCGTTCGAACAGCTCGCGGTTCTTGCCCTTGAGGACGATCTCGCCCAGCTTGAGCAGAACGCACGGCTCGCCCAGGGCGGACATCGTCATGGTGGAACCTCCGGGAAGACAGGGAAAACGCGACGTTGTGGGCAACGTTGCGATCCCTCGAGTTTAGTCCGCGTCCAGCCCTCGCTCGATCGCATATCGGACCAGCTCCACCCGGTTGTGGAGCTGGAGCTTGCCGAGGGTGTTCTGCACGTGGTTCTGCACGGTCCTGTGGGAGAGCACGAGACGTTCGGCGATCTGCCTGTACGACAGGCCCTTGGCCACCAGTCTGAGCACCTCCGTCTCGCGGTCGGTCAGTCGCGGGCCTTCGACGGGCGCCGGTTGCGCCGCCAGCCGCCGGTACTCGCCCAGCACGAGCCCGGCCAGGCCCGGGGTGAACACGGCGTCGCCGTCCGCGGTGCGGCGTACCGCCTCCAGGAACTCCTCCCTGCTGGCCGACTTCACCAAATACCCGGACGCGCCCGCCTTGACCGCTTCCAGCACGTCCTCCTGCTCGGCGCTGGCCGACAACACCAGCACCCGGGGCGGGGACGCCGCGGCGGCCATCCCGGCCGCCACCTCCGCACCCGACATGTCGGGCAGCCTCAGGTCGAGCACCACGACGTCGGGCCGCACCGCCCCGGCCGCCCTGATCGCCTGCCCGCCCTCGCCGACGGTGGCCACGACCTCGTAACCGGCCTCGGTCAAGTCCCGCGCCACGCCGTCACGCCACATGGGATGATCGTCCACCACCATGACCCGCACCATGCCGCCACTGTACGGCGCTCCCCCCTTCGAGCGGGCACTGCGACCGGGGTTACGTGGGGAGGGTGATCTCGATCTCGGTGCCCTGGCCGGGGATGCTGACGATGGAGACTTCGCCGCCCAATTCGGCCACGCGGCCGCGGATGGATCGGGCCACCCCCATGCGGCCGTCGGCGAGCGCCTCGTCCAGGCGTCCGTCCGGGATGCCCGGTCCGTCGTCGCGGATGCTGACGGTCACGGTCCCCTCCCCCGACTCCGCCAGCACCCAGGCCCGCGCCTCGGGCCCGCAGTGCGCGCGTACGTTGTCCAGGGCCGCGCCCACCGCCGCCGACGCCCCCTGGGCGACCTCCAGGGGCAGCACCAGCGGCGTCGCCGGCGTCGAGACCATCACCTCGGAAGAGCCGTGACGCAGCAGGAGCGGGCGCAGATCCGCCGCGCCCTTCGCGGAAGAAACCGCCTGCCTTGAAGGAGGGGTTCCCAGGATGAGCTGGCGCAGGGCGGCCTCTTGGGCGCCGGCCAGGCGTCCGAGCTCGGCGGCCTCCCCGCCGATCTCGCGCCCGCGCCGCCGCACCATGGCCAGCACCTGCAGCACCGAGTCGTGGATGTCCCTGGCCAGCCGCTCCCGCTCGCGCTGGGCGGCCTCCATCTCGGCGGCCAGCTGCATGCGCTCCTCCGCCTGTTTGGCCAGCCGGGCCACGTGGCCGACCACGACGCCTGTCAGGAAGAGCAGGACCGCCCCGTTGATGAGGACGGGATCGTCACCGGCGCGCGCCCGCAGCCATAAGTCACCGGCCGAAACGCCGGCCGCCGCGACGGCCCCCGCGCGCCTGCCCCCGTACACGGCCCAGGCCAGCACGGGCCCGGCCACCCATGTCGCGGGGACCGGCATGACGCCCTCCGCCCCCTGCCTGACCCCTTCGACGTACGGGGTGGTCAGCAGGCACGCCAGCGCGACGAGCAGGTCGATGCCCAGCAGCGGCCACCGGCGCAGCGACGCGGCCGCGTAGGCGAACGTCGCCCCCGCCGTCCACAGCGCCATCACGCCGATCACCAGCCAGCCGAGGACCGGCTCCTCGTACCCCCTGTGCTGGGCCATCAGCACGGCCGCGTACACGAGCGAGGCGACGCGGAAGACCGCGATCGCCCGCCAGAAGGGCCCTTCGATACCCATGAGTCCTTCTCATGTTTCCGACACGCAAGTTTACAGATATTTGCAGTATCCAAGCGAAAGGGACATCCGAGATGGCACAATCCGGAGACCCCTAAATGCAAGGAACCGATAGATGACCGCTGTCAATCATTTCACTTACGGTCTGCTCACGCCGTTGCTCGCCTACGTGATGTCGTGCATCGGCTCCATGCTCGGGCTGCGGCTCACCGCACAGGCGCATGCCTCGCGTGGCGGGGCCCGGGTGCGGTGGCTGCTCGGCGCGGCCATCTCCATCGGCGGCACCGGCATCTGGGTCATGCACTTCATCGCCATGATGGGCTTCCAGGTGGACGGCACCCAGATCAAGTACGACGTGTGGCTCACGGCGGCCTCCGCCCTGGTGGCCATCGTGGTCGTGGGCGCCGGCCTGTTCCTGGTCTCGCACGGGGGCGGCCGCGTCCTGGCCCTGCTCGGCGGCGGCCTGCTCACGGGGCTCGGCGTGGCCTCGATGCACTACCTGGGCATGTACGCGATGAACATGTCCGCGCACGTCTCCTACGACCGAATCACCGTGGCGGCCTCCGTTGCCATCGCCGTGGTCGCGGCGACGGTCGCGCTGTGGTTCACGATGCGGGTCAAGAAGACCGTCTGGATCACCGGCGCCGCCCTCGTCATGGGCGTGGCCGTGTCCGGAATGCACTACACCGGCATGTACGCCATGCACGTCACCGTCGACTCCAAGCCCGGCGTCCTGCACGGGGCCGACGCCCTCGACTTCCTCGTGCCCCTCATGACCGTGATCAGCCTGATCACGCTGACCATGCTCCTCATGGTGATCCTGTCCCCGTCGGAGGAGGAACTGCACGAGGACGCCGAACTCGTCGCCAAGCTCGAACTGCGCCGCCGCACCCAGCAGCAGGAGCAACTCACCTATCCCGCCCCGGCGCAGCAGCAGCCGATGCAGGCACGCAGAAGGTAGTTGCGCGAGCGACAAATCCCCGTTCATACTCCCTTATCGGTGCGTCGGGATGATGGGTGGGGCATGTCGCCGATTGACCATTTTTCGTATGGGCTCATAACGCCTGTTCTCGCCTACGTCATGTCCAGCGTCGGCTCCATGCTCGGGCTCCTGCTGGCCTCCCGCGCACGCCTGGTCGGCGGCCGTGAGGGCAGGTTCTGGCTGGTCGGCGCGGCGATCGCGATCGGCGGCACGGGCATCTGGACGATGCACTTCATCGCCATGACGGGCTTCTCCGTCACCGGCTCGGCGATCCGGTACGACGTGCCGCTCACGGCCGCCTCCGCGATCATCGCGATCGTCTTCGTGGCCATCGGCCTGTTCGTGGCCTCCCACGGCGGCGACCGCCTGGGCTACCTGCTCGGCGGCGGCATCCTGACGGGCTCGGGCGTGGCGGCCATGCACTACCTCGGCATGGCCGCCATGAACATGCCCGGCCAGGCCGTCTTCGACCCCGTGCTGGTCTCGCTGTCGGTGCTGATCGCGGTGGCGGCGGCCACGGTGGCGCTCTGGTTCGCGCTGCGGGTCAGCGGCGCGCTCAGGATCGGCGGAGCGGCGCTGGTCATGGGCGTGGCGGTCTCCGGCATGCACTACACGGGGATGTTCTCGATGTCGGTGCGTCCGCACGCGCACATGGGGCCCTTGACGGGCGCCAGGCCCATCGACTTCCTGCTGCCGCTGATCGTCGGCATCAGCGTGATCACCGTCGGGCTGCTGCTCGCCGTCGTCCTGTCGCCGTCGGAGAAGGAACTGCGCAGCGAGGCGGAGTTCAAACGGCGGGAGCGCGGACGCGACGAGGGCGTGCCAGAAGTGGATCTCTTCGGCACGCCCCGGCGATGAGCTATGTCCTGGGTACGGCCCACGCCGCGTAGTGGGCCGCCGACTCGCAGCGGCGTAAGCCGTACCCTGAGCGGGTTGTAGCGGAAACCCCGCTGACTCAGAAGGTACGGCCCGCCGCTTGCAAGCCGCTTTCACTCAGCCGAAGAACACCTCGGCCTCGGAGTAGCGCGAGACCGGCACGGTCTTCAGCTCGGCGGTGGCCTCATCCAGCCCGACGCGGATGATGTCGGTGGCGCGCAGCGCGACCATCTTGCCGTAGTCGCCCTCGTGGGCCGCGTCGATGGCCTGCAGCCCGAACCTGGTGGCCAGCACCCGGTCGTAGGCCGTCGGGGTGCCGCCGCGCTGGATGTGGCCGAGCACGGTCGTGCGGGCCTCCTTGCCGGTGCGCTTCTCGATCTCCTTGGCCAGCATCTCGCCGATGCCGCCGAGCCGTACGTGGCCGAAGGCGTCGAGTTCGCCCGCCTGCAGCTCCATCTGGCCCTCTATCGGGTGCGCGCCTTCGGCGACCACGACGATCGGCGAGTAGCGGGTGCGGAAGCGGGACTCGACGTACTCGCAGACCCGTTCGATGTCGAACGGCTTCTCCGGGATGAGGATCACGTTCGCGCCGGCCGCCATGCCCGCGTGCAGGGCGATCCAGCCCGCGTGCCGGCCCATGACCTCGCAGATGAGCGCCCGGTGGTGGGACTCGGCGGTGGTGTGCAGCCGGTCGATGGCCTCCATCGCGATGTTGACGGCCGTGTCGAAGCCGAAGGTGTAGTCGGTGCCCGACAGGTCGTTGTCGATGGTCTTGGGCACGCCCACGACGTTCACGCCGCGGTCGTAGAGCTGCTTGGCCACGCCGAGCGTGTCCTCGCCGCCGATGGCGATCAGGGCGTCCACGCCGGTGGTGGCGAGGTTCTCCTTGATCCGGTCGACGCCGCCCTCGATCTTGATCGGGTTGGTGCGGGAGGAGCCCAGAATGGTCCCGCCCCGTGGCAGGATGCCGCGTACGGCCTGGATGTCGAGCGGCATCGTGTCGCCTTCGAGTGGGCCGCGCCAGCCGTCGCGGTAGCCCACGAACTCGTGACCGTAGACGCTCACCCCCTTCCGCACCACGGCCCTGATCACGGCGTTGAGACCGGGGCAGTCGCCGCCCCCGGTCAACACTCCTATACGCATGGCGGGTTCCTCCCGACGGGGTTCACGAACCAGAATCGCATTGTGCCCGTCGGCGCGGGCAGTGGTCTAGACCAAACGCAAGAGTGCGCACCTTAAACCCCTATGGGGAGACGATTTCGTGAGCGTGCTGGCCACCACAACTAGGGTGACCGCCCTCATAGTTACCGAAAACGGGCAGATCATGCCCGACAGCTACGAAGCTCCGTCAACCTAGGGTTGACGCATGCGCGCCGTCAACCTATGGTTGACGATATGGACACCGTCGTTCGTCTTGACGAACTCATCACCGCGATCAAAGTCCGGCACCCGGAGGGCGACCCGCTCGGCGAGTTGTCCGACGCCGTGACGCTGGGCGAGTACATCGGCGAGGTGGCCGACCACCTGATCGGCCACTTCGTCGACCAGGCCAGGCGCTCCGGCGCCTCCTGGACCGACATCGGGCGCAGCATGGGCGTCAGCAAACAGGCCGCGCAGAAGCGGTTCGTCCCCAAGGAGGGCGGCGGCTCCGGCCCCCTGGCCGACGACCTGCCCAACTACCGCCGCTACACCAAGAGGGCACGCGGTGCCGTGCTCAAGGCCCGGGAGGCCGCGCAGGCGTCCGGGCACGACGTCATCGAGGTCGGACACCTGGTTCTGGGCCTGCTGGGCGAGCCCGAGGGGCTGGCGGCCAGGGCGATGGTGACACTCGGGGCGTCGCCGGAGGCGTCCGAGGCCGCCGTGCTGGCCACGCTCGGCCCGGCGGACACACCGGCCTCCTCCGAGCCCCCTCAGACCCCGTCCGCGCCTCCTCAGGGGCCGCGGTTCTCCGCGCAGAGCAGGAAGGTGCTGGACCTGGCGCCGCGCGAGGCGCTGCTGCTCGACCACAACTTCGTGGGCACCGAGCACGTCCTGCTCGGCGTCCTGTCGCTGGAGAACGAGCCCGTCGTGCGATCGCTGGCGGCCCTGGGGGTGACCAGGAAGCCGGCCGAGCAGGAGATCATGCGGCTCATCGGGGAGTTGCTGACCGCGCGGGACGGCTCCTAGGGACGCCCCGCCGGGCCCTCGGCGAACCTGGTCAGCAGGTTGATCGTCGATCGGCGGGTGAAGGCGGCGGCGGCCTCGTTCACCCCGTGGCCGCACCGCCTTCCTCGCATCGCGCACACCCAGCGCATCGTCCCCGAGGCGAACACCCCCGCCCCGCCCGGCGCCGTGTAGTAGGTGCTGTGACTGACGGTGGCCCGGCCGCCGCACGTGAGCGGCGACTCGGCCAGCACCTGGACGTTGTCCGGGGAGCCCTGCGACACCTTGTCCGTCTCCACGCCGAGCATGCCGGGGAAGTTCCGCCCCCGGGTGCCGGCGAAGATCCAGTGGCCGGGCCTGCTCACCCGGTAGGCGCCCTCGGCGGGGAAGCAGTCGTACATCTGCCCCACCAGTTCGCTCTCCGGCCGCGAGGCCCGCCACAGCTCGCACAGGCGCACCTTGTCGCAGGCGAGTGTCCTGCCGTGCATGGCGACGCGCCAGTAGACCGCGTTGGCGCCGAGGAAGGCCAGGTTCACGCCGTGGTCCCTGGCCTCGGTGACGACCGTGCGCATGCCGGGCGACCAGTACTCGTCGTGGCCGAGCGAGACCACCGCGCGGGCGCCGTCGAGCGCGCCCGGCGTGAGGTCGAGGTTGGTCAGGTACGCCAGCGGCACGCCGCTCTGCTCGGCCACGGCCAGGGCGTCCTTCTCGAAGGCGAGGAAGAGCCGGGCTCCGGCGCCGTCGTAGGGGCGGTCGAAGGTGACGGCCCTGGAGCGGTCGTCGTACCCGCCGGGGCCCTTGTAGAGGCTGTGGCCGCCCCACAGGTTGTAGGCCTGCCAGGTGGTGACCGCGTTCACGATCACCACGCGGCCCCGGGTGGAGGCCGAGCGGACGGTGACGGGCACGTAGCGCTGGGCGCCGGAGGAGGCGTCGAGTCTGACCAGGTACGCGCCCTCCCGCCAGCCGGTGGTGTCGACGGTCAGCGACCTGGACCAGTGGGTGGCGGTCACGGTGCCGTCCACGACCCTGGCCGGCGCCTGGCGCACGCCCCTGACCTGGGCGGACTCCCACACTTTGGCTGGGTTCGCGCCCATGCGGAAGGCGCTGGCGGAAAAGCGCGGCGCGGTCGTCGAGACGTGCAGCCCGAACCGCCCTCCCGGCAGGACGCTCACCTCGTCGGCGTAGCCCTCGATCTCGTGTTCGGCGCCGTGCCGGGTGATGCGCCACGATTCCTGCACGTCCATGACCGGCGACGGCGCCGGAGCGACGGCCGCCGGCCGGGGCGGTTCGGGGGGCGGCGCGGCGGTGCAGCCGGCCGCCAGCAGGACGAGAACAACCAAGATCCTCAGCACAGGCCCATGGTCACGACCGGGCGGGGCGCGGGGCCGCGACTTGGCCAACTCCTTACATGATCAGCACGCAGGCCGGGCTTTCCACCTCATACACCTGGCCGGTGGGCTCGGGGACGCCGTCCTTGAGCGCGAAGACGGCCACGCCGCCCGAGTACTGGTTCGCCACGTACATGCGGTCGCCGTCGATCGCGAAGTGCCGGGGCCAGTCGCCGCCCGACGGCACCTCGGCCACCGGCGACAGGTCGTCGGCGCGCAACACGCCGATCGTGTCGGGGCCGCGGTTGGCGACATAGACGAAGTCGCCGTGCAGCTCCAGGTGGGAGGGCTGGTTCTTGTCCCCGGAACGGGAGGCGGGCACGATCGTGTGCCGGTCGCCGTCGATGACGGTGACGGTGCCGGCGAGTTCGCCCGCCACGTACAGGCGTGATCCGGCGAAGGCGAAGTGACGCGGGCCGGTGCCGGGAGCCAGCGTGATCGGCTCCAGCGGGGCGCCGTCGTAGGTGTAGCGGCGGATCTCGTCGGTGCCCAGGTCGGAGACGTGCAGGATGTCGTCGTGGAAGACGGCCTGGTGGGCGTGCGGGCCCTTCTGGCGCTCGGGGTCGGGGCCCGAGCCCTCGTGACGCAGCACGATCGGCTCTCCGGTGAACGCGCCGCGCCCGTCGAGCCGGCACAGCAGGGCGGTGCCGTCGCCGTAGTTGGCCGCCGCGAGCAGGGTCCCCGTGGGGTCCACGGCCACGTGGCAGGGGCTGTCGCCCTCGCTGGGCCGCTCGTCCAGCGGGCGCGGCGCGTCCCCGGTCTCGAAGGCGGTGAGCCAGCCGCGCTCCAGCTCGCCCACCGCGTACAGCACGGGCAGGGCGGGGTGGGCGGCAAGGAACGACGGCGAGGCCACTCTGGTCAGACCGCCGCCGATCGTGACGATGCCGGGGCCGTAGCCGCCTATGGAGATTTTCACAACACGTCCTTCGCATGGTTGACTATGGCAATGAATTCGTTGACTGAATCAAGGGTCTCTGAGGTCAGAGCCTTCAACCGGTTCTATACGAAGGTGATCGGCGCGCTCCAGACCGGCCTGCTCGACTCGCCGTACTCGCTGACCGAGGCGCGGGTGCTGTTCGAGCTCGCCCAGAGCGGGCTCATGGAGACCGGCGAGCTGCGCGGGCTGCTCGGCCTCGACGCGGGCTACCTCAGCAGGATCATGACCAGGTTCGAGGGCGACGGGCTGATCACGCGCGAACGGTCGGCGTCGGACGCGCGCAAGCAGATCGTCCGGCTCACGCCCGCCGGCGCGCAGATCTTCGCCGACCTCGACCGGCGCTCCGGGCAGGAGATCGAGCGGCTGCTGGCCGCTCTGCCGGACGAAGACCAGAAGCGCCTGGTCTCCGGCATGGCGACGATCAGGGCGCTGCTCGGCCCCCCGGAACGGCGCGAGCCGTACGTGATCAGGCCCCCGCGCCCCGGCGACCTGGGCTGGGTGGCCTACCGGCACGGCGTCCTGTACGGCGCCGAGTACGGCTGGGGCACCGACTTCGAGCAGCTCGTGGCCAGGATCGTCGGCGATCTCGACCTCTCGCGGGACGCCGGGTGGATCGCCGAGGTCGACGGGCAGCGGGCCGGATGCGTGTTCTGCGTGCGGGTCGACCACAAGACGGCCAAGCTGCGGATGCTGCTGGTCGAGCCGTCCGCCCGAGGGCTGGGCATCGGTCGGGCGCTGGTGCGGGAGTGCCTGCGGCACGCCAGGTCGCAGGGCTGCGAACGGATCACGTTGTGGACGCGCGACTGCCTGGTGAGCGCGCGGCGTCTCTACCAGGCAGCCGGGTTCGAGCTGGAGTCACAGGAGAAGGGGGTGGACAACGGCGTCGAGGTCACCGAGGAGCTGTGGTCGCTCGACCTGAAGGCCACCAGTTGAGCGGGCCCGCCAGGCGCATCAGGCTCGGCACCAGCACCGCCCTGATCACGGTCGCGTCCACCAGCACCGCCACGGCCATGCCGACGCCCAGCATCTGCACGAACGCCACCTGGGCCGAGGCGTAGGCGGCGAAGGTGAGCGCCAGGATCCCGCCCGCGGCGGTGATCAGCGGCGCGCCGCGCTGCAGCCCGGTGGCCACGGCCTCCTCCGTGTCGCCCGTCCTGTCGTACTCCTCCTTGATCCGTGACAGCAGGAACACCTCGTAGTCCATGGACAACCCGTAGGCGATGCAGAGCATCAGGATCGGGATGCTCGGATCGAGCGTGCCCGTGGGGGTGAAGCCGAGCAGGCCGGACAGGTTGCCGTCCTGGAAGATCCAGACGATGGCGCCGAACATGACGCCGAGGCTGAGGACGTTCAACAGGGTCGCCTTCAGCGGGATGATCAGGCTGCGCGTCATGAGGAACAGGACGGCGAAGCTCACGCCCAGCATGAGCGCCAGCACCAGCGGCAGGCGGTCCACGACCGAGGCGCGGTAGTCCGACAGCTCCGCGGGGTAGCCGCCGACCAGCACCTCGAAGGGCGGCTCGACCGAGCGGACGGACTCCACCAGGCGTACGGGGTCGTCGGACAGGGCCTCGGCCGACGGCACCACCGACAGCCAGGTGCCCCGGCCCTGCGCCTGGAACCGGGCCTGGTCGCCGTCGCCGACCCGGCGGCCGTCGGCGAAGGAACCGGAGGCGGAGTCGACCTGGGCCACACCGGGGAGTTGCGACAGGGCCGTGGCGTACGACGACACGTCGCCCGTCGTGGCCTTCGCCGAGATCACCTGGATGGCGTCGGTCTCCTCCGCGGGGAACGACTGCCGGATGATCTCCTGGGTCTGCCGCGCGGACGCCTCGGGGGGCAGGATGCGGTCGTCGGCCGCGCCGAAACGCAGGCCGAGGAAGGGCGAGGCCAGCAGCAGGAGCACGGCCGTGGCCAGGCCGCCGAACACCAGCGGGCGGCGCATCACCCGCACGGCCAGCCCGTGCCAGAAGCCGGAGTCCCGCTCGGGCCTGACCCGCCTGGGCAGCATGGAGCCGCCGACGGTCGCCAGGACGGCGGGCAGCACCAGCACCGCCGCGACGAGCCCGCCGATGACGACGGCGATGCCCGCGTAGGCGAAAGAGCGCAGGAAGTCGAACGGCAGCGCGAACAGCACCGCCAGGGATGTGGCCACGGTGAGCCCGCTGAACAGCACGGTCCTGCCGGCGTGTTCGACGGCCCCGGCGACCGCGCTCGCCCGGTCCTTGCCCTTGCGCGTCTCTTCGCGGAAACGCTGGATGACGAACAGGCAGTAGTCGATGCCGAGCCCGAGGCCCATGGCCAGAGTGAGGTTCAGGGCGAAGGTGGAGATGTCGGCGAACAGCAGGACGCCCCGCAGCAGGGCCAGCCCGATCGCCATCGCGAACAGGCCGGCCAGGATCGGCACCAGAGCCGCCATGACCCGCCGCTGGTAGAGCCAGAGCAGCACGAACGCCAGCGGGAAGATGACCAGTTCGGCGCGGACGAAGTCCTGCCTGGCCAGCGGCACCGTCTCACGGAAGACCTCCTCCCCTCCCCCGGAGCGCACCTGGAGCAGGTCAGAGCCCTTGGTGATCTCCGGCACGAGCGTGGGCAGGATCTGGGCGCGCACGTGGTCGGCGTCGCCCGGGATGCGCACGACGATCAGCGCGTGCCGGCCGTCCTGGCTGCGCAGCGTGGCGGGCTTGCCGCGGGTCCAGTACGAGGCGGCCTCGGCGACGCCCTCCCCGCGTCCGACCCGCTCGGTCAGCTGCCTGCCCTCGGCCTCGACCGCCGGGTCGTCCACCGTGCCGTTCCTGGCGGTCACCAGGAAGATCATGTCGGGGCTGCCCGTGCCGAAGCGTTCGACCAGCTCGGCCTGCGCCCTGTCGGACTCCGAGCCCGGCGCCTCGAACCTGGCCAGCGACAGCCCCGACACGGCCCCCGCCGCGAGCACCGCCGCCACGATCAGGCCGAGCAGGGACAGAGAGAGCACGAGCCTGCGGCGGCGGACCAGGAGGAAGCCCAGCCTGCGCAGCGGCGGCTCGGCAGCGGCCTGGCGGCGGGGCCTGGCCCGCGTGTCCACCGCCATCACGGACGCGGTCCCAGCGCCTCGAGGCGAGAACGCTCGCGGATGCCTGCGGAGTCCGGGTCGCGGACGGTGGCGACCGCGCGATCGCCCCTCCTCGCCGGCGTGAGCGCCGTCAGCGGGCCGAACTCGCCGTCGCACCACGCGACCAGCACGGTTGTCATGGGGCCTCCCCGAAGAAACTCGGTAAACTACTCGTGTTTTCTGCACCCAGAAATACAAGTAAAAGCTCGCATTTGTCAACGAGGAGACCCATGGCTGAACGCACGGTCCGTCGGCAGGCGCGCGGCCTCAAGCGCATGGCCGAGATCCTCGACGCCGCCGAGTCGGTGATCGCCGAGGTCGGTTACCCGGACATGACGACGAACCAGGTCGCCGCGCGCGCCGGAATGTCGCCCGGGTCGCTGTACCAGTTCTTCCGCAACAAGGAGGAGATCCTGGACGGGCTGGTGTCCCGCTACACCGACGAGCGCCAGGAGTTCTGGGCCGCCCAGCTCGCCGCCGTCTCCCCGAAGGTCCCGCTGGAGGCGCTGGTCGGGCAGTTCGTGGACGAGAGCGTGCGCTTCAAGAGCGCCTCGCCGGCGTACTGGTCGCTGCTGTACGGCACCGCCACCGGCGATCAACTCGTCGCGGCCTCGCAGCGGCTGCACGACGACATCGCCCGCCAGGTCGCCGCCATGCTCCGCCGCCGCTCCCCCGACCTGCCGGAGGAGCGGGCACTGCTCACCGGCACGATGGCGCTGGCCATGGTGAAGGCGGTCATGCCGATGATCACCACGACGACGTCTGAACGCGGCGCCGAACTGGTCGCGGAACTGAAGCTCATGCTGGTGCGCTACCTGAGCTGAAGCTTGTGCCGGTGCGCCACCTCAGCGCGAGCTCGTGTCAGTGCGCTCCCTCAGGTGAAGCTCGTGCCGGTACGCCGCCTCAGCCGTGCCGGAAAGGGCCCGCCACCTCGAACGTGTGCCCCTCCGTGCGGCCGCGCCTGGCCGAGAAGTAGAGCCGTTCGCCGCCGGGCGAGAACGCCAGCCCCGTCAGCTCGGCCCCGTCGTGCCCTTCGAGCCTGAGGAACGGGGTGACCGCCCGGTCCGGCGCGATGACGTCGATCTCCGTCGTCTCCCTGGCGACGTAGAGGTCGCCCGAGGGCGCGGCGGTGATGGCGCGCACACCCGCGCACAGACGGTCGAGCGTGGAGGTCTGCGCGTCGTAGGCCCACAGGCCCGTATCGCCCTTGGTCGTGAAGTAGCAGACCCCGCCGACGTAGTGGCAGCCGTCGCCGCCGTCGAAGTGGCGGGCGTCCTCGACCTGGTGGCGGGACGCCTTGAGCAGCGCCGCAGGCGAGGGCACCTGCTGCCACTGGCCCGAGGCGCACAACACCTCCAGCGTGCCCTCGGTCAGGTCGCCCCAGTCGCTGGGCCTGAACCGGTAGAAGCAGCCGTCGGTCTCGTCCTCGGTCATGTAGATCACGTGCCGCTCCGGGTCGCAGGCGGCGGCCTCGTGCTTGAAGCGGCCCATGGCCAGGCGGGGACGGGCCGCGCGGGCGCCGTACGGGTCGCACTCGAAGACGCGGCCCCGGTGGCCGAGCTCGCACGACAACCACGTGTGCCACGGCGTGGCGCCGCCCGCGCAGTTGAGGTCGGTGCCCGACAGGATCCTGTAGGCGTCGGCGACGCTGCCGTCGGCGTGGAAACGCAGGGCCGAGGCACCCCCGAGCAGGGGCAGCTCGGAATTGGACACGTAGATCCAGCCGGCGCCGTCGGGGAAACAGGCGCCGCCGTCAGGAGCGGAGTGCCAGGTCAGCCCGGCCACCTTACGGCCGGAGCGGGCCACCACCCTGCCGGTGAAACCCGCGGGCAGCGCGAGACCGTCGTCGCCCGCCAGGCCGAGCGGTCCGTACGGGCTGGTGCCGCCCGCCAAGAGCGGGCCCGTGCGGAGGAGAGTCTTCTGGGACATCGTGGGGCCTCCCTCTAGGTGCCACGCTAGTGGACCGCACCGACATGAATGGCAAGGACTCGCGACATCAAATTCTGCGCAAACCCAGTGACCGCGCTACCCGAGTGTCACGTTCCGTACGTCTGACGCGGCTACAAGCCTCCTCCGACTCGTGGCCGGGTACGCGCCGCAACCTCGGCCTGGACGAGGTCACATGGGATTGCCGGGTCGACGCCCGCACGGCGGAGCGGCCCACCTGGGCCACCGGTTACGGAACTCGGCCTAGCGCCGCAAACGCTCCCCGTAGACGCCACCGCCGCGGACACCACGTCGCCTCGTTGGCGTCGTCGTCCTTCGTGGACGTCAGCGCTGGGCCTGGAACATCCAGTGCTGCTTGTCGATGTCCTGGGCCACGGAGATGAGCAGGTCCTGGCTGGCCGGGTCGACGTCGCCCGTGGCCCGGATGCGCTCGTACATGCGCTTGCTGATGCCGTCCAGCGTGTCCGTGATCGTGGCGATCACCTTGCCGTCCTCCAGCCATCCGCCCTCCGGCTGGGGAAGCTTGGTGGCCTTGGCGATCGTGGCGGCGCGGCCGTCCGGGTTGACGCCGAGGGCGACGGAACGTTCGGCGATCGTGTCCATGTGGCTTCTGGCGAGGTCGGTCAGCTCGTCCAGTTGGAGGTGGATCGGGCGGAAGTGGGCGCCGACCAGGTTCCAGTGTGCCTGCTTGGCCACCAGGGACAGATCGACGAGATCGACCAGGGCGCCCTGCAGGGCGTTCGCGACGGTGTTCTTGGCGTCTCCCGAAAGCGGACCGGTGATGGCTGCCATGGGTGATTCCTCCCTGTCCGTCAGGTTTTTTCCGGTTATTTGCAACAGCGTCCCCGTGCCCATTCATCCGGGCTTCTAACACACGTTGACAGTGTAATAATGACAGTGTCATTGTGAAGGTATGAGCGACACCTGGACCATCGGTGAGCTGGCCGAGCACGCGGCCCGCGCGCTGCGTGCCGGTGCGCCCGAGAGCAGCGCGCACCCGACCGTCAACGGCCGGGTGCGCGACGTGCCCGGAGAACGGCTGATCAGGTGGTACACGACCATCGGTCTGGTTGACCCGCCCCTGACGCGGCGCGGCCGGATCGCCCGCTACGGCCGGCGGCACCTGCTGCAACTGGTGGCCATCAAGCGACTGCAGGCGGCTGGGCACTCGATCGCCCAAATCCAGGCGGCACTGACGGGCGCAACCGACCGAATACTGGAGTCAGCGGCCCACCTGGGCAACCACACTCATCGAGACGACGGCCCTCGCCCGGACACGCCGACCCATCCGGACAACCGGGCTCGACCGGACGACGGAGCCCATCTGGGCAGTGGGGCGGGGCCGGACGATGGGACCCGTCTGAACAGCGGGGCTCGGCTGGGCGAGACGGCCCCGTTGGAGGAGACCACCCGGCTGGCCGACGCGGCGCCCGAAGGCCCGGCACGCGGGCGGTTCTGGACCGAGCGGCCGGGCGGTGGCGCCGCACACGAGGCCGACGGGTATCACCCCGAAGGGCAGCCTGGCACCGTCGGAGGGCTCGGACCCCGGGCGGAAGAAGCCGGTGGCGTGGTCGCGGGGGTGCGGCTGGGAGCCGGGGTCAGGCTCGTGCTGGACGGGGCCAGAGCCCTGTCCGAGGAGGACGTTCAGGCGGTGCTGGCGGCGGCGGGCCCGCTGCTCGCGGTGCTCGAAGAGAGGGAGCTGACATGAAGATCACTTCGCTGGAGCCCGCACGGTGCCTGCCGGTGCCGGACGCCGGGTTCGGCGCGCTGCGGACCGAACGCGGCAACCTGCCGCTCGAAAGCGTCGACGTGACCGCCGACATCTCGGGGCTCATCGCCGGGGTCGAGGTCACGCAGGGGTTCAGCAACCCGTTCGACGTCACGCTGGAGGCCACCTACCTCTTCCCGCTGCCTGACAGGGCCGCGGTGACGGCGTTCAGGATGGAGGCCGACGACCGGGTGATCGAGGGCGTGCTGAAGGAGCGCGCCCAGGCCAGGGCCGACTACGACCAGGCGCTGCGCGAGGGCAGGCGGGCGGCGATCGCGGAAGAGGACCGGCCGGACGTGTTCACGATCAGGGTGGGCAACATCCTGCCCGGCGAGCGGGTCTCGGTGAAGCTGAGCATGAGCCAGCCGCTCCCGTACGAGGACGGCGCGGCGACGTTCAGGTTCCCCCTGGTCGTGGCGCCGCGCTACATCCCGGGCCAGCCCATCGACGGACGGCCGGCCGGGGACGGCACGGCGCCCGACACCGACGCCGTGCCCGACGCCTCCAGGATCAGCCCGCCCGTCCTGCTGCCCGGTTTCCCCAACCCGGTGCGGTTGTCGCTGAGCGCGAGGGTCGACGCCGCGGGGCTGGAGCTGCGTGAGCTGGCCTCCAGCCTGCACGTGGTGGAGGAGGAGGGCCACACGGTACGCCTGCGTCCCGGTGAGCGCCTCGACCGCGACTTCATCCTGCGCATGTCGTTCGACGCCTCGACGGCGTTGCAGCTCGACGGCCGGGGCACGTTCGCGCTCATCGTCGTCCCGCCGCCGCTCCAGGCCACGCGCACGCCACGCGACCTGGTGCTGCTGCTCGACCGTTCCGGCAGCATGGGCGGCTGGAAGATGGTGGCCGCGCGCAGGGCCGCAGCACGCATCGTCGACACGCTGACGGCTCGGGACAGGTTCGCGGTGCTGGCCTTCGACTCGGTGGTGGAGCCGGCGTTCGAGGGCCTCGTGGAGGCGTCCGACCGCAACAGGTACCGCGCCGTCGAGCATCTGGCCCGCGTCGACGCCCGAGGCGGCACCGAGATGCTGGAGCCGCTGCGCCAGGCCATCGCCCTCCTCGGCGGGCGGACGGAACGCGAGCGGGTGGTGGTGCTGGTCACCGACGGCCAGGTCGGCAACGAGGACCAGATCCTGGAGCAGGCGGGCGGCGCGCTGTCGGCAATGCGCGTGCACGCGGTCGGCATCGACCGGGCCGTGAACGCCGGCTTCCTGGGCCGGCTGGCGGGGCTCGGCGCGGGCCGCTGCGAGCTGGTGGAGTCGGAGGACCGGCTGGACGCCGCCATGGAGCAGATCCACCGCAGGATCGGCGCGCCCCTGGTGACGGACCTGTCGCTCAAGGGCCTCGACGTCGAGCCCGGCACGGTCACCCACCTCGGCTCGATCTTCCCCGGCGTGCCGCTGCGCGCGTACGGGCGCTACCGCGAGGGCTCGTCGGTGACCGTGCGCGGCCTGGCCTCGGGAGCGCCGTGGGAGGAGCAGGTCGCGGGCGTGAACGTGGACAATCCTGCCGTCCGTGCCGTCTGGGCCCGCGCGCACCTGCGTGAGCTGGAGGACCGTTACGCCATGGGCGAGCACGACCTGGAGGAGCGGATCGTGCGCACGTCCCTGGAGTACGGCGTGCTCTGCCGCTTCACCGCGTACGTGGCCGTGGACACCAGGAAGGTCGCCGACGGCGGCCCCGAGCACCGGGTCATCCAGCCGGTGGAGCCGCCGAGCGGCTGGGAGCTGCCGCAGAGCCCGATGGCGGGCGGGTTCACGGCGCACGCGATGATGGCCGCGGGGCCCGCGTCCACACACCGGATGCGGTTGAGCGCGCCCGGCCTCAACTCCGACGCGCCCGACTTCCTGGGGCGCGGGGGCGCGGAGAGCTTCGCCGGACAGCCGCCGATGCCCGCTCCCTCGGTTCCCGCGGGCGGGATGCGGGGCAGAGGGGCGTTCGCGCCGAGGCCCGCGCACCGGCTGGAGTCGATCCGGCCGCAACTGGTGGCCGAGCTCGACAGGCTCAAGGCAATGCCCGCGTCCGACCTGCTGTACCTGGCCGACCTGGGCTCGCGGCTGGCGGCGCTGGCGGCCTACCTGGGCGGGAACGAGGAACTGGCGGCGCTGGCCCGCGAGCTGGAGTCGGCCGAACTGCCGGGCGCGGACGCGCAGGCCCTGCACGATCGCGCCGTGGAGGTCCTGACCGCCCTCGTCGGCGGCCCGTCCTCGCCGGCCGATGGCGGAGGCCGCCGCGGCCCGTTCTGGAAGCGCACCTGATTCGCCCGTTCGGGGCGGTGGGGCGGCTGCGGCGCCGGTGAGCAGGGGGGGTCGGCGCCACGGCCTTCCCCGCCGTTCCGGGCCGCCCGATTCAGTGCCCCCCTATTCTGGATGGGTGACCGCACTTGTTCTGGACGGTGGCCTGGCCACCCGGCTCGAAAGCCTCGGCGCCGACCTGAGCGACGAGCTGTGGTCGGCGCGGCTGCTGCTGGAGGAGCCCGAGGTGATCCGGCGGGCCCACGCCGACTACTTCGCCGCGGGGGCCGACGTCGCCACGACGGCCGGCTACCAGGCCACCATCCCCGGTTTCGTCCGGCGCGGGCTCGACGCGGGCGAGGCGGAACGGCTGATCAGGCGGTCGGTGGAGCTGGCCGCGCAGGCCCGCGACGAGGCCGGACGCGGGCTGGTGGCGGCCTCGGTCGGCCCGTACGGCGCCTACCTGGCCAACGGCGCCGAGTACACCGGCGACTACGACCTCGACGAGGACGGCCTGTTCGCCTGGCACCTGCCGCGCTGGGAGATCCTCGCCTCGACCGGCGCCGACCTGCTGGCCTGCGAGACCATCCCGTCTTATGCGGAGGCGCGGGCGCTGGCCAGGCTGCTGCGGCACACCCCGGGGGTCAAGGCGTGGGTGAGTTTCTCCTGCCGCGACGGCGAGCGGCTCAACGACGGCACCCCGATCGGGCGGGCGGCGGCGCTGTTCGGCGGGAGCGCGCAGGTGGTGGCCGTCGGCGTCAACTGCACCCCGCCGCGCCACATCCCGTCGCTGATCTCCCGCCTGTCGGGCGGGGCGCCCGTGGTGGTCTACCCGAACTCGGGCGAGACCTGGGACGCCGGTCACCGGCGCTGGCTGGGGCTGGCGGACCCGGTGGAGTTCGGCCAGGCCGCCAAGGAGTGGCGGCAGGCGGGGGCGTCGATGATCGGCGGCTGTTGCCGTACGACTCCCGAACACATCCGGCAGATCCGCGCCCACCTGTCCTGAGCCGGGGCACGAAAACGACGCGGACCCCAGCGCGGAGGGCGCGCGGGGTCCGCGGGGACCACGACGGGAACGGGCAGGCGCGGCCGGCCTCAGGGGGCCACCGCTCGCGCGCGGTCGGAGCGCAGGGTCAGATGGTCGCCGGCGCCACGCCGCGACGGCGAGCCAGCACGCTGTCGAGCGCGTACGCGCCCCCGCCGGTGAACCCGACGGCCAGGCTGGCGGCGGCCAGCGCCAGGACGAACTCGTAGCCGCCCTCGGCCGCGCCGAAGCCGCTGCCGCCGTGGACGAACACGATCGCGCCGATCATGTTCAGGGCCAGCAGCATGCCCACGAGCGGCAACGCCGCACCCACGATCAGCGCCAGCCCGCCGACGACTTCCAGCACCGCCACCGCCGGCGCGGCCACACCGGCCAGCGGGATGCCCACCGACTCGAAGAACTTGGTCGTGCCCGCGATGCCCATCGTCGCGAACTTCTGGTAGCCGTGCACGAGGAAGACCACGCCTATGGCAATTCTCGCGAGCAGCAGGACGATCGGACGCGCCTGGTCCACCATGCGATCTCCTTGGGAGTCGTTCACATTTGAACAACAACCTTAGCCGGAAAGTACAAATCTGAACAACGCATACACTGTGTCGATGAAAAACCCGCGATGGCTTGACGCGACGGAGATGGCGGCGTGGCGTGCCTTCCTGTCGACTTCTCACCTGCTCGAACGGCGCATAGAGGAGCAGCTCAAGGCCGCGGCAGGGCTGACCCACCCCCAGTACGAGATCCTCGTGCGGCTGGCCGACGCCCCCGAGCGGCAGATGCGCATGACGGAGCTGGCCAGAGGCGTCGTGGTGTCGAAGAGCGCGCTGACGTACCAGATCACCCAGCTTGAGAAGGCGGGCCTGGTCAGGCGTGCCCACTGCCCCGGCGACGACCGCGGCGTGCTGGCGGTGCTCACCGACGAGGGCGTGCGCTGCCTGGAGCGGGTGGCGCCGGGCCACCTGGAGGTCGTGCGCGCGTTCCTGATCGACCGCCTCAGCCGCGCGGAGCTGCGGGCGATGACCAGCGCCATGCGCAAGACCGAAGCCGCCTTACGGGCGAGGTGAAGCGGCCTGAGCTCAGTTCTTGGCGGCGGCCGAGGCGCGGGCGGCCCGCTCCATCTCGACCTTGGCGCTGGCGGCGTACTTGTCGACGTACTCCTGCCCTGACAGCTCCATCAACGCGTACATGATCTCGTCGGTCACGGCCCGCAGGACCAGGCGGTCGTCCTCCATCCCGTAGTAGCGGGAGAAGTCGAGCGGCTTGCCGAACCTGACGCCGGGCTTGATGCCGAGCTTGGGCAGCGGACGCCCCGGCGGCATCATCTCGTAGGTGTTGACCATGGCCCACGGGATGACCGGCACCCGCGACTCCAGGGCCAGCCGGGCCACACCGGTCTTGCCCTTGTAGAGGCGGCCGTCGGGTGAACGGGTGCCCTCGGGGTAGATGCCCAGGATGTGGCCCTCACGCAGGATGCGCAGCCCGGTGCGCAGCGCCGCCTCGCTGGCCTTGCCGCCCGAGCGGTCGATCGGCACGGTGCCGACCCCGCTGAAGAACAGCCGGGTGAAGAAGCCCTTCACGCCTCGGCCGGTGAAGTAGTCGGCCTTGCCCAGCGAGATGACCTTGCGGCGGATCTGGAGCGGGCCGAAGAAGTGGTCGGCGAAGGACAGATGGTTGCCGGCCAGGATCGCCGCCCCCTGTTTGGGTACGTTTTCCGCGCCCTCCGTCCATGGCCTGAACACAAGGCGGAGGAACGGGCCCAAGATGGCCTTGACCACCCAGTAGAACACCCCGGTACCTCTTCTCCAGCACGTTGTCGGCAAGCAGAGTCATCTTCCCATCTCGAAAGCCATGCTCCTACACCAGCTCTCGCACAAACACCCTAGAACGTGCGACGATCGGGCAGTTCCGGGATGAAATTCCGTCAAGGAGCTGTTATGCCGCTCATGCCAGGCGCAGAGCCTTACCACCACGAAGCAGGCCAGATCGGTGTTCTGCTCTGCCACGGATTCACCGGCTCGCCGCAGTCGATGCGGCCGTGGGCCGAATTCCTGGCCGGACACGGGGTGAGCGTTTCGCTGCCCCGCCAGCCGGGGCACGGCACCCGTTGGCAGGAAATGAACAGAACCCGCTGGGAGGACTGGTACGCCGAGGTGGAGAAGGCGTTCGCGGTCCTCCAGGGCCGCTGCGCGGAGGTGTTCGTGGCCGGGCTGTCGCTGGGCGGCTGCCTCGCGCTGCGGCTGGCCGAGGTGCACGGCAGGGCGATCAGCGGCGTCGTGGCGGTCAACCCGTCGATCACGAACGACGTGCCGCTGATGAGGCTGGCGCCGCTGCTGAAATGGTTCGTGCCGTCGGTGCCCGGCGTCGCGAACGACGTCAAGAAGCCCGGCGTCACCGAGCTGGCCTACTCGCGCACCCCGGTGAAGGCGGCGGCCTCGCTGCCGAGCCTGTGGTCGCTGGTGCAGGCCGACCTGGCGAAACTGAAACAACCGCTGCTGGTCTACCACAGCCTGGAGGACCACGTGGTGAAACCGACGAGTGTGGCGATCATCCGCAGGAGGGTCCCGCAGGCCACGATCGAGGAGCTTACCGATAGCTACCATGTTGCGACGCTGGACAACGATGCCCACAGGATCTTTGCCGGGAGCCTCGACTTCATCCGGACACATGCCTCGGTACCCTTGCAGAGGGACTGATCGCACCCAGGGGGAAGTCGCGATCGCTGTGGAGAGGCCCATCTAGGTGACGCCCCAGAGTGACGAGGACGAGGTCTGGCGGCAGATCGTCGCGTCCTTCAACGACACCGCCGAGCGCGACTCGGCCGACCAGCCCTGGCCGGACAGCGAGAACATCCCGGTCGAGCCGACCCGCCGGGTGGTCAAACCCTCGGAGGAACTTGAGGACGACCTCGACGACCCCGAGGGCAAGCACGACGACGAGGACGAGGACGAAGGGCACTTCCAGCCGCCCCCGCCGCCTCCCCTGCCCAAACTGGACCTGGCGACCAAACTGGCGTGGGTGGCGCTGTTCGGCGGGCCCGCCTACCTGCTGGTGGCCGCGATGGCGAGCTGGCACATGGAGGGGTGGGCGCTGTTCACGGCCGTGGCGGCCTTCATCGGGGGGTTCGTGGCGCTGGTGGTGCGCATGGGCGACGGCCCGCCCAACGACTCGGGCTGGGACGACGGGGCCGTGCTCTAGGACTTCGTCGTGGTGGTCCTGGGGGCGAACGATTCGACGACGTCGGTGTAGCGGTCGCGGGTGTCGACCGCGTGCCCGACGGCCCAGACCGTGCTCTTGCCCGCCAGGTAGGCCACGGCCTGCAGGCGCACGCTGCTCCTGCCCTTCTTGGCGGCGCCGCGGATGGCCTGGCACTCGCCCTTCTCGCAGCGCAGCATGTACGGCTCGGCGGCCCGCGCCGGGTCGTAGCCCGCTATCCAGTAGCGGCCCTTGCCGTCGCCGGTGACGCCGTAGAGTCTGGCCTCGGAGTCGGGCAGCGGCTGCTCGCGCCAGCGTTTGCCGTTCCAGGTGAGCACGAGCGGTGAGACCTGGCCGGGGCCTCGGTAGACGCCGCCGACGGCCATCGCCCGCTTGGCGTTGTCGACCTGGACGTCGCGCAGGTAGCCGCCGGGGATCGAGGGCAGCGGCATGGACTTCCACGAGCCGCCGGAGGAGTGGACGATCAGCGGCTCGGTGCCGGTGTCGCCGACGGCGAAGCCGCCCGCCACCGCGTAGAGCGCCCCCTTCTCCTTGGTCTCCTGCACCGTCCAGGAGTTGCCCTGGCCGGTGAGGATGAGCCCGCGCTTCTCGCGGCTGCCGACCGCCACGACCCGGCCCGACTTGGCGTCGACGCCGCCGAGCCAGTCGCCGGCGCGCAGGCCCTGCGGCCTGACCCGGTCGAAGCCGGCCGTGTCGCCGTGGGCCAGGTAGGGCAGGCCGTCGTGCCCGTCGCCGACCGCCCACACGTCGGAGGAGGTGACGGCGGCCAGGCCGCGCAGGTTTCCCGCCGCCGTGGCGTCGCGCACCGGCACCTCGGCCCAGGCGCTGCCGTTCCAGTGGCGGATGGTGCCGCGGTTCTTCCAGACGTCCCAGATCTCCTGCTGGCCCACGGCCCACACGTCGTTGGGCGAGATCGCGAGCACGTCGGAGAGCGACCCGTCGGCCTGAAGGCGCACGCTGGTCGACTGCTGCCACGCCTCGATCGCGGCAGGGCGGGGATCGGCATGCGCGGCGGGCGTGGCCTGGGTCGAGGCCACGGACGTCGCCAAGATCAAGGAGAGCGCACGCCGCTGAGAGCGACGGGTCATGTACAAATGCTACGGGTTGGAGAGCCCCGGTTGCCCGTTAGACCCCAACTCGCAATTCGGCCACCACGGGCAAATGGTCGCTTGCCTCGGTCAGATCGGCCATCGGGGCGTCCACTCCCCCGCACGACACGACACGCGCCTCGCGCGCGGCGAACACCCCGTCGATGCGCGCGGCGGGCCGCCGGGCGGGAAAGGTGAGCCCGTCGCCCATGGGCGCCGCGGCGTGGCAGTCGGTCAGGCGCCCGGCGAGGAAGCGCCAGGCCGGCTGGTGGGGTTGTTCGTTGATGTCGCCGCCGAGCACGGCCGTCGCGCGAAAGCGGCGGGCCACGCCCTCGATCAGCGCCATGGCCTCGGCCGCGTGATGGAGCCTGGCCGGCTCGTGCAGGTCGAGGTGGAGCGAGCCGACGGCCAGCCGCCTCCCCTCGGCCTCGACGACGGCGATCGCCAGCGCGCGCCGCTCCAGGGCGAGGAAGGGGCGCAGCACGTGGTGCTCGGCGTGCAGCACGCCGACGCGCGGCGCGGTGAAGACGGCCACCCCTCCGCGTCTGCCGGGGGTGGCCACGCGCAGGCCGGCGGAGGCGGCCAGCCGGGCCCGTCTGGCGCGCCAGCCGTACGATCTGGGCGCCTCCTGCAGGCACAGCACGTCGGCGCGCAGGGCGGTGATGACCCTGACCAGCGCGGGCACGCTGTCGCGCAGGCCGTGGGCGTTGTAGCTCGCGACCCTGATCGTCAGCGCTGCCTGGCCAGGTCCGCGGCGCCCACGAGGCCCGCGGAAGCGCCCAGCTCGGCCAGCCGGATCTCGGCCAGCGGCCGGTGGCCGCGGCCGGTGAGCCGCTTGGCGAAGGTCTCGCGGGCCCGGTCGATGAACAGGTCGGCGGCGCGTGAGACGCCGCCGCCGATGATGAAGCAGCCGGGGTCGAGGATGGCGGCCATGTCGGCCATGCCCTGGCCCAGCCAGTCGGCCAGGCTGGCGAACGCCTCCAGCGAGGCGTCGTCGCCGAGCCGCGCGGCCTCGGTCACCTCCTCGCCCTCGATCTTGCCTCCGGCCAGCCCGAGCAGGATCTCCGCCCGCTCGGGCCCGGCCTCCGCGATCTCCCTGGCGTCCTTGACGAGGGCCTGGCCGCTGGCGTACTGCTCCCAGCAGCCGACGTTGCCGCAGCCGCACTGCCGCCCTCCGGGGACGACCTGCATGTGGCCCAGCTCGGCGCCCATGCCCCAGCGGCCTCGGAAGAGGGCGCCGTCGAAGACCAGTCCGCCGCCGATGCCGGTGCCGAGCGTGACGCAGACCACGTGGGACTGGCCCCTGCCGGCACCGAACCTGGTCTCGCCCCAGGCCATGGCGTTGGCGTCGTTCTCGATCACCACGGGCAGGCCGACCAAAGCGCTGATCTTCTTCTGCAGCGGCTCCTCGCGCCAGGCCAGGTTGGGGGCGAAGCGCACCATCGAGCGGCTCTCGTCGACGAACCCGGCCGCGCCGACCCCGACGGCCTCGATCTGCCTGCCCTCGGACAGCTCGCGAACGACGTCGGCCACCGTCTCGGCCACCACCTCGGGGCGGTCGGCGGCGGTGGGCCTGAGCGTGTGTTCGACGATCTTTCCCGCGTCGTCGACCACACCCGCGGCGACCTTGGTCCCGCCGATGTCGACACCGATCGTGAGCATGCCCCTGTCGTCTCCCTATCCCAGATCTATGTGTTCGACGTCGTCGCGGCGATCGCGGCTGTCACGCGGCCCGCGGGGGGCGGGCTTGCTCAGCGCGTCGACGGCGCCGCGGAAGGCGGCGAACAGCTCGCCGCCCGCGGCCATCAGGTGTCCCGTCACGTCGGAATCGGACTCGCGCTGCGCCGCGATCGCCCGGCAGAACGGGCAGGCGCGGCAGATGTACTCGTCGTGGGGTTCGGACACGGCCTCCTCCCACACATCGCGTTCTCTTCGCCCGCCTCCGGTGAAGGAGTTGAACACGCTCCTGCCCATTTGGCGGGTGGCCCGCCCCTGGATCGACTCCAGCAGCTTGCGCGCCTCGTCGGCGACGGTGCCGATGGGGTCTCTGTCGTTGTTCTCGGTCATGTGGCCCTCCCTGACTTCGTGGGGTCGCTCATCCTCCTCAACTCATCAGGGCTCGGATTCGCTCCCCGAGCTGAACGGTAGTGCGGAATCGGCCTCGTGTGGCTCGACGAACCTGACGCTGAGCACTCCGTCGCGGAGCGCGGCACCGCTGATCTTCCTGCGGGCCAGCGCCGCGGGCAACGCCAGCACCCTGCGGTACGGCCCGGCCGTGACGATCAGCTCCTCGCCCTTGCGGGCCAGATCGACGTCGCCGCGCTCGGCGCCGGGCAGGTCGAGCGTCAGCTCGTCGGCGCTCAGCCGCAGCGGCGGCGGGGCGGTGGGGGCGGCGAACGGGTCGGATCCCGCGTACATGGCCGCGCCCAGCTCGGCCAGCGCGTCCTTGCCGATGGGCTCGCCCGGCAGGTAGGGGACGACGTGGATGGGCAGCGGCGCGAACGACTGCTCGGCCTCGGCCAGCAGCCGCGACTGCGCCGCCACCCACTGGGCGCGCCACTCGTCGGCGCCCTCGGAGGGGAAGACCCGGTTGGCGATGACGCCGTCGACGCGGTAGCCGTACAGGTTGAGCGAGGTGAGGGTGCGCCTGGCCTCGGCCAGCACCACGGACTCCGGCGTCAGGACCAGCCGCACGGAGGCGTGGGAGCCGGTGAGCAGCTCGCGCACCTCCATCAGGCCGCGGTGGAAGCGCTCCACGGCGCTCATGACCTCATCGCCCGGCGCGCTGACGTGGGCGAGGCCGCGCACGAACGGCGAGACGAGCTTGACGATCCTGCGGCCGAGCGGCATGAGCCTGGTGACGTGCCAGTCGAGCGCCTCGGGCAGGGCCAGCAGGCGCAGCGTCTCGGCGGTGGGCGCGCAGTCGACCACGATCACGTCCCAGCGGCCCTCGCGGGCATGATCGCGCAGCTCCAGCAGGGCGATGACCTCTTCCGCGCCGGGAAGGACGGTGATCTCCTCGGAGGTGATCTCGTCGAGGCCGAGCTCGACGAGCACGCCCTTGGCGTACTCCTGCAGTTCGCCCCAGTGGCGCTCCAGCGTCTTCTGGGTGTCGACCTGGTGCAGGTGGAGGCCGGGCGCGACCTCGCCGGGCTCGACGCCGAGCGCGTCGGCCAGCGAGTGCGCGGTGTCGGTCGAGACGATCAGCGTCTTGAGGCCGCGGCCGGCCGCGAGCGTGGCGGTCGCGGCGGCGGCCGTGGTCTTGCCGACGCCGCCCTTGCCGGTGAAGAGCAGAACCCTCGGGTGCAACTCAGCGGCCCTCGACGCGCTTCTTGAGACCCTTGAGCGCGGTGTCCACGATCACCCGTTCCGCCTTGCGCTTGACCATTCCGATCATGGGCACGCTCAGGTCGACGACCAGCTCGTACGTCACGTCGGTGCCCCTGCCCGTGTCGGACAGCAGGTAACTTCCGCGCAGGTCGGAGACCATCTTGCCGGGCTCGACGACCTGCCAGCTCACCGCCTGTTCGCCCTGCCAGGCGTAGCCGAGGGTGTAGGTGTCGCTGATCATCCCGGCGTCGAGGACGAACCGCACCCGATGCGGTCTGTCGTCCTCGCCCGTGGCGAGCACCTCGGCGCTCTTGATCGATCCGGCCCACTCGGGGTAGGCGGGGAAGTCCGCTATGACCGCCATGACGTCGGAGCGCGGCGCGCCGACGGAGATGGTCGAAGTGGTGCGATCAGCCATGCGATCCACCGTAGTGCAGAATCGGCCGCTTGCGGTGGACGCTGCCCGCGGTGCACCGCCATATCGGGCAGGTCACCATTCGAGGACGAACGGAACGCCCCTTCCCCGGAAGTGCCCCACGTTCACACACTCGGTGCGGCCGATACGGGTGCGCTCGCGCAGGGGGTTGTGCACGTGGCCGAACAGGGCGTAGCGCGGCTGGGTGCGCATGATCGCCTGCAGCGTGGCCTCGCTGCCGCGTTCGAAGCGCCGGGCGACCACGTCGTAGAGCAGCTCGGGGACGGCCGGCGGGATGTGGCAGCACAGCACGTCGACCTCACCGAGGGCCTCGACCTTGGCCGCGTACTCCTCCTCGCCGATCTCGTACGGGGTGCGGTAGGGCGTCTTGAGCCCGCCGCCGACGAACCCGAACCGCAGGCCCCCGATCTCCGCCACCTCCCCGTCGAGCACCCGGTGGCCGGGCCTGAGGTAGTCGGCCCACAGGCGCGGCAGATCGACGTTGCCGTAGGTGAGGTAGGCGGGGGTGGGCATGGCGGCGAACAGGGTCTCGTACTGGGCGCGGACGTTGCGTTCGATGTGCTCGCGCGGGTCGCCGTCGAGCGTGGACCACAGCCGCGCCGACATGGCCCTGGCCTCGTCGAACCGCTTGGCCGTGCGCAGCCCGATGAACTCGGCGGCCCGCTCGGGGCCGAACAGGTCGGCGAAGATACCCTGCGCGTGGTCGTCGTAGTCGACGAAGAGGATCAGGTCGCCCAGGCAGACCAGCGCGTCGGCACCGTCGCCGGCCCTGGCCAGCGCGTCCGCCCTGCCGTGCACGTCGCTCACCACGTGGACCCTCATGAGGGGAATCCTAGGCGCACCCGTCGTCGCGGACGCGTGCCCAGGGGTTTCGGCTGCTAGCGTGATGAACGTCCCCTTGGTAACGCCTCTGTGACAGATCTACCCGCCCGTAACGTGAGCCGGTAACGTCCAGGCGGTCCCCGAAGAGGAGTTGTGAACGTGCGCGAGTACAGCGTTCCCGTGCTGGTCGACGTGCCCGCCTCCGCGAGCCTGACCGACACGGTCTTCGAGCGAGCCGAGCGGGAGCCCGGTGTCGTGGTCATGCGCCGCAAGGTCGGCGGCGGCTGGCCGGCCGTCACCGCCTCCGAGTTCCGCGACCAGGTGGTCGAGGTGGCCAAGGGGCTGATCGCGGCGGGGATCGAGCACGGCGACAGGGTCGCCCTGATGTCGCGCACGCGCTACGAGTGGACGCTGGTCGACTACGCCATCTGGTCCGTCGGCGCGGTCACCGTGCCGATCTACGAGACCTCGTCGGTCGAGCAGGTCCGGTGGATCCTGTCCGACAGCGAGGCCAAGGCGGTCTTCGTCGAGCAGGACTCGCACGAGGAGACCGTCCGCGAGGCGGCGCCCGATCTCGAGACGGTCTGGCGGGTCGACGCCAGGCCGCCGGCCGCTGAGGTCACCGCCGCGGACGTGGACGAGCGCAGGGCCCGGGTCGTCTCCTCCGACCTGGCCACCGTCGTCTACACCTCGGGCACCACGGGCCGGCCCAAGGGCTGCCTCATCACCCACGACAACCTGCTGTTCACCGCACTCAACGTGCTGCGGGGGCCGCTGGAGCCGCTGTTCGGCCGCAAGGACCCGGCGGCGCTGCTGTTCCTGCCGCTGGCGCACATCTTCGCGCGGATGATCCAGGTGGTGCTGGTCGAGGCGGGCGCGATCATGGCGCACACGCCCAATATGAAGAACGTCGCCCCCGACCTGCAGGACTTCAAGCCCACGTTCCTGCTGGGCGTGCCGCGCGTGTTCGAGAAGGTCTACAACGGGGCCGAGCAGAAGGCCATCTCCGGCGGCAAGGGCAAGATCTTCGCGCGGGCCGTGGACGTGGCGGTGGCCTGGAGCAGGGCCGAGAGCTCGGGCGGGGCGCCGCTCGGGCTGCGGCTCCAGCGGGCGCTCTTCGACCGGCTGGTCTACTCCAAGCTGCGGGCGGCCACGGGCGGGCGCCTGTCGGCGGCGGTGTGCGGCGGCTCGGCGCTGGGCGAGCGGCTCGGCCACTTCTTCAAGGGCGTCGGCATCGAGGTCTTCGAGGGGTACGGCCTGACCGAGACCTCGGCCCCCTGCTCGGTCAACATGCCGGGCGCCAACAAGATCGGCACTGTCGGCAAGCCGCTGCCCGGAGTCACCCTGCGCATCGGCGACGAAGGCGAGATCCTCGCCAAGGGCCGCAACGTCTTCCCCGGCTACTGGAAGAACGACGCCGGCACCGCCGAGGTCATCGACGCGGACGGCTGGTTCCACACCGGCGACCTGGGCGAACTTGACTCTGACGGCTACCTGCGGATCACCGGGCGCAAGAAGGAGATCCTGGTCACGGCGGCCGGCAAGAACGTCGCTCCCGCGCCGCTGGAGGACGCGCTGCGGGCCCACCCGCTCATCTCCCAGGCCATGGTCGTCGGCGACGGGCGGCCCTTCGTGGCGGCCCTCATCACGCTCGACCCCGAAGCGCTGCCCTCCGGCGAGTCGCGGACGGACCCGACGGTGCTGGCCCAGATCCAGGAGGCGGTCGATCGGGCCAACCTGTCGGTGTCGAGGCCCGAGCAGATCAAGAAGTTCACGATCCTGGACGGGGACATCACCGAGGAGAGCGGTCACCTGACGCCGACGCTGAAGGTCAAGCGCGGGATCGTGATGAAGGACTTCGCCAAGGAGATCGACGAGTTGTACGGCGGCTGAGCCCGGTCGCGCTGAATGTGGTGACGAGTTCAGATTTTGGGCCCAAATAATCGTCGCAATAAATAAATACGGATCAGTCCCAATTTTGCCACCCACGCACCCCCTGAACAGGGGAATCTCCATTCGATTCCGGCTTGATAGCCATGATCCAAGGAGTATTCTCATGGCAAACAAGCGGGACCGGAGATCCTTCACATCCCCGGTCCCTTACCGCCCTACGGTAGGGGAGATACACATGGGTATCAAGGAACTGGCCTGTCAGTTCGGCACGGCGATCGAAAATGAGGTGATCCAAATCCGGGCGGACCACGTGGAAATGGGAGAGAAGCTCACACAGCGCATCAACGGCGTAGCCAACCGCGTCAAGACCCTCGACGACAAGGTCACCGCGCTCGACGCCAAGTTCGACGCCAAGTTCGAGATTCTGCAGGCGAGCCAGAAGGCCATGGAGGCCAAGCAGGACGCCATGCAGGCGAACCAGGACGCCATGCAAGCGAACCAGGACGCCATGCAGGCGAAGCAGGACGCCATGCAAGCGAACCAGGACGCCATGCAAGCGAGCCTGAAGACGGTGCAGACGTCCCAGGTCGAGATGATGAAGATTCTCGTCGCCATCCAGCAGAAGCTGGAAGCCGCCTAACCAGGCTGCAGAAAGGGCGGGCCCGCGCGTGCGGGCCCGCCCTTCTCATGTCCGCCACCGCTCGACGGCCCGACCCGGAGGGGACGTCCTCCTGGTAGTCGCCGGCCTGCAGACGGAACATCCGGGCGTACAGCCCCTCCGAAGCCGTCAACTCGTCGTGCCCGCCCAGTTCGCCGATCACCCCGTCTTCCAGCGCCGCGATCAGGTCCGCCTCCCGCACGGCGTTGAGCCGATGGGAGATCAGCAGGCTCCTCCGGTCAGCCCGGCTCGGCGATGAGGAGTTCGCCGACGTGGTCGGCGAGGGTGTCCCTGGCGGGTTGCGGCAGCCCCGGGTCGGAGACGACGACGTCGGCCTCGCCCAGTTCGGCGATGGTGCTGATGCCGACCGTGCCCCACTTGCTGTGGTCGGCGGGCACGACGAGCCTGCTCGCGGCTTCCACCAGGGCGCGGTCGGTCTCGGCCTCCATCATGTTCGGGGTGGTGAAGCCGGCCCTGAGCGTCATGCCGTGCACGCCGAGGAAGAGCAGGTCCACGTTGAGCTGCCGGATCGCGGCCACGGCAACCGGGCCGACGAGCGCGTCGGAGGGCGTGCGCACGCCGCCGGTCAGCACGACGGTCTGGTCGTGGCGGCCGGAGCGCTGGAAGACGTCGGCGATGCGGACGGAGTTCGTCACGACGGTCAGGGCGGGGGTGGCGGTCAGGTGGTGGGCGAGCGTCCAGGTGGTGGTGCCGGCCGACAGGGCCACCGCGGTGCCGGGGCGTACCAGGGCGGCGGCCAGGCGGGCGATGGCGTGCTTCTCGCGCTCCTGGCGGACGGCTTTCACGGCGAAGCCCGGCTCGTCGGTGGAGCCGATGGTGGTGGCGCCGCCGTGCACCTTGGCCAGCAGGCCGCGTTCGGCCAGCATTTCCAGGTCGCGGCGGATGGTGATGTCGGAGACGCCGAACGCCCGTACGAGTTCGATCACTCGGACGCCGCCGTTCTGTCTGACCAGATCGAGAATCGCCTGCTGACGCTGTGGGGCGAGCATCGCATCACCAGATCCCAACAGGTTCCGACACCCATTCGTTCGCATCATGACATGACCACGGCGCGGCGACTGTGTCTAATTCGTCATGAATCCGGGCGTTGACAGTCCAAAATGTTGGCTTTTCGATGAATGAAGATGAGCGAACTCGGGGGAATCTGAAGGGTCCGGCAAGGAGGAACCCACCATGGACCAACGACTGCCGCTCTCCCGCCGTAATCTCCTGCTCGGCGCCGCCGCGTTCGGCGTCCCCGCCGTCCTCGCCGGTTGCGGGTCGGGCACGCCCTCGCCCGCTCCCGGCGGCACGGCCTCCGGCAATCTGGGCACGGTCACCATCGGCTCGAACGCCTCCGACGAGATCCCGAAGAAGGTCCTCGACACCGTCACCAAGGCCTTCACCCAGGCCACCGTCAAGATCAACACGGTGGACCACAACACGTTCCAGGAGAACATCAACCGCTACCTCAAGGGCACGCCGGACGACGTGTTCACGTGGTTCGCGGGCAACCGCATGCAGTTCTTCGCCGAGCAGGGGCTGGCCACCGACATCTCCGACGTGTGGCAGGAGATCGGGGGCGACTACACGCAGGCGTTCAAGGACCAGTCGACCGGCACCGACGGCAAGCAGTACTTCGTGCCGTCCACCTACTATCCGTGGGCGGTCTTCTACCGCAAGAGCGTCTGGAAGGAGAAGGGGTACGAGCCCCCTGCCACGCTGGACGAGTTGACCGCCGTGGCCAAGAGGATGAAGGCCGACGGGCTGATCCCGATCGCGTTCGCCGACAAGGACGGCTGGCCGGCGATGGGCACCTTCGACATCCTCAACATGCGGATCAACGGCTACGACTTCCACATCTCGCTCATGGGCGGCAAGGAGTCGTGGACGGACCCGAAGGTCAGGCAGGTGTTCGACACCTGGCGGGGGCTGATGGAGTACCACCAGCCGGCGGCGCTGGGCCGCACGTGGCAGGAGGCAGGGCAGTCGCTGGCGCAGAAGAAGACCGGCATGTACGTGCTCGGCATGTTCGTCGCCCAGCAGTTCCCCGAGGCCGACCTGGACGACCTCGACTTCTTCACCTTCCCCGAGATCAACCCGGCCTTCGGCACCGACTCGATCGACGCCCCCATCGACGGCTACATGGTCTCGGCCAAGGCCAAGAACGTGGAGGGCGCCAAGGCGCTGCTCAAGCACTTCGCGCAGGCCTCGTCGCAGAACATCGCCACCAAGCTGGACCCGGGCATGCTGGCCTCCAGTTCCAAGGCCGACACCTCCGGCTACAGCGCCCTGCAGAAGCGCGGCGCGGAGCTGGTGTCGAAGGCCACGCACATCGCGCAGTTCCTCGACCGCGACACGCGGCCCGACTTCGCCTCGACCGTGATGATCCCGTCGCTGCAGTCGTTCGTCAGCGAACCGAACGAGATCGACTCGCTGCTGACGAGCATCGAGAAGCAGAAGGCGAACATCTTCCGTTGATGGCCGTCAAGACCCGTCGCTACTCCGCCCGCGACGTGACCATCCTGGTCATCGGGCTGGGGGTGGCCATCGTCGTCAACGTGGGCCTCATCTGGGGGCCCACGCTGGCATCCATCGGGCTGTCGGGCACCGACTGGAACGGCATCGGGCCGATCGAGTGGGTGGGCGGGCAGAACTACCACGACCTGGCCACCGAGTATCCGCCGTTCTGGTCGGCGGTCCGCAACAACGTGTTGTGGCTGGCTTTCCTCGGGCTGGTCGCGACGCCGTTCGGGCTGTTCTGCGCGGTGCTGCTGGACCGGCGGCTGCGGTTGTCGCGCTTCTACCAGAGCGCGCTCTACATGCCCGTCGTACTATCGCTGGCCGTAGTCGGGTTCATCGCGCAGCTCGTCTACTCCTCCGACTACGGCGTGCTGAACGCGGTGACCGGGCTGACCGTGGACTGGCTGGGCGACAGCTCGATCAACATCTGGGTGGTCATGGTCGCGGCCGGGTGGCGGCACGTCGGCTACGTCATGATCATCTATTTGGCGGGGCTGAAGGCGGTCGATCCAGCGCTGAAGGAGGCGGCGGCCATCGACGGGGCCAGCGAGCGGCAGGCGTTCTTCCGCGTGGTCTTCCCGACGCTGCGGCCCGTCAACGTGATCGTGCTGGTGATCACGATCATCGAGGCGCTGCGGGCCTTCGACATCGTCTACGCCATCAACAAGGGCAGGAACGGGCTCGAACTGCTGTCCGTGCTGGTCACCGAGAACATCGTGGGCGAGGCGAGCAGGATCGGGTTCGGCTCGGCGATCGCGGTGATCCTGCTGGCGATCTCGCTGGGGTTCATCGTGACGTACCTGTCGCAACTGTTTCGAGGGGAGGAACGATGACGCTCACCGCACCGGCCTCCGCGCCGCCCGCGCAGGCGCCGGGCGCGCCGCGGAAGCGTCCGCTGCGCCCGGTGCGCGTCCTGCTGCACGTCTTCCTGACGCTGGTGGCGCTGGGCTGGCTGCTGCCGCTCGTGCTCGCCGTGTACGCCTCGCTGCGGCCGTACGAGGAGACCGCCCGTCTGGGGTACCTCTCCCTGCCGGAACGTCTCACGCTCGACTACTACGGTCAGGCGTGGAGCCAGGCCGAGCTGCCGCACTACTATCTGAACACGTTGATCATCGTCATCCCCGGCGTGCTGCTGACACTGGCGCTGGCCTCGTTCACGGCGTTCGCGATCGCGCGGCTGCGCATCCCGGGCCGCAAGGCGCTGCTGATCGTGTTCACGGCGGGCAACCTGCTGCCGCCCCAGGTGCTCATCACCCCGCTCTACACCCTCTACACGCTCATCCCCCTGCCCGCCTGGTTGTCGGACTCTCAGTCGCTCTACGACTCCTACCTGGGGCTCATCCTCATCCACGTGGCCTTCCAGTTCGGCTTCTGCGTCTTCGTCATGGCCAACTTCATGCGCACGATCCCCGAGGAGATCAACGAGGCGGCGCTGGTGGACGGGGCCGGGGTGTGGAAGCGCTACTGGCGGCTGACGCTGCCGCTGTGCAGGCCGGTGCTGGCGGCGCTGTCGACGCTGCAGTTCACGTGGATGTACAACGACTTCCTGTGGGCGCTGGTGCTGATGTCGTCGGGCGACAAACTGCCGGTCACCTCGGCGCTGAACAACCTGCGCGGCCAGTTCTTCACCGACTACAACCTGCTGGCCGCAGGGTCGATGCTGGTGGCGCTGCCGACGCTGATCGTCTTCCAGCTCCTGCACAAGCAGTTCGTCGCCGGTCTGACGCTGGGTTCGACGAAGGGCTAGAGCAGGTTGTGGAAGCGGGCGGCGACGTGCTCCCAGGCCCATTCGCGGGCGATCCAGTCGCGGCCGCCCGCGCCCATCTTGCGCGCCTTCTCCGGGTCGGCGAGCAGTTCGACGATGGCCTGGGCGAGCTCCTCCACGTCCCCGCCGTCCACCACCAGCCCGGTCTCGCCTGGCCGGACGGCGTCGGGGGCGCCGCCCGACCTGCCCGCCACCACCGGCAGCCCGCTGGCGGACGCCTCCAGGAACACGATCCCGAGCCCTTCCACGTCCACCCCCTTCCATCGGGTACGGCACGGCATCGCGAACACCTCGGCCGCCGCGTAGTAGCCCGGCAGGCCGGCCGCCGGCACCGTGCCGGTGAACCTGATCGAGTCGTGGCCGGCCGCCAGCCTCTCCAGCCTGCGCCGGTAGGGCCCGCCGCCGACCAGCAGCAGCACGGCGTCCGGCACCGCTCGCAGCACCCGGGGCCAGGCCCTGATGAGCTGGTCCTGGCCCTTGCGCGGCACCAGCCGCGACACGCAGGCGACGACCGGCCTGCCCGGCAGCCCCAGCTCGGCCTTGGCGGCGTCCGGCCGGAACTGGGCCACGTCCACGCCGGGCGCGAGCCGCAGGAGCTTGTGCGGCGGGATGACGGCGGCCAGCCGCGTCCGCGTGTACTCGCCCAGATACGTCACCACGTCGGCGTGCGCGCCGATCCTGCGCAGCACCGCGCGGAAGCCGGGCGCGCTCGCCCACGACGCCTCGTGGCCGTGGGTGAGCATCACCATCCGCCGCGCGCCCGCCGCGCGCAGGCGGGGCGCGAGCAGGCCGAGCGGCGCCGCCGCCCCGAACACCACGGTGTCCGCGCGGTGCTCGGCCACGAGCCCGGCCGCCGTGCGCGCGACGGCCGGGGTGGGCAGCATGAGCCGCGTCGGATGCCGCACGATGCGGAACGGCTGGCGCCGGTCGAACTCGTCGCAGCCCGGCCAGGCCGGGGCGTAGACCGCCACACCCGGCGTGCGCAGCGCGAGCCCGTGCACGAACGACTGGATGCCGCCCGGCCTGGGCGGGAAGTCGTTCGTGACGAAGAGCACGTTGGTCACGGCTCGGGTACGCCGTTCAGCTTGGCCCACGAGCGTGCCATGGCGATGCGCTCGGGGCTGGACGGATGGGAGGCATAGAGCACATATTCCACCTCATCCGGCGACAAGTCGGAAATATTGGTGACTGCCAGGCGTTTCTGCATCGCGACGAACGTGGCCGGGTCCCTGGTGAGGTCGAGGGCGTGCAGGTCGGCCCTGGCCTCGATGTTGCGGCTGATCAGGTTCTGGGCGGGGCCCAGGAGGAGCGAGCCGAACGTCATCAGGCCCATGACCGCGCCGACCGCGCGGGGGTCGGTGATGGAGGTGACGCCGGTGCGCCGCCGTACCGCTCCGAACACCACGAACAGCGCGATCGCGCCGAACGCGGCGCCCAGGGCGCCGACGAGCGTGCCGTACAGGACGTCGTTGTCCTTGGCGTGGCCGAGCTCGTGGGCCACGACCAGCTCGACCTCCTGCTGCGGGGCCTTGAGCAGCGTGTCGTAGACGACGATGCGGCGCGTGGCGCCGAAGCCGGACACGTACGCGTTGAGCGCCGTCGTCCTGCGTGAGGCGTCGGCGACCAGCACGTCCTCGACCGGCACACCGTCACGTTCCGCCATGGCCAGCAGGTTCGTGCGCAGCGGGCCCTGCCGCATCGTGGTGAAGTCGTTGAACAGCGGCTCGAACACCACCGGGTAGATGAACGAGGTCGCCACCGTCAGCACGAACGCGCCGATCGCCGCCGGGATCCACCAGCGCCTGACCTTGCGGGCCAGCGCCACGAGCGCGAGCAGCATGACGGCGAGCAGGAACGCCTCCACGCCCAGGTTCTTCAGCCTGTCGCCGGTCCAGCTCCCCCAGTCCTGGATGGACAGGCCGTAGTCGCGCAGGATGGTCTCGAACCAGATGCCCAGCGGCCACCTGACCGCCTCGACGATCGCGGTGATGACGACGACGCCGAGCATCACCCGTACCCACCAGGGGCCTTTGAGGCGGCCCAGCACCTTCGCACCGAACGGGGTGGCCACCAGCAGGCCGGCGAAGATGATCGTGAGGCCCAGCGACAGGTAGCTCGGCAGGCTCGTGGCCGCGTCGAACGCCTGCGCCCTGGCGATCTGGGCGGCGGTGAAGTCGCGCGCCGGATCGGGCGGGCCCGACGCCAGCACCCTCCATGGGGTGGTGAAGCCCGCCACGGCCACGATGACCAGGCCGAGCAGCACCAGCGCGATCCCGGCCTGGCGCCGCAACCGGCTCTCGCCGCTGCCGTCGGCCGCCGGGCGGCCCTTGGCGTCCTCGCCGTCCTGGCCGTCGATCCGTTCCTCCACGCGCACACCGCCTTCCACGGCCGTCCCCGATCGAATCCCGTCATCCGGGTGTGTCATCGGAACGGTGGGTTCGTCGGCGGCCGTCGCGGCCTCGCCGTCACCCGCCTGCGACGCGTCGTCGGTGTCTCGCCGTTCGCTCATCTGCCTCCCCTTACCCGAGCTGCTCCCGCACGTAGTCGCGCCACCGTGCCGTCAGTGTGGCGACGGAGAGCCCCAGCGCGGCGAGTGCCTGATCTACGCCGACCGCCCTGGCATCACGGTAGAGCCTCACCAGGGTCCCCTCACCGAAGCGGTGAGCCAGGAAGCGACACGCCATCCATGCCTCCTGGTACGCCCGCGCGAGCCGCACGGGGTCACGCCCGTCAGCCGCAAAAGCAGCAGGTCCGGGCAATTCTCTCGGCAGCCGCCCGCTCCGCACCTCGGCGGCCAGCTCTGCGGCGGCCACCTTCACCGGCAACCCGGACTCGCGATAACCGACGTAGTCGGCCACCCCTTCGTAGAGCCAGACCGGAAGCCGTTCGGTGCCGGCCACGACATGGGTCAGCTCATGAGCGAGCACGACGTCCTTCCCGACGGAGCTGAGCCGGCCGAAGTACTCGGGCACGACGATCACCCGCCCGCCGTCGGCCACCGCGGCCAGCCCGTCGACCCGCCCCACCCCCGCCAGCCCTGCCGCCTCCTCGGCGGAGGCCGGAACCACGACGACCGCGCGCACGGGACCACCGAACACCGCGGCAACCCGCCGCCCGGCCAAATCGGCCCGCCGCGCCAAATCATCAAGCGAACCACGCCGCCGCCCAACGACAACGGAATTCCGGCCACGGACAACAACATGACCATCGCCCCGAAGACCACCCACTTCGGCAGGAAGAACCGGGGATTCAGGAATCGGGGAACCCGCGGGAACGACGAGAAGCAGGAGGCAGACCACCGCCGCTCGTCGACTCACCTGCTCGGACACGCTGCCCGATCGTAGTCGGCCCACGGTGGTGAACCACCTGAATGGCCGACATCCGCGGCGTGACGGCGGGCCATGCGTGCGGGTCAGACGGCGTCCCCCTGGAGGCCCTGAGGCACGTACGGGGGGTGGCGTGCCGTCGGCCTGCCGTACAAGAAGGAAAAGCTCTTGAAGAGAAGAAAAGCCCCACCCGAGCGGGGGAGAATGCTCGGGTGGGGGCCTTCAGACGCCTGGGCGGACGGCGCCGACGAAAGATGACTTGCGCCAGCCGCCCAATTTGTCGATGCGTACCCGTTCGCCCGTCCGCGGCGAATGGATCATTTTGCCCTTGCCAACGTACATGCCCACATGGCCGAGCCCGCTGAAGAACATCAGGTCGCCCGGGCGGAGGTTCCGCCAGGAGACCTTGGTTCTGATACGGGCGAACTGGCTGTTCGTCACGCGCGGGAGCTTCACTCCAGCCTTCTTCCAGGCGAACTGGACGAGACCGGAGCAATCAAACGAACCAGGTCCTGTGCCTCCGAAACGGTACGGATCACCGAGCTGGTCCTTGGCCACGGCGACGGCCTTGCGTGCCTTGACCTTCTGGCGAGCGATCTTGGCCGCCTTCTGCGCTGCCACCGTGGCCGTCCTCGAGGTGGTGGCGGTCTTGACCGCCCCCGCCGTCGAGGTTCCGGCCGAATCGCTCCTCGTCGCCGCCTGAGCCGTGGGGGCGTGGAGGACCAGACCTCCGGCCGCCACGGTCATGGTGAGCGCTACGCCGCTCAGGGCAAAGCGGGACAGACGGGGGTTCTGCAGGGTTTTAGACAGGATTTCTCCTCATGTCTTCCACGAACGCCTACCGGGTTAGCTGACGGATTCGGGCCTGGAAGTCGCCCTACGGCGCGGTGTTCGCGCCGATTCACCCCTGATCCCTGGGGAAATCGGGATCGCTGGGTCCCCGGCTCCGTGCCTCCTGGCTGCACGGATTCGGCAGGTCAGCCCGCTGATCGAGGGTGCTACTCCTGGGATGTTCAGCGGGTGACCGGCGGATCTTTATCTGTCTCGCATCGGGGGACCGATGCCGGCTCGCGGCGTCATGGCTTGTCGCCGCGACGCCAGAAGCTACGCCGACGGGTCACGAATCGGCAAAGCGGGACACGTCTTGTCAAGATCAGATAAAGGGTGGAGTCAGATGGGAAATCCCTGCTGGAGCCCCAGGCTCCGTTATGGAAATGTGACCCTACTCACACTTCCGCCAGAGGGGGCATGTCAGGTCCTTTTTGCCCCTTTTGTCACACTTGTCGCGCCACCAACCTGAACCCCGTGGGCGGGAGCGTTCCCGAGGCGATTCGCCCGCGTTCGATGCGCCAGAGGCCGTTCACAAGCTCAGTGCTGCCATTTGTCAGCTTTCCCGCGATATATCGCGACAAGTACGGTTCTCGCCGTAGGTCTGCTCCTTCGAACCGATCCTTGATCGCGGCCAGCATGTCGGCGGCCGGAGTGTGATCCACGTGCGCCTCCCGCCACCGGGCGACGGGGTCGTCCACGGCCTCGCCAGGAAAATCCGCCAGTCCGGCGGCGGCCAGCAACGATCCCACATCGTAGAACCACGCGGCCGCCGCCGAGTCCGCCCAGTCCCACGCGAACTCGTCCACCGCCAGCGTCCCACCCCTCTTGAGCAGGGCGGACACGCCTTCCAGCACGGCGTCCAGCGGGTGCATGTGATGCAGTGACAGCGACATGACGATCGCGTCGAAAGGCGCGTCATAGTAGTGGGCAAGATCGGCCTGCCGTGCGGGCACCCCCGCCGCCCTGGCCGCCTCCACCGCCTGCGCCGAGACGTCGATCGCCGTCACGTCATGGCCGCGTCTCAGCAGCTCGGCGGCCAGTTCGCCGCGCCCGCACCCGGCGTCGAGCACCCGCAGCGGCCCGCCGGGCAGAGCCTCGTCCAGCCAGGCGGACTGGTGGTTGTCCATCGTCTCCATGCGATCGAGGATGGCCGGATGGAGGTATGAGCACCACTGCGGGTTCGGCATGCCATCCATAAGCTGAACGCATGCTTGAAGTGTGGTCTTTGAGGGTGTTGGTGGAAGTGGGGCGGCTGGGGTCGTTCTCGGCCGCGGCGCAGGAACTGTCGATGACGCAGCCGGCCGTCTCACGCCAGATCGCCGCACTGGAGCGGCACACCGGCGTGCGGCTGTTCGAACGGCTGCCGCGCGGCGTGCGGCCCACGGACGCCGGCACGGCCGCGCTGGAGCAGGCCGGGGAGGTGCTGCGGGGGATGCGGCTGTTCGAGACCCGGCTGCGGGCCTTCGCCACGGCCTCGGCCGGGCGGGTCCGGGTCTCGGCCTTCCCCAGCGCGGCCACCCGCTACCTCCCCGAGCGCTTCCGCGCCTTCACCGCCCGCCATCCCGCGGTGGAACTGTCGCTGAGGGTGTGGTCCGGGGAGCACGACCCGTGCGCGGCCGTCCTGGACGGAGAGGTCGACGTGGCACTCCTGACCTCCTGGGACGTGGCGGGGGCAGGAGCCGTCACGCTGACACCGCTGTGCGAGGACGAACTCTTCGTGGCGCTGCCGGCCGGACACCACCTGGCCGGCGAAAACAGGACGGCCGAAAGGGACAGGGCGGCCGAAGGGAATTCGCCGGCGGGGGAAGATCCGGTGACCGACGATGCCCTGGGCCCAATGGCCGGAGGGCACTCGGTGGCGGGAGAAGACCAAGCGGCCCAGCGAAACCCGGGAGCGGGAAAGGACCCGGAGGTCGTCAGGGACCGGCCGGTGGGAGGGGATCGGGTGCGGCTGCGGGATCTCGCGGGGGACCCGTGGATCGACGGCACCCACCCGGACTGCCTCGGCCCCATTTCGGCGCTCACGGGAGCGTTGGGAGGTCCGCCCAGGATCAGCCACGTCTGCGATGACTGGACCGGGCGTCAGGGTCTGGTGGCCGCAGGGGTTGGGGTGATGCTCTATCCGTCGATCGCGGGCGTCTCAACCGTCCGGCCGGACATCCGCCTCCTGCGTCCCTCCCCTCCGCTCCCGCCTCGCCGCATCCTCGCCGCCACCTTCCCCGCCGACAGCCGCCCACCTGCCGTCTCCGCCTTCCTGACCTTCTTGACACCTCCGGCAACCTGACCCCACACCCAGCCCGCTCTGAAACGCCCTGCCGCAAGCGCTCCGCCGCACGCCGGCCCGGCATCCGAAAACGCGGGACCGTCCGTAGCGCTACCGATCGTGGCGAAGGACCTAAAGGCCAGCCGAAAAGCCGTCGGCCCCATGGTGGGAAGCCCAGGTCGTAGGGGTGACCGAAAAGCCGAGTGGGGGCAACCGAAAGAGAGCGTCAGGGGTAAAACCCCCTCAGAGCAATTCCTAGGCCCTGCCGAGCCTGCGCAACAGCAGGCCGGACGGAACGGGTCTGGCTCCCATCCGCCGTACGGACTCGGCCACCTCGCGATCGGACGACACCACCGCGATGGCCCTGCCGGGCGGCTCAGCCCTGACGAGCTGCCGGATGAGGTCGTCGGCTATCTCCCCCGGCTCGCTGAACAGCACCCGCACCCCGCGGGGCGCCACCACCTGCACCGGGGCGTTCAGTTCGGCGCCGTCGAACACCACGGTCACCTCGACCCTGGTCTGCGCCACCAGCCCACCGAGCCCGGTCATCAGCCGGGTGCGCTGGTCGGCCAGCGTGAGCGTGCCGTAGCCGGTCTTGGTGACGTTGTAGCCGTCGATGATCAGGTGGACCTGCGGCAGCGCGAGGAGCTGGTCGAGGAGCTGCGGGTCGTCGTCGGCGAGCGCTCGCGCGGGCACCCCGCGCACGCCCGGCCGTTCGCCGGTGACCGCGGCGACCGAGTCGGCAGGGCGGCTGATCATCGTGGGGAGGGCAAGCTCTCTGCGCAGCCCCGCGGAGGCGTCCTGCAGCGCGTCGAGCAGCACCCTGATGCGGGCGTCCTCGATGCTCCTGCCCTCGCGGGCGGCCTGGCGCGAGGCCTGGAGCTGTTTCTCCACATCGGCCAGCCGCTCACGCAGCCGCCGCAGCTCGGCCTCCCCCGCGCTGCCCGCGGCCGAGGCGGCCGAACGGGCCTCGTCGGCGGTGCGCTCCATCTCCTCGGCACGCCGGGCCGCGGCCTTGGCGCGTTCGCGGGCCTCGTGGAGCTTGCGGCGAAGGTCGGAGTTCTCGGCTCGGGCGGTCTTGATCTGCTCCCGCAGCCGCTCGCCCTCCTCCTTGGCGGCGTTCTTCTGCGCGGCGAGCTGTTCGCGCAGCCGAGTCACCACCTCCTCGCGCTCGGACCCCTCGGCGGCGACCGCCGACTGCTCCAGGTCCATACGGGCCGCCTCGATCATCTCGGCCCAGCCCGGCGGCCTGGTGAGGTAGGCGGCCGCGGCCACGAGGACGGGGTCGGCTGCCGGGGGGACGTTCCCCTCGGCCAGCGACGCGACCAGCTCGGGCCATCCGGCGGCCACCGACTCGGCGACCAGTTCGCGAAATTTCTTGTCGTTCTCGAGTTGGGCGGCGATCGGCGCGCTGCCGAGTTTGGCCCGTTTGCGCGGGTCGAACTTGGCGATGCCGCGCAGTGGCGGCGGCACGGAGACAGCGGGCATCGTCCCGAGGACCTGGGCGGCCAGGTCGACGACGTTGAGCCGCACCTGTTCAGGAAGCGGGCGAGACAGGCCTTCACCCGCTGAACTCATCCCACTTGTCCCTTCGTGACATGCCCTTTCAGACAAGGGTACGGCTGTCGCGTACCTGACCGTAACGGCCGCCTGGAACTAGACAAGCGCTTGCTCGGCGATATACGACTGTGCCGGGGCACGCGTTCACCCGGGAGGCCCACCGTGACGGACGAACTGCGCACCTCCACCCGCGACCTCGTAGAACTGCGGGAAAGGCTGACCGCCTGGCTCAGCGGCAGGGTCGGCGAGCCCGCTGAGGTGTCCGAAGTGCGCAGGCCGTCCGCCAACGGGTTGTCAAGCGAGACACTGTTTTTCACCGCCACGTGGAGTGACGGGAGAACGCGCTGCGTAGCAAGGCTCGCACCTGCGGCGGAAGCGGTTCCGGTGTTTCCGTCCTACGATCTGCGGACACAGTTCGAGACCATGCGGCTGGCCAGGGAAAAAGCTGGGATCCCAGCGCCCAGGGCCCTCTGGTTCGAGCCCGATCCCGGACATCTCGGAACGCCGTTCTTCGTCATGGAGCGCCACGACGGCGACGTGCCGCCGGATCTCATGCCGTACACGTTCGAGGGCTGGCTGCACGACGCGGCGTCGCAGGACCGGCGCAGGCTGCAGGACGCCAGCGTGGGCATCATCGCGGCCCTGCACCAGGCGGCCTTCACGGCGCGGGAGCTGGCGCCGTACGGGAGCGGCGGGCTGCGGGCGCACGTGGACGGCCAGCGCGCCTACTACGCCTGGGCGCTCGGGAAAATACGCGTCCCCGTCCTGGAGCGGGCCTTCGACTGGCTGGAGGCGCACTGGCCGCGCGATCCCGGGCCCGACGTCCTGTGCTGGGGCGACGCCAGGATCGGGAACCTGATGTTCGAAGACTTCACGCCGGTCGCGGTGCTCGACTGGGAGATGGCCGCGCTGGGCCCGCGCGAGCTCGACCTCTCCTGGATGATCTTCCTGCACCGCTTCTTCCACGACATCGCGGTCGCCCTGGGCCTTCGCGGCATGCCCGACTTCATGCGCCGCGACGACGTCTGCCGGAAATATCGGGAACTGACCGGGTATGAGCCGCGCGACATGGACTTCTACGAGATGTACGCCGCCCTGCGCCACGGCGTCATCATGGCCAGGGTCTGGCTGCGCCGGATCCACTTCGGCGAGCAGCCCATGCCCGACGACCCCGACGACCTGGTGCTGCACCGCACCACCATCGAGGAACTGCTGACAGGCTGACTACGAGCCGGCGTCGTAGACGAGCAGCGCGACCTGAACGCGGTTGTTGAGGCCGAGCTTGGTCAGGATCCGCGACACGTGCGCCTTGACCGTCGGCACGCTCATGTACAGCGTCCGCCCGATCTCGGCGTTCGACTTGCCCTGCCCCACGGCCAGCGCCACCTCCCGCTCGCGCTCGCTGAGGCGGCTGAGCAGCTTCGCCGCCCGTTGCGTGCGCTCCCCCGCCCCGCCGTCGGAGACGTGCGTGATGAGCTGCCGCGTCACGACCGGCGACAGGATCGGCTCGCCCGCGGCCACCTTCCTGATCGCCTGCACCAGGTCGCCCGGCGCGATGTCCTTCAGCAGGAACCCGGCCGCGCCCGCGCGCAGCGCCCGCAGCACCTGCGCGTCGGCGTGGAAGGTCGTCAGCACGATCACCTCGGGCGGCGTGGCCGTGCGCCGCAGCGCCTCGGTGGCGGTGAGCCCGTCGACGCCGGGCATGCGGATGTCCATCAGGACCACGTCGGGACGGTGCTCGGCCGCCTTCTGCGCCACCTCGGACCCGTCGCCCGCCTCGCCGACGATCTCGAGGTCGCCGGCGCCGCCCAGGATCATCGACAGCCCGGCGCGTACCATCGCGTCGTCGTCGACGATCAGCACCTTGATCATGAGACCTCCTTCGTCGTCCTCATGATTCCTTGCTCGCTCATGAGCCCTCCCGAGTCGTCTCCACAGGCCACGGTAGCCAGGCGCGCACCACGAACTCCCCTGCCGGAGTCGCGCCGTGTTCGAGCCGCCCGCCCGCCAGCTCCGCGCGTTCTGTGAGCCCGATGAGCCCGGCGCCCGCGCCGGGGATGCGCGGCGCGTGGCGCGTGGCCAGCGGGTTGCGCACCTCCGCCGACAGCCCCTTGCCGCGCTCCCCGTCGACGGCGACCTCCACGGGCGCTCCGCCCGCGTGTTTGCGCGCGTTGGTGAGCGCTTCCTGGACGATGCGGTAGAGGTTGCGGCCGAGCCCCTCCGGCGCGTCCTCGGCCCGCAGGTCGAGCCGGACGTCCATGCCCGCCTGCCGGCACTCCTCCACCAGCGCCGGCAGGTCGGCGAGCGTCGGCTGCGGCCGGTCGGGCACCGGGTCCTCCTCGCCTGAGCCGGTGTGGCGCAGCACGCCGATCACCTCGCGCAGGTCCTGCAGCGCCTGGTGGGCGTTGGTCCTGATGGCCCCGGCGGTCCTGGCGATCTCGTCGGGGGGCGCGTCCGAGCGGAACTCCAGCGCGCCCGCGTGCAGGCTGAGCATCGAGATGCGGTGGGCGAGCACGTCGTGCATCTCCCTGGCGATGCGCTCGCGTTCGAGCCGCTTGGCGTCCTCGGCCGCGGTCGCGGCCTGCTGCCTGAGCGACCAGACGAGCTGCCGCCTGGCCCGGATGACGATGCCCCACGCGAACGCGGTCAGCACGATGGCCGACGTGAGCACCGCCGCCGCCCCTGGGCTCATGTCGTCGGGCGGTCTGAGCATGATGTACGGAGCCAGCGTCACCAGGGACAGCAGCACGACCGGCCCGGAGATCTTGAACGGCCGGTGGACTGCCACGGTGAACAGCGCCACCACCGACGCCCCGCCCACCAGCTCCAGGAAGGCCGAGAACACGGCGGTCACCACCGCAAGCCCAACCGGCCACCGACGCCTGAGCCACACGCCGATGCACGCCAGCGCCCCCATGACCTGTTCCAGGGCGATCAGCGGCTCGGGTTCGTCCTGGATCTCCGGCAGGGTCACCAGGGTGAGGCCGCTGGCCAGCAGGAACATGACGATGTCGACGATCCAGTCGCGGGTCGAGCGGTGCACCCGGCGTCCGTCGCGGCCGTCTCCGAGCAGCACCGACGGCAGCGCCCACCGGTATTCGCCCGTGGCGCCCTCTCCCCGCGGTCGTGTCACGTTCACCGAGGTTAAGCCCTGCCGGGGGCGCGGCGACACCGACCAAAGTCGGTGTCGCCGCAGACCTAGGGCCGACGCGGGCGCGGGGCCCGTCCCGCCACTGTGGAGTCATGAAAGAGCTCGTCAAGGTGCTCGGCTGGCTGGTGCTCCTGCAGGGAGTGGCCGGCCTGGTGAACACCCTGCTCGGATGGTGGCGGTGGGCGCATGACCTGCTCCTGGTCAACCTCCTGCCGTTCCTGGATGGCTATGAGGTGTTCGCGGCCATCGTGATGATCGTGCTGGGCTGGGTGCTGATCGGCATGGCCGGGTCGCTGGGCAGGACGGAGGAGGAGCAGTGAACGCGACCACCGGGTTGCGCCCGCCGCGCAACCAGGCCGACCCGAGGGCGGTCCCGTGGTGGACGGTCCAGTGGCTGATCCTGATGGTGCCGGTGGCCGCCGCGGCGGTGGCGGCGTACTGGATCCTCACCGAGCGGCCGGTCCTGCTGGGCGCGGGGGTGGCGGTGTTCGCCGCGGGGTGTGTGGCGCTCGCGCTGGTCGCGCCCAGGGCCTACTACCGGGTGGAGCGGTGGGAGGTCACCGACCAGGCCGTCTACACGCGCAAGGGGTGGCTGACGCACACCTGGAAGGTGGCCCCGATGTCGCGGATCCAGCGGGTCGACACCGCGCGGGGGCCGGTGCAGCGGCTGTTCGGGCTGGCCGACGTCACGGTGACCACCGCTTCGTCCGCGGGGGCGATCAAGATCGAGGCGCTGGATCACGAGCTGGCGGCCGAGCTGGCCGAACGCCTGACCGCGATCACACAGGCGACGCCAGGGGACGCGACGTGAGCGGCCCGCCCTCGGCCGAGGAGGTCGGGGACGCCGGCTGGGCCCCGCTGTCCGGCCGCAGCCTGTGGGCCTCCGGGGTCAAGTCGCTGGTGATCGTGGCCGGCGCGGTGGCCGGGCTGCTGCGCCTCCTGCTGGGCGGTGACTGGCCGGTGGGCGGGATCGTCGCCGCCTGCGCGGGGGCCGCGGTGCTGATCGTGGCGGCCATGCTGGCCTATGACGGGGCCAGGCTCCGTACGACGCGCTGGCGCCTGACCCGGGAACGCCTGGAGCTGCGTTCCGGCATCACCGTCCGTCAGCATCGCTCGATCCCGCGCGACCGGGTGCGCAGCGTGGACCTGCGGGCCGATCCGGTGTGCAGGGCGTTCGGGCTGACCGTGGTCAAAATCGGCACGGGCGAGCACGCGGGCGAGGGCGACGAGCTGGTTCTCGACCCCCTGTCCAAGCACGAGGCCGAGGCGCTGCGCCGCACGCTGCTGCGACAGGAGCACGAGCGCGCCGCGCCGCAGGACGGGCCGCTGGCCGAGCTGCGCTGGTCGTGGATCAGGTACGCCCCGCTGTCGGTGTGGACGTTCACCGGTGCCGCGCTGCTGCTCGGCGGGGTCTACAAGGTGCTCGGCTCCTTCGGGCTCAAAGGGCTGGCCGGCCGGGCGGCGAGCGGCCTGTGGGACTGGGTGACGGCGCAGCCGCTGGTCGCGATCCCGCTGCTGCTGGCCGTGAACGCGGTCGCCGGCGCGCTCGGCGCGGCCCTGCTGTTCGCCGAGTCGTGGGCCCGCTACCGGCTCGAACGCGAGCCCGGCCGGCTCCGGCTGCGGCGCGGCCTGCTGACGGTCCGTTCGCTGACGCTGGAGGAGCGCAGGCTGCGCGGGGTCGAGCTCAGCGAGCCGCTGCTGCTGAGGATGGGCGGAGGGGCGCGCGTCAAGACCGTCGCCACCGGGCTCGGCAAGGCGGGCGAGCACGAGACCGAGGACGTGGCCGCGCTCACCCCGCCGGTCCCCCGCGCCCTGGCCGCGCAGGTCGCCGCCAGGATCGCCGGGGTCTCCCCCGCCGTCTTCGCCGGGTTGGCGCCGCATCCGCGCGCGGCCGGGAGACGGCGGATCGTGCGGGCGCTGGCGACGTTCGCGGTGCTGAGCGCGGCGACCGCGCTCGCGACGCTGCTGCTGCCCGTGCCCTGGCTCTGGCTGATCCCCGCGGTGGCGCTGCCTGCCGGGCTCTGGGCGGCCGTGGCGGGCGCGGCGAGCCTCGGGCACGCGCTGGGCGAGCGTCATCTCCTCGCCAGGAGGGGCGCGGTGGCGCGGCGGACGATCGCGCTGGAGCGCCGGGGCATCTCGGGCTGGACGTTCAGCGAGTCGTACTTCCAGCGCCGCTCCGGCCTGCTGACCGTCTCGGCCGCCACCGCCGCGGGCAAGGGCCGCTACGACGTGGTGGACGTGGGCCGCGGTGACGGGCTCGACCTGGCCGCGCGGGCCGTGCCGGGGCTGCTGGAGCCGTTCCTGGTCCGCGATGGGATGCCCGCACGGCAATGAGCCGCGGGATCCCCCGTGGCTTGCCCATGCCCCTGTACTGGACAAACATGATCTCGCGGCTCAATGTCGTACAAGACCCACGGTATTTGCCCCGCTTGCAGCCGGGTTGCAGCCGCGTTAACCGCCGACCGGGGTGACCAGCCAGGATGACGGTCCGCACACGCGTGGCGGCGGCGCAGGAGAGCCTCCGACGCCGCCGCCACGCGTGTGCCTCTAACTGCCGGCCGGCTGCTTGCCGAGCTGGGCCATGAACGCCTTCGCCGCCGTCATGACGCCGTCCACCGCTTCCTTCTCGGCCATGAACTCGACCTTCGGCGAGTTGGTCGGCTCGTCCTCGGGCCGCTGGTGGCCGGAGAAGTCGACGCTGACGACGACCGGGCCCTCGCGCATCAGCACCGAGGCGCTGGAGGCCGACACCTCGCCGTGCCTGGACCGTACGAACTGCTGGTAGGCCTGGTCGCCCAGACCCTTGACGTCCACCAGTCCGCCCCAGGTCATGCCGCCGATCGATGAGTCCGCGGTGTTCTTGTCGCGGCCGTACTCGCTGGCGTAGTACGCCTTGGCGGCGGGCTCGTCGGCCGCGCCCGCCCGGTTGGCGAAGCGGTGGACCGTGATCAGCACGCTGCGGATCTTCTTCTTGCCCTCGCCGCCCGGCAGCTCGAGGTTGAGCCAGCGGCACTCGGTCTGGCTGTCGGGGCCGTCCTCCATGCCGCGCGCTCGCGTGGTGGGCTCGGGCACCAGCCGCGTGGCCACATCGGTGATGGCGCCGCACTCTGCGGGGAAGGCGGCCAGCGCGGTCGGCGACGGCGTCGGCCTGGCGCTCGGCGAGAGCGTGGCCGTCGAGGAGGGCGGCTGGGCCAGGACGCCGGGGTAGCGCGCCTGCCAGGCGGCCACGCCCTTGGCGAACTGGCCCGCCAGCGAGCCGGCCTCGCGCAGCGCGTTCTCCTCCGTGACCGACTGCATGCTCTCGTTGGACAGGATCTGGGCGTCCTTGCGCTGCTGGCCCGCCTGGTACTTGATCTCGATCGTCATGTCGCCGACCCGGGCGACGGCCTTGCCGAAGGCGTACCACAGCAGCTTGCCGTCGCGGCGCCAGGTGTACTGGGCGAACGCGCCTTCGCCGACGCCCTGGACGTCCTTGACCGGGGAGATGTACTCCTTCTCGTCGGGGTCGAGCGAGGGCTTGGCGGTCGCGCCGTACTTGCCGCTGCGGTAGTCGCTCTCGAAGGAGTTCTGCGCCACCGCCCTGCCGGTCTTGGGCCCGTCGCCCTTGTGCTGGGAGATCTTCACGTCGACTTCCCTGGACCGCCAGAACTCGCCGAATGAGATGCGCTGGTTCGTCCAGTTGCATCTGAAGTCGACCGTGTAGTCGCCGTCCCTGGCCGAGTTGGACACAGTCGCGTCCGGCACCAGCCGGTCGGCCTCCTCCCGGGGCAGCATGGCGCACACGTCGGGGCCCGTGGCCTTGGCGGCCGCGGGCGGGGACGAGCGCTCGCCGCTCGGCCCGGACGCGGGCGGCGCGCCGGAGCCCGAGACCCCGCCGAAGACGAGGTAGGCTCCCACGCCGCCGGCCGCGACCAGCACGACCAGGGCGGCGGCCAGCGTGGGCAGCACCCACGCGGGACGCCCGGGCCGAGGCGGCATGCCGGGCGCCAGGCCGGAAGGCAGGGTCGGCGGCTGGGCAGGCGGCTTCATCGGTGGCTCGAACTGCCTGCCCGGCACCCGGTAAGGGTTGGTCGGCGGCTCGTACTCGCTACCGGGATTCACGGGGACTCCTGGGGTTGCCCTGACTTGCGGGAAAACATGCTAGTCACACCCCTTGCAAGGTGCTTGCAGCGCGATAGATCAATTTGACCTGGACAGCGCCTGGGAGACCAGGCGGGCGACCGCTTCGGCAGGCGCCTTGTCCTCGGGAGCCGAGGCCGGCACGTCCTCACGGCGCCAGATCACCTCGCCGAGCAGATTACTTGTCCGGAACAGCAGGATGCTGTCGGAAGTTCCGGTTTCGTTGGAGTTCAGGTAGAACCTGAAGGCGTTCTGGACGATCGCCGACTCCCCCACTCCGTCGACGTCGCCGACCTTGCCGCGCGCGTCGCGCGACACCGCGCCCTCGGCCGCGCCGCGGGTGCTCTTCTCGCTGGTGAAGCGACGCTCCGCCACCTGGGGGCCGCTGAGGTCGCCGTTGGGCTTCTCCGCCCAGACGCGGACGACGAGGCGGCGGTTCTGCCCCTGGTCGCGGATGATCCACTGGCACTCGCCCGGCCTGGACCGGCCGCTGTCCGGGTCAGGCCGGCCCTTCATGAGCCGGGCGGCGTCGGCGTCGCCGAGCAGTTCGCACGGGTCGGGCGCCGTGACGAACCTGCCCGTCTCCGGCCCGCCACGCAGCGCGCCCGCCGCGTACCAGCCGCCCGCGCCCAGCGCCACGACGGCGGCCAGCACGGCGGGCAGCAGCCACCGGCGCTTCCCCGTGGCGGAACGCGGCACGGGAGCGCCGCCGGCCAGGCCGGTCAGCACCTGGCGGACCTGGGAGGCCGTGGGCCGGACCGCGGGGTCCTTGGCGAGCATGGCCACCAGCAGACCGCCGAGCTCGCGGCCCGCCCTGGCCGGGAACGGCGGCTCGTGCAGCAGCACCGCCGCCACCACCGCCGCGGACAACTCCCGCTCGAACGGCGCTCTGCCCTCCACGGCGGTGTAGAGGCTGGCGCCGAGCGACCACAGGTCGGAGGCCGGTCCTGAGGGCTGCTCGTTGAGCCGCTCCGGGGCCATGTAGCCGGGCGAGCCCGCGCCGGCGAACTTGTGGCCGCCGCCCACCGGCACCGCGATGCCGAAGTCGGTGAGCATGGCCGAGCCGTCGGCCTCGAGCAGGATGTTGGCCGGCTTGACGTCGTGGTGGAGCATGCCGTGCGTGTGGGCGACCTCCAGCGCCGACAGCACGCGCAGCCCGACCGCCGCCACGAACGCGGGCGGCAGCGGCCCCTGCTCCCTGATGACCTTGTCGAGCGAACGGCCGGAGACGATGTCCATGATGATCCACGGCTGGTCGCCTTCGAGGACGACGTCGTGGACCACGACGATGGCCGGGTCACGCAGCCGGCCCGCGGACCTGGCCTCGTGGATGGCCCGGTCGGCGAACTCCGCCCGCTCGCGCGGGGTCAGCCCTTCCGGCACCCGCACCTGCTTGACCGCGACCTGCCGGTCGAGGATCTCGTCGATCGCCCGCCACACGGTGCCGGCGCCACCCTGTCCGAGCCGCTCGATCAGCCGGTAACGGCCTGCCAGGAGGTAGAGGTCACCCGGCATCGCGCAACGCCTGTACGCTCGCCTGAGCCGCTCTCAGGGCCGACTGCCTGATGTCCTCGTCGGTCGGCCTCTCCGCGAGGGTGGAGTATTCGACGCCGACCACCAGATTGGCCAGCCGGTAGTAGACGTGGGCGGAGTGGATGCGGCCCGTCGGGCCCTTCAGCTCGAAGCCGAACGCCTCCTCACCGACGCCGGCGACCGGGTGCACCGGGGTGCGGGTGGCCTTCCTCTTGTCCTTCACGCCGATCTCCGGCCAGGTCCACGTGAGCTCGTCGTACTTGTTCCACCAGCGCTTCTGGCTTTCGAGGAGCGCGTGAGCGGAGACCGGCGTCATGGACCACGGATCGACGGTGTCGGAGTCCTTCTGCACCTGCAGGCCGATGCCGGTGCCCTGGATCGGCCAGCCGCACTTGGGGCCCTCGTCGTCGGCGTCGGGCTGCCCCTTGGGCGGATTCTGCGTACGCAGCAGCCTGCCGGCCTCCTCCGCGCTGATCAGCGTGCACACGTCCATGGGCGCCGTGAACGCCGCCGGCGTCCCCGCGCTCTGGCCGCGCAGCACGAAGAAGACCGCAACCGCGGCGACCACGACCACCGCCGTGGCCGCGGCGACCCACACGACGACCCTGCCGCGCCCGGGCACCCGGCTCGGGGCGGTCACGTCCTGGCTGATCTGCAGCCTCGGCGCCGGCCCGCCCGAGGCCACCTGCCGCAGCGCCTGCACGACCATGCGCGGATCGGGACGGGCTGCGGGCCGGCCAGCCATCATCGCCGACAGCAGCGGCCCCAGCGGCCCCGAGGCGACCGGCACGGGCTGCGTCAGCGTGGCGCGCACCCGCTGGGCCGCCGAGCCCGAGTAGGCGGGGGCGCCGGTCAGCGCGACGTAGATCGTGGCGCCGAGCGACCACAGGTCGCTGGCCGGCCCGCCGGGGTGGCCTTCGAGCCGCTCCGGCGCGATGAAACCGGGCGAGCCGATCATCAGGCCCTGCTCGGTGAGCGTCGCCTGGCCCTCCTGCCTGGCGATGCCGAAGTCGGTGAGCACGACCCGGCCGCTCTCGGTCAAAAAGATGTTGCCCGGCTTGACGTCGCGGTGCTGCATCCCCTGCGCGTGGGCGACCGACAGCGCCTCCAGCACGTCGGCGCCGACCTTGGCGGCGTGGGCGGGCGGCAGGGGCCCGAAGTCGCGCACGGTCTCGGCCAGCGTGCGGCCCCGCAGCAGCTCCATCACCAGCCACGGACGGTCCTGCTCGACGACCACGTCGTGCAGCGCCACGATGCCGGGGTGGCGCAGCCGCGCGGTGGCCTGCGCCTCGCGCACCGCCCTGGTCACCGAGTCGGCACGCTCCTTGGGCGACATGCCCTCGGGCAGTGTGAGCTCCTTGACCGCGACCTCGCGGTCGAGCATCTCGTCCCTGGCCAGCCACACTTTCCCCATGCCACCGGCACCCAGAGGGCGCAGGAGCGCGTAGCGGCCGGCGAGTCTTCCCGAGGACATAAGGGAGAGGGTAGCCAGTATTGGGGCATCCGCTAAACAGATCCCCATCGACCGGCATGGCCCGCGCCGACGCGTTCCCGTCGGGCGGGGGATCTTGCGTTCCTGTCGGTCACCCTCTCTATGGTCTTGGTTCGTGGATCCGGTTCAAGGCACTCTCGACGAGCTCGGCACGCCGCTGAGCGACGTCACGTTCGTCGTGTTCGACCTCGAGACGACCGGAGGCGCGCCCGCGGAGGACGCGATCACCGAGATCGGCGCGGTCAAGGTGCGGGCGGGCGAGGTGCTCGGCGAGTTCTCCACGCTGGTCGACCCCGGGGGGCCGATACCGCCGTTCATCTCCGTGCTGACCGGCATCACCGACGCCATGGTCGTGGCCGCGCCCCGCATCGAGGCGGTGCTGCCGAGCTTCCTGGAGTTCATCCGCGGCGCCACGCTGGTGGCCCACAACGCGAGCTTCGACACGCGCTTCGTCAAGGCCGCCTGCGCGGGCCTCGGCTATCCCCCGCCGTCCAACCCCGTCGTCGACACCGTCGACCTGGCCCGCCGCGTGCTGACCCGCGACGAGATCCCCAACGCCAAGCTGTCGACGCTGGCCAGGTTCTTCCGCAGCCCCACCGAGCCGTGCCACCGTGCCCTGCAGGACGCCAGGGCCACCGTCGACGTGCTCCACGGGCTCATCGAGCGGGCCGGGTCCTTCCAGGTCCACACGCTCGAAGAGCTCAAGTCGTTCGTCCGCGCCCCCACGCCCGAGCAGCAGGCCAAGCGCCATCTGGCCGATTCCGTGCCGCACGCCCCCGGCGTCTACCTCTTCGAGGACGAACGCGGCGAGGTCCTCTACATCGGCAAGAGCACCAACCTGCGCAACCGCGTGCGCTCCTACTTCACCGCCGGCGAGACCCGCCCGCGCATCCGCGAGATGATCGGCATCGCCGAGCGGGTGCGCCACATCGTCTGCTCGACCTCCTTGGAGGCCGAGGTCAGGGAGCTGCGCCTGATCGGCGGCGCCAAGCCCCGCTACAACCGCCGCTCCCGCTTCCCCGAGAAGGTCGTCTGGCTCAAGCTCACGACCGACCTCTTCCCCCGGCTGTCGATCGTGCGCGAGGTCAAGGACGACGGCGCCACCTACCTGGGCCCCTTCGCCAGCGCCCGCATGGCCGACGACGCCCGCATCGCCCTGCACGAGGCCGTCCCGCTGCGCCAGTGCACCCAGCCGATCACGCTGCGCACCCGGCGCGCGGCCTGCGTCCTGCGCGAGATGGGCCGCTGCGGAGCGCCGTGCGAGGGCGGGGAGAGCCAGGAGGAGTACGCCGTCCACGTCGAAAGCGCCCGCCGCGCCATGACGCTCGACGCCGGGCTCGTCTTCTCCGCCGTGTCGGCCCGCATGGAGCGGCTGTCGGTCGAGCAGCGCTACGAGGAGGCCTCCGTCGACCGCGACAGGCTGGCCGCCTTCGTCCGCGCGGCGGCCCGCATGCAGCGGCTGAGCGCCATCACGCGCATCCCGCAGCTCGTCGCGGCCAGCCCGGCGTTCGGGGGCGGCTGGGACATCCACGTCGTCCGGTACGGCCGGCTCGCGGCGGCCGGGGTCATGCGCAAGGGCACCCACCCGACCCCTTTCGTGGCCTCGCTGACCGCCACCGCCGAGGTCGTCCTGCCCGGTCCAGGCCCGGTGCACGCGGCCAGCGCGGAGGAGACCGAGTGCATCCTGCGCTGGCTGGAGTCGCCGGGGGTGCGGCTGGTGGAGGTCGACGGCGAATGGAGCCTGCCCGCCCAGGGGGCCGCCCGGCACAAGGCCAGGATCGACCTGGCATACCGGCACCTCGATCGGTCGCGCGGTCGGGAGGGGCGACCTTTGAGGTGAAACGATAGAGTTGCTCCATGGTCACGGCTATCGTCCACATCAATACCGAGGTAGACCGGATCCCGGAGGTCGCCCAGACGATCGCCGAGATCGACGGTGTCAGCGAGGTCTACTCCATAACCGGCGAGTACGACCTGCTGGCCATGGTGCGGGTGGCCGCCTACGAGGAGGTCGCCGAGGTGGTCCCCGGGCGGATCAACAAGGTGGCCGGGGTGCTGCACACCGAGACTCACATCGCCTTCCGCGCCTACTCCAAGCACGACCTGGACGCGGCCTTCTCCATCGGCTTCCCCGAAGCCGACTGACCCCGCCCCTCCATTCGAGGCGGCGCGTCCCGCGCGACGCCGACGGGCCCGGACGAGAGATTCTCGTCCGGGCCCGTGTCGCGTCAGGGGTCAGTGCCTGAGGCTGCCGCGGTCCTCACCGCCGCCGGAGCCGATCGCGGCCGGCTCCTCCTCGTCGTGCCCGTGCCCGTGCTCGCTCTCCAGCGGGATCTTCTCCCCGCCGTAGGCCTTCGACATACGCGCGCGCAGCTTGCCGAGCGGCCCGCGCATGCCCTTCGGCGGGATGCCCTCGGTGTCCTCGGCGACCGGCAACATCGCCACCGGCTCCTTGCCCTTGACGTGGGCCTGGATGTCCTCCGCCGGCGGCGTGTGGACCTCGATGTACTCGCCGTGCGGCAGCCGCTTGATCACACCGGACTCCACACCGTGCCCGGTGACCGCCGCGTCGGAACGCTGCAGGCCGAGACAGATGCGGTAGGTGATCATGTAGGCCAGCGCCGGAGCGGCGAAGACCAGCACGCGGCCGGCGTACGTCGTCCAGTTGAGGCTGATGTGGAAGAACGCCGAGATCTCGTCGTTGGCGCCCAGCAGCCACAGCACGCCGTAGAACGCGATGGCCGACATGCCGATCGAGGTGCGGTGCGGGTTGTTGCGCGGCCGGTCGGCGACGTGGTGCTCGCGGTGGTCGCCCGTCACCCAGCGTTCGATGAACGGGTAGAGCGCCAGCCCGGTCATGATGATGCCCATCGGCACCAGGGCCGGGATGATGACGCTCAGCGGCAGCGTGCCCGCATGGGAGGCGCCGAAGAGGTTGATCTCCCACGCCGGCATGAGGCGCAGCGCGCCTTCGAGGAAGCCCATGTAGAAGTCGGGCTGCGAACCCGCCGACACGTCGGCCGGGGTGTAGGGGCCGAACAGCCAGATCGGGTTGATCTGGGTGAACGTCGCCAGGCCCGAGACCACGGCCAGCGTGAACAGGAAGTAGGCGCCCGCCTTGGCCATGAAGGCCGGGTAGAACGGCGCGCCCACCACGTTCTTGTTGCTGCGTGCCTTGCCGGGCATCTGGGTGTGCTTCTGCACCCACATGAGCACCATGTGGGCCGTCACGAGCGCCAGGATGATGCCCGGGATGAGCAGGATGTGCAGCGCGTAGAACCGGGAGACGACATCCTCACCCGGATATTCGCCGCCGAACAGGAAGAACGTGATGTACGTACCGACCAGCGGCAGCGAGATCGCCACGCCCTCGGTGATCCGCAGACCGGCGCCGGACAGCAGGTCGTCGGGGAGGGAGTAGCCGGTCAGACCCTCGGCCAGCGCCAGCGTCAGCAGCAGCACGCCGATGATCCAGTTGAGCTCGCGCGGCTTGCGGTAGGCGCCGGTGAAGAACACGCGCAGCGCGTGGACCATCATGCCGGCCACGAAGAGCAGGGCCGCCCAGTGGTGCATCTGCCGCATCAGCAGTCCACCCCGGACGTCGAAGCTGATCTCCAGCGACGACGCGTAGGCCTGCGACATCATGACGCCCCGCAGCGGCGCGTACGAGCCGTCGTAGACGACCTCGGCCATGCTGGGCTTGAACCAGAACGTCAGGAACGTACCGGTCAGCAGCAGGATGATGAACGAGTAGAGCGCGATCTCCCCCAGCAGGAACGACCAGTGGTCGGGGAAGATCTTGCGCATGTTGCGCTTGAGGAAGCTGGCCCCGCCCAGGCGCTCATCGAGGAAGTTCGAGGGCCCGGCGATGCCCTTGGGCACCGTGTTCAGCTCGGCGCTCATGCCTGGCCTCCCTTCTGCCTCGCCTCGGCCTCGGCGTCGCCGCGCTCCCAGTAGCTGGGCCCGACGGGCACGTTGAAGTCTCCCTGGGCGATGAGGAAGCCCTCGGCGTCGACCGTGATCGGCAGCTGCGGCAGCGGCCGCGCGGCCGGGCCGAAGATGACCTTCGCGCCGTCGGCGGCGTCGAACGTCGACTGATGGCAGGGGCAGAGGATGTGGTGGGTGTTCTGCTCGTACAGGGCCGCGGGGCAGCCCACGTGGGTGCAGATCTTGGAGTAGGCGACGATGCCGTCGTGGATCCAGTTCTGCCTGACGCCGCTCTTGATCTCCTCGGGGCGGAACTTGATCAGGATCAGCGTGGCCTTGGCCAGGGCGTTGAGGTCGTGCTGGTAGCCCTCGGGGACGACCGACAGGATGCCGCCGGGCGAGTTGAAGTCGGCGGCGCGGATCGGCTGGCCCGTGCCCTCGACGACGAGCCTGAGCGGCTTGCCCTCCTTGGTCTTCTCACCCCAGACCGTGTGGCGCAGCGTCTTGTTGAACTGGGAGGCCGGCATCTTGCTGTTGTCCAGGTCGCGCAGCAGCACCACCGGGACCAGGCCCAGCGGCGCGGCGGCCAGCAGCAGCGTGCGGCGCAACAGCTTGCGCTTGACGAAGCCGCTCTCGTTGGCGCCGTCGACGAACGTGTCGGCGACGACCTCGCGGTCCTCCTCGGCGGAGGCCATCGGGTGGCGCTCCTGGACCAGGGAGTACTTCGGCATGATCTGGCGCACCCAGATCACGATGCCGGCCGCGAGCCCGAGGATCGCGACCGTCAGCGAGGTGCCCAACGCGAGGTTGGACGTGCCGGTGGCCTCCGGGCTGCCCACCTGGAAGACCACGTAGGAGATGATGAACGCGATGGCCGCGAGGAACGTGATCGTGAAGCAGAGCGCCACGATCTTCTCCGCCTTGCGGGCCTTCGCCTCGTCCGGGAACGTGACGCCCGGCACCTCGCGCTCGGCCTCGGGGGTTTCCGCGGTGCCGAGCATCGAGGTGCCCGGCGCGGGGGTGCCGATGACGCGCTTGGGGACGCGCTCGTCCGGCTGCTCGATCTCGTGCTCGTTGTCTGTCATGGCTTGTGTCGCTTCTTCGCGGTGATCCAGATGGCGGCGAGGGCGAGGGCGCCGATGCCCACGATCCACGCCACGAGGCCTTCGGTGACCGGGCCGATGCGCCCGAGGGCGAAACCTCCCGGGTCGCGCTGCTCGCGCACCTGCGTGATGTAGGCGATCATGCTGCGCTTCTCTTCCGGCGTGATCGTCGAGTCGTTGAAGACCGGCATCGCCTGCGGGCCCGTGACCATCGCCTCGTAGATCTGCGTCGGGGTCGCCTCATTGAGGTTGGGGGCGTACTTGCCCTGGGTGAGGGCGCCACCGGCGCCGACCCAGTTGTGGCACTGGATGCAGTTGGCGCGGAAGAGCTCGCCGCCCTTGCCGGCGTCGCCGAGCTTGGGGTCGACCTGCTCGGCGCCCGGCACCTGCGGGCCGCCGCCGAGCGACTGCACGTAGGCGGCGATCTGCCTGGTGGTCGTCTCGTTGACCCAGTGGGGCAGAGGCTTGCGGGGAGCCTGCGGTCCGGGGTTGGACGCGGGCATGCGGCCGGTGCTCATCTGGAAGTCGACTGCGGCGGCTCCGACACCGATGAGCGTGGGGGCCGTGCCGGTCCTGCCCTCGGCGTTCATGCCGTGGCAGCTCGCGCAGTGCTTGACGAACAAGCTCTTGCCTGCGGCCACGTCGTCGACCTTGCCTGCCGCCAACGCGGCGTCGGCAGGCTTGCCCGCCTGGACAAAGGCCGCGTATGCCGTCCCGACCAGCGCCAACGCCAAAATCAGGACGGCATATCTCGCGAGGGGATGCCGCCTCCAAGCGGTGATCCTAGTCACAGAGATCCCGTTCCTTAACGAATGATGTAAATGGTCGCGAAAAGACCAATCCAGACGACGTCAACGAAGTGCCAGTAGTAGGACACGACGATCGCGCTGGTGGCCTGCTCATGCGTGAAGCGCTTCGCGGCGTACGTGCGTCCCAGCATGAACAGGAACGCGATCAGGCCACCGGTCACGTGCAGGCCGTGGAAGCCCGTCGTCAGGTAGAACACCGAAGTGTAGGCGTTAGCGGACAAGGTCGCGCCCTCTGACGCCAGCTCAATGTACTCGTACAGCTGCCCGGCCACGAAGACCGCGCCCATGATGAAGCTGACGATGTACCAGAAGCGGAGCTTGCCGACCTGCCCCTTCTCCGCGGCCCACACGCCGAGCTGGCACGTCACACTCGACAGAACCAGGATGATCGTGTTGGCCGTCGCGAACGGGATGTTCAGGTGAGCGCCTTCTGCGAGCTCCATGCCCGCTTTCTGCAGCGAGGGACCCCATTCGAGGCCCTTGCCGATGCTCACCGACCGGATGGTGAAGTACATCGCGAACAGCGCCGCGAAGAACATGAGCTCGGAGGACAGCCAGACGATCGTACCGACGCTGACCAGATTGGGTCTGCGGTACGACTGTGCTGTCGTCGTCGAAGTTATTGCGGATGCTGTCGCCACGGGCAGCATTATTGCGGCTCCGGTGGTCGGTCCGGCGCACGACCCCCCGTTAGGAGGCGCGAACCACGTACCAACCTGGGATAATCAGCACAAAACGCCCCGCAGGCCCGGCGGCCTGGGTTTGCACGCCGACGCACCGGTACGATCCATTGTGACAATACCGCTACGACCGATAGTGAGCGCGACAGTGACGTCCTCTGGGAGCACCGACGACACGATGAGGGTCCTCGTCTACAGCGACGACGCCGCCACCAGGGCCGAGGTGATCCAGGCCATCGGCAGGCGCCCGGCGGCCGACGTGCCCTTCGTCGAGATCGTGGAGTGCGCCACCGAGCCCAAGGTGCACCAGTGGCTGGGCTCGGGCGACATCGACGTGGCCGTCCTCGACGGCGAGACGCAGCCCGCGGGCGGCATGGGCGTCTCCCGCCAGGCCAAGGACGAGGTCTACGACTGCCCTCCCGTCTGCCTGATCATCGCCAGGCGCGACGACCGCTGGCTGGCCGACTGGTCCAAGGCCGACGCCGTCGTCTCCCAGCCCCTTGAGCCCATCGTCGTGGCCGACACCGTGGCCGACCTGATGCGCCGCCGCTCCGCCACCCGTCTCAACGCCAAGTAGGTGCCCCATGGACTCCCGGACGACCTGGCCTGCCCTGCTTTCCGCTCTCCTGTCCGGAGAGCACCTGACCTCTGACGAGACGGCCTGGGCGATGCGGGAGATCATGTCCGGCTCCGCCACCCCGGCCCAGATCGCGGGCTTCGCGATCGCCCTGCGGGCCAAGGGCGAGACGGTGGCCGAGGTCGTCGGGCTGGCTCGGACGATGCTGGAGCTGGCCACGCCGCTGAGCGTCGACGGCCCGGTCGTCGACATCGTGGGCACCGGCGGCGACCGCGCCCACACCGTGAACGTCTCCACGATGGCCGCCGTCGTGGCCGCCGCGGCGGGCGCCCGCGTCGTCAAGCACGGCAACCGCGCCGCCTCCTCCTCATGCGGGGCCGCCGACGTCCTCGAGCACCTGGGCATCCGCCTCGACCTCACGCCCGCGCAGACGGCCCAGGTGGCCCACGAGGCGGGCATCGCGTTCTGCTTCGCCCCCGTCTACCACCCCGCGCTGCGCTTCGCCGGGCCGCCGCGCAAGGAGATCGGCGTCCCCACGGTCTTCAACTTCCTCGGCCCGCTCACCAACCCCGCCCGCCCCTCGGCCCAGGCCATCGGCGTCTTCGACGCCCGGATGCTGCCCGTCCTGGCGGGCGTCTTCGCAGAACGCGGCGTGTCCGCCCTGGTCTTCCGCGGCGACGACGGGCTCGACGAGCTGACCATCGCCACCACCTCGACCGTCTGGGTCGTCAAGGACGGCACCGCCACGCAGACCACCTTCGACCCGTCCCGCCTCGGCATCCCCCGCGCCGACGTGGGCGCGCTGCGGGGCGGCGACGTGGCGTTCAACGCCCAGGCGGTGCACGACCTGGTGGGCGGCAAGACGGGTCCCGTACGCGACGCCGTCCTGCTCAACGCGGCCGCGGCCCTGGTGGCCCTCGACGGACTCGGCGACGATCTCGACTCGGCCATGGCCGACGCGTACGCGCGGGCGGCCCAGGCGATCGACTCGGGCGCGGCCTCGGCCACCCTCGACCGCTGGATCCGAACCAGCGCCGCCTTCACCCCGGCCTCCTGACCCCAAGCACCCCGGAGCCGAACGCCTACGGCTCCGGGTCATGCGGCCGCGACCAGGTCAGGGCGACGTACGGCCAGGAAGCCAACGGGCGTTGTGAAGGCCCGAGTCCCTTGGCGGCGGTCGAGGAGCCGGGGTACGAGGAGGGGCGAGCGGGCGTGGTAAAGGCCCGGGCCCGCCGTTCCTGTCAGAAGGTGATCGTGGGGCCGTCCTTCAGCGAGCTCCACTTGAGCCACTGCTTCCAGTCCTCCTGCCAGTGCCCCCACCCGTTGGTGGGCTCCAGCTTCCGCGGCGACCCCGTGATGATGATCGGATCCCCGATCAGGGTGTTCTTGATGAACCAGACGGCGTTCTCCGGGCTGATGTTCACGCATCCGTGGCTGACGTTGGAGTTCCCCTGCGATCCCACCGACCACGGCGCGCTGTGCACGTACTCGCCGCTGTTGGAGATCCGCACGGTGTTGTAGACGGTCAGCTGGTAGTACCCGGCAGAGCCCGGCCCGATCCCCGGGGAGGTCATGACGGTGACGGGCTCGCGCGACATCGCCAGGTGGACGCCCGAGGTCGTGTAGTACTTCCACTGCCCGCCCTGCCCGGCGCTCATCGGCATGGTGCGGATCTTCTTGCCGTCCCGCCGCACCGTGAGCACGTGGTTGTCGGTGCTGCCCTTGGTGATCTGCGAGCGGCCGATCTTGAAGTCGAGCTTGACGTCGCGCTTGCCGAACATCTGCGGCCCCCCGCGTACGCCGGCCAGCTTGGCCTCCAGGCGGACGTTGGTGTGCGCAGGCCAGTACTCCAGCGGCCGGAAGTCGACGTGCGTGTCGTCGAACCAGTGCCAGGCCCCCTCGACCGGCCTGGAGCTGCGGATGATGAGGTTGCGCTCCACGGACACCCGGTCGGCGATCGGGTTGTCGAAGGTGATCATGACGGGCATGCCGACCCCGACGGTGAGGCCGGTGTCGTCCTTGTTCGGGGTGACCGTCTTGATGTCGAAGGTCTTGCCGCCCTTGACCGTGGAGAACGTGCTGCTCCGCTCCCCCTCTTTGCCCTCGGGGTTCACGGAGACGGCCGTGACCTTGTACACGGTGCCGGGCCTGGCGGTGCCCAGGCTGCGCCAGCGGGTGCCGTCCTCGCTCAGCACGCCCTTCAGCGGGCCGGACTTGCCCCCGTCCACCCGTACGCTCTTGAGCGTGCCCCCCTGGGCCGCCACGACCAGGGGCTGGTCCGTGGGCACGTTTGCGGTCTTGTCGGCCGGAGAGAACGACACAGAGGCTTCTGGCGCCTTCTGGCCGACCATCGCCACCCCGTCGGGGTCCTCCGCCGAGCACGCCGTCAGCAGTGCCAAGGCCAGCAGACCGGCCGATCCATACGCAACACGCCCCACGTGTGACTCCCTAAACAGTCGTGCCTATAGCGGCAGTCCGCATAGCAGACTTCTCATTACTACCCTGAGTGATCGAATCACCACATCGGAGCACTGGTAAAGAACACCAAAAAGCGGACGCCCTCTCCCAAGGGAGAGGACGCCCGCCTCAGAGCTTCGGGTACGTGGCCTCAGTGTGAGAAGTGGCCCCGGTAGTACTGGAAGACGAACCCGATCATGGACATGATCACCAGGAAGACGCCGATCAGGAACATCCAGAAGCCGATCACGAACCCGGCGAAGGCGAAGGCCGCCGCCAGGCACACGAACAGCGGCCACCAGCTGCTCGGGGGGAAGAACCCGAGCTCGCCCGCGCCGTCACTGATGTCGGCCTGCTTGTTGTCCTCCGGCTGCTCGCCGATGCGCCGCGCGGTGAACATCAGGTAGTAGCCCACCATGAACGCGAAGCCGACCGAGATGGCCATGGCCGTGGTGCCGACAGGCTCGCCTTCGCCCGTCGCCGACTTGGTCCAGAACCAGTAGGCGACGTCTACACCGGCGAAGAACAGGCCACAAGCGAGGAAGAGCCAACCCTGGACCTTCATCAGGCCTCAACCTCCTGCGCCGACTTGGCGGAGACGTGCGGATAGTGCAGGTCGAACGCGGGTCGTTCGGACCTGATGCGCGGCAGCGAGGTGAAGTTGTGCCGCGGCGGCGGGCAGGAGGTCGCCCATTCGAGCGAGCCGCCGTAGCCCCAGGGGTCGTCGACGGTGACCTTGGGCGCGCTGCGCCAGGTCTTCCAGACGTTGTAGAAGAACGGCAGCGTCGAGGCGCCCAGCAGGAACGCGCCCACCGACGAGATCATGTTGAGGTCGGTGAAGCCGTCGGCCGCGCTGTAGTCGGCGTAGCGACGCGGGAAGCCGAGCATGCCCAGCCAGTGCTGGATGAGGAAGGTGGCGTGGAAGCCGATGAACAGCAGCCAGAAGTGCACCTTGCCCAGCTTGTCGTCGAGCATCTTGCCGGTGAACTTGGGCCACCAGAAGTAGAAGCCCGCGAACATGGCGAACACGACGGTGCCGAAGACCACGTAGTGGAAGTGGGCGACGACGAAGTAGGTGTCGCTGATGTGGAAGTCGAGCGGCGGCGAGGCCAGGATGACGCCCGTCAGACCGCCCAGGAGGAAGGTGATGAGGAAGCCGACGGAGAACAACATCGGCGACTCGAAGGACAGGTGACCGCGCCACATCGTGCCGATCCAGTTGAAGAACTTCACGCCCGTCGGCACCGCGATGAGGAACGTCATGAACGAGAAGAACGGCAACAGCACCTGCCCGGTCGGGAACATGTGGTGCGCCCAGACCGTGATGGACAGACCGGCGATCGAGATCGTCGCGGCCACGAGGCTGATGTAACCGAAGATCGGCTTGCGGCTGAAGACCGGCAGGATCTCGGTCACGATGCCGAAGAACGGCAGCGCGATGATGTAGACCTCGGGATGGCCGAAGAACCAGAACAGGTGCTGCCACAACAGCGCCCCGCCGTTGTCCGGAGAGAAGATGTGGGTGCCGAGCTTGCGGTCGGCCTCCAGGGCCAGCAGCGCGGCGGCCAGCACCGGGAAGGCCATCAGCACGAGCATGCTGGTCAGCAGGACGTTCCAGGTGAAGATCGGCATGCGGAACATGGTCATGCCGGGGGCGCGCATGCAGACGATCGTGGTGATGAAGTTGACGGAGCCGAGGATCGTGCCGAGGCCCGACAGGGCCAGACCCATGATCCACAGGTCGCTGCCGATGCCGGGCGAGCTGATCGCGCTCGACAGCGGCGTGTAGGCGAACCAGCCGAAGGAGGCCGCCCCGCCGGGGGTGAAGAAGCCGGAGACGGCGATGATGCTGCCGAACAGGTAGAGCCAGTAGCTGACCATGTTCAGGCGGGGGAACGCCACGTCGGGGGCGCCGATCTGCAGCGGCATCAGCTCGTTGGCGAAGCCGGCGAACAGCGGCGTCGCGAACATCAGCAGCATGATCGTGCCGTGCATGGTGAACAGCTGGTTGAACTGCTCGTTCGTGGTGATCTGCAGCCCCGGCTGCGCGAGCTCGGCCCGCATGATCAACGCCATCACGCCGCCGATGAGGAAGAAGGCGAACGACGTGATCAGGTACAGGTGCCCGATGATCTTGTGATCGGTCGTGGACAGCCACTTGGCGAGGATCTGCCCCTTGGTGGTGGGCGCGATCGGCGTCCTGATTGGTTCTTGGATGGCGGTCACTGGGCACTCCCAGCCTGTTGGGTCGCGATGTACTGGTCGAACTCAGCCTGCGGAACGAGCTTCACCGAGAACAGCATCCTGCTGTGGTCGACGCCACACAGCTCGGCGCAGCGGCCGGCGAAGACGCCTCGCTTGTCCAGCGTCGTGATCTCGAACTTGCGACCCGGGTTGCCCTCGGGGATGCCGGGGATGACGTCGCGCTTGAACAGGAACTCCGGCACCCAGAACGAGTGGATGACGTCGTCGGTCGACAGGTCGAACTCGACCTTGGAGTTCGCCGGCAGAACCAACTGGGGGCCCTGGTTGTAGTCGTGCACCGGCACGCCGGCGACCGGCTGGAGCGTCTGGCCCTTGTAGGTGGTGGTGAAGCGCCAGCTCCACTGGAACGCCTCGACCTTGACCTTGACGGGGGCGTCGCCGCTCACACGGGCGAGCGTCTCGCTGTCGCGGGCGGTGAAGAAGAAGAACACCGACACCATGACCAGCGGGATCACCGTGTAGAGGATCTCGATGGGCAGGTTGTAGCGCACCTGCGGAGGAAGCTCCGCCTTGGCCCTGCGCTTACGGTGGAAGATCGAGGCCCACACGATCAGGACGATGACGACTGCGCCCGTGGCGAGTGCGGCGATCCAGGCCCCGTTCCACAGACTCTGGACCACGCCACCCTGCTCGGTGATGTGGTCGGGAAGAAGGCCACGAGACCAGTTGGCCTCGGGGACGTCATTAGCACACGCCGTAGCAGTGGCCAGCAGCAACGCCAAAGCGGCGGTGCGTGGCACCCTGCGCCGGGCCAACGAACGCCGCGTCGTACGGCGAGTCGGACTCACGGATCGCCTACCCCACAGATGAAGCCCAAGAGTCTTTCCCTTGGGCGCTCGTATTTCCAGATGCACAGCTGATTGCAGACACATTAGCGTGCATGGGCCTCGCCCTCCCGCGCGACCCCTGTATGCCGTCGGAAGTGGGACGATAAGTCTCGTGGCGTATTTCGACGCGGCTTCGAGCGAGCCGCTCCACCCCCAGGCACGCGAGGCGCTTCTGGCGGCTGTCGACGTCGGCTGGGCCGACCCCGCGAGACTTTACGGCCAGGCCCGCCGCGCGCACCTGCTGCTCGAGCAGGCCCGCACGGAGGTGGCCGAGGTGCTCGGCGCACGGCCGGACGAGGTGTCGTTCACCTCTTCCGGCACGCAGGCCGTACATCTCGGCGTCCTCGGCACCCTACACGGCAGAAGGAGGGTCGGGCGTCATCTGGTCACGAGCGCGGTCGAGCACTCCAGCGTCCTGCACGCCGGCGGCGTGCACGAACGCGACGGCGGCTCGGTGGAGACGGTGGGCGTGGACATTACGGGGCGAGTCGATCTCGACCAGTTCGCGCAGGCTGTGGCCGGGCCGGGCACCGCGCTGGCCTGCCTGCAGAGCGCCAACCACGAGGTCGGCACCCTGCAGCCGGTGGCGCAGGCGGCCGCCGAGTGCCGCAAGCACGGCGTCCCGCTGCTGGTGGACGCGGCGCAGACGGCGGGCAGGACGCCTGTCCCGCCGGGCTGGTCGGTGCTGACGGCCAGCGCGCACAAATGGGGCGGGCCCGCGGGGGTGGGCGTGCTGGTGGTGCGCAAGGGAACGCGGTTCCGCTCGTTCCTGCCCGAGGACGAGCGCGAGCGGCGGCGGGTGCCGGGGTTCGAGAACGTCCCCGCGATCGTGGCCGCGGCGGCGGCCCTGCGCGCGATGGCCGCGGAGGCGCACGAGCAGGCGCGGCTTTCCGAGCTCGTCACCAGGATCAGGGACACGGTGCCGAAGGTGGTGCCCGATGTCGAGGTCATCGGCGATCCCGATGACCGGGCGCCTCACATCGTGACCTTTTCGTGCCTGTACGTCGACGGCGAGGCGCTGCTGACCGAGCTCGACAAGGCCGGATTCGCCGTATCGTCCGGAAGTTCGTGCACCGCTAGTACGCTTCGTCCATCGCACGTCCTCGAAGCGATGGGCGTGCTCACGCATGGGAATGTCCGGGTGTCGCTGCCCAGGGGCGCCTCCGCGGCCGAGGTCGACAGGTTTCTCGCGGTGCTGCCCGATCTGGTGCGCCGCATCCGCCAGGACGCAGGAGTCGCATGACCGAGGTTACCCAGCCGGCTTTGACGATCGACGCGCTCGGCAAGAAGTGCCCGATCCCGATCATCATGCTGGCCGCGCAGATCAACGACGTTCCGCTCAACGCCGTGATCGCGGTGCTCGCGGACGATCCGGCGGCGTACACGGACGTGCCCGCGTGGTGCAGGCTGAAGTCGCATCGGCATGTGGGCTCGTACGAGCTGCCCGACGGCGGGTGGGCGATCCACGTCAGGCGAAACTACTGACTCCCCCTGAAGTGGGTAGGGGCTCCGCGAAGGAGGAATTTCTGGACTTTCGGGGGAAAGCCATGACCAGCGGACATCCACACGAGACCGCACGCGACCTGATGAGCTCGGGAACCGAGTGCGTCAGCTCGCACGAGACGCTCGACCGGGCCGCGCAGATGATGCGCACCATGAACGTGGGCGCACTGCCCGTGTGCGGGCCAGACGACCGCCTGGCGGGCATCATCACCGACCGCGACATCGTCGTGAAGTGCGTGGCGGCCGGGCACGACCCCGCGAAGGTGACGGCGGGAGAGCTGGCCACCGGGCTGGTCTGGGTGCCGGCCGACGCCACCGTCGAGGAGGCGCTGGAGCGCATGGAGAAGCACCAGATCAAGCGCCTGCCGGTGATCGACAACCACCGGCTCGTCGGCATGATCAGCGAGGCCGACCTGGCCAAGCACCTGCCGGACGACCAGCTCGCCGAATTCGTGCACCGCGTCTACGCCAGGGGCTGAGAGCACGGCCCTCAGCCCCTGGGCCGGCGAAACCTAGGGGTGATAGCAGTTGATGTGCTCGGCGATCTCCGCGGCCGCCTCGGCGCCATAGGCCGCGGAGAACCGCTCGAGGAAGACCCGCTGCCCCAGCTCGTACTCCTGCCCGCCCACGCGCTCCAGCACGTGCGTGGCGGTCAGGTTGCCGATCTGGCCGCAGCGCTCCAGCGGCAGGTCCCAGGCCAGGCCCGACAGGAACCCGGCGCGGAAGGCGTCGCCGACGCCGGTGGGGTCGGCCTTGCCGCGTTCGGGGGCGGGGCCGACCTGGATGGACGGCTCGCCCTTGCGGTCGATGACGGCGCCCTTGGGCCCGAGCGTGGTGATCCGGACGCCGACCCTGTCCAGGATCTCGGCGTCGGACCAGCCGGTCTTCTGCTCGATGAGGCCCTTCTCGTAGTCGTTGGAGAACAGGTAGGCGGCGCCGTCGACGAGCTGGCGGATCTGCTCGTCCTCCATGCGCGCGAGCTGCTGGGAGATGTCGGCCGCGAACGGGACGCCGCGCCGGCGGCACTCGTCGGTGTGGCGCAGCATGGCGTCGGGGTCGTTGGGGCTGATGAGCACCAGGTCGAGGCCGCCCACGCGGTCGGCGACGGGCAGCAGCTCGATCTGCCGCGCCTCGGCCATGGCGCCGGTGTAGAACGAGGCGATCTGGTTGTGCTGCTCGTCGGTGGTGCACAGGAAGCGGGCGGTGTGCTGGGTCTGCGAGACGTGCACGGACTCACAGTCGACACCGTGGCGCTCCAGCCACGAACGGTAGTCGGCGAAGTCGTCGCCGACGGCTCCCACGAGGATCGGCTTCAGACCCAGGCACGCCATGCCGAAGGCGATGTTCGCGGCGCAGCCACCGCGACGGATCTGCAGGTCGTCGACCAGGAACGAGAGTGACACCCGGTCGAGCTGCTCGGCGATCAGTTGATCGCCGAAGCTGCCCGGGAAGGTCATCAGGTGGTCTGTCGCGATGGAGCCGGTTACGGCGATGCGCACGGGATTCTTCTTCCTCGTTGTCAGCAGGCCAATGAGCCCCACGAGAATACGCGAAGGTCCCGCGCGCACAAAGGCGAGCGGGACCCGGCGGCCACCGGCTAGTTGAAGGAGTCACCACAGGCGCAGGAGCCCGTGGCGTTGGGGTTGTCGATGGTGAAACCCTGCTTCTCGATCGTGTCGACGAAGTCGATGGTGGCGCCCATCAGGTAGGGGGCGCTCATGCGGTCGGTGACCACGCCCACGCCGCCGAAGTCGGTGACCACGTCGCCGTCCATCGAACGGTCGTCGAAGAAGAGCTGGTAGCGCAGGCCGGAGCAGCCGCCCGGCTGCACGGCGACCCGAAGCTGCAGGCCCTCCTCGCCCTGCTGCTCGAGCAGGCTCTTGACCTTCGCGGCGGCCGCGTCGCTCAGGACCAGGCCCTGCGTCGTGGTCTCGCTGCTCTCAACCGTCATCTGCTGACTCCCTAACCGGCTGTCTGTTTCCGACGTCCTATCAATGACGCTACCAACACCTGCGGCATGCCACACATTCCCGGGTCGTCTCCCCCAGGAATAAACCGGTTTGTCCGTGTGTCATGATGAGTATCGTCAAACCGACGATAAGGGGGTATGGCCATGGCCACCCAGACTGGGCTGCCACTCTTCGTCCTCGGCCAGGGGGCCGATCCGCACTCCGAGAAGGGCGTCGAGTGCCCCGGCGAGCTGCCGCCCGCCTCCGACCCCGCCCTCGTGGAGCGGGCGCGCAGGGCCAAGGAGGCGCTCGGCGACCGGCTGTTCGTGCTGGGCCACCACTACCAGCGCGACGAGGTCATCCAGTTCGCCGACGTGACGGGCGACTCCTTCAAGCTGGCCCGTCAGGCGGCGGCCAGGCCGGAGGCGGAGTTCATCGTCTTCTGCGGCGTGCATTTCATGGCCGAGTCCGCCGACATCCTCACTGGCGACCCCCAGAAGGTGATATTGCCGGACATGGCGGCGGGGTGTTCGATGGCCGACATGGCCACGTTCGACCAGGTCGAGGAGTGCTGGGAGGCCCTGGAGGACGCCGGGCTCGCCGATCAGGTGATTCCGGTCACGTACATGAACTCCAGCGCCGACATCAAGGCCTTCTGCGGCAGGAACGACGGCGCCGTCTGCACCTCCTCCAACGCCCGCCGCGCCCTGGACTGGGCCTTCTCCCGAGGCGGCAAGGTCCTGTTCCTGCCCGACCAGCACCTGGGCCGCAACACGGCGGTGCTGGAGATGGGCATGTCGCTGGAGGACTGCGTCGTCTGGAACCCCCACCGCCCCAACGGGGGTCTCACGCGGGAGCAGCTCGAGCGGGCCAGGATGATCCTCTGGCGCGGCCACTGCTCGGTGCACGGCCGCTTCACGGCCGAGTCCGTCGACGACGTACGCGCCCGCATCCCCGGCGTGAACGTGCTGGTGCATCCGGAGTGCCGCCACGAGGTGGTGCTCAAGGCCGACCACGTGGGCTCGACCGAGCACATCATCGAGACGTTGCAGGCCGCCCCCGCAGGGTCGAGCTGGGCGATCGGCACGGAACTGAACCTGGTCAAGCGGCTGGCGCGGACGTTCCCCGACAAGAGCATCTCGTTCCTGGACAAGACGGTCTGCTACTGCTCGACGATGAACCGCATCGACCTTCCGCACCTGGTGTGGGCGCTGGAGTCGCTGGTGCTGGGGGACGTGGTGAACCAGATCACGGTGGACGAGGACACCGCCCACTGGGCCAAGGTCGCCCTGGACCGCATGCTCGCCCTCCCCTAGGAGCTCAGGAAGGCGCCGACCGCCGTACGGAAGCCCTCGGGATCCTCGGTCCAGGGCAGGTGCCCCGCGCCCGGCAGGACCACGCGCCGGGCGTGGGGCAGGGCGCGTTCGAGAGAGTCGACCGAGCTGCGGGGCCTGATGTCGTGCTCCCCGTCGACGATCAGCACGGGGACGCGCAGCTCCTCGCACCTGTCCCGCAGCGCCGCGGTGCCCCATTCGCGCTTGTCCTCGGCGTTGATGGCGGCGTTGCAGGCGAAGTTGACCTCGAGCCAGGGCGTGGCCATGCGCTCGGCGTGCTGCCTGGCCCGGCTCGGGTCGGCGAAGTCGGCCGACCACTGCAGCACCGAGAACTCGCGGTCTTGCGCAGGAGTGCGCTCGCGGCGGCCCTTCAGCTCCTCCCAGCGCGCCACGTCGCCGCCCAGCGCGGACCGCAGGTTACGAGAGTAGCCGGCGTTCCAGGTGGTGCCGGGGTCGATGCCGGTGCCAGAGACGTACACCAGGCCGAGAACCCGCCGGGGGTGGTCCAGGGCGTAGCGCAGGCCGAGCTGGGCGCCCCAGGAGTGGCCGAGCAGCACCATGTCCTCCAGCCCGAAATGCCGGCGGACGGCTTCGAGGTCGGCCACGGTCCTGGCCATGGAGTAGGGGCCGCTGCGCTGCGAGCGGCCGCAGCCGCGCTGGTCCCACCGGTGCACGGTGGCCAGGCCGGTCAGCAGGGCCGCCACGTCGTCGAGGGTGTCCCACAGGCCGGGGCCGCCGTGGCAGAAGACCACGGGGCGGCCCGCGCCGGAGCGCGAGGCCCACAACCGGACGCCGTCCTCCGTGGTCACGTTCTCGTCCAAGCGCCGCCTACCCGAAGTCGTAGCCGACCCGCACGAGGACCGTGAGGGACTGTCGTCCGGGGCTGATCGAGGCGTCGGCCTCCGCCGCCGCGAAGGTCGCCCTCATCGGCTGGGGGCCGCCCTGCCTGACCTCCTCGCTCACCGACACCACCCGGCCGAGCGGGCGTCCTGAGAGCTCGGCGAACTGGGCCGCCTTGGCGGCGGCGTCCCTGAACGCCTTGGTCCTGGCCTCCTTCAGGGCACCGGAGGGGTCTGAGACCTCGAAGGCCACGCCGTTGAGCCTGGCCTCCTCGCCGATCCCGGCGACCGTGTCGATCACGTGGTCGGCCCCGGACAGCTCGCGGACGACGACCTCCACGCCCTGGGCGGCCCGGTAGGCGGCCACCTTCGGGTAGACCTCGTACTCGGGGCCCAGGGACAACTCCACCGTGCGGACGTCCTGCGCCGCGATCCCCACCTGGCGCAGGGCCTCCGCGAGGCGGGAGGCGGCGGCTCTGACGGCCGTGAACGCCTCCGCCGCGGACGCCCTGCGGACCTCGACACCGGCGTTCAGCCGCAGGGTGTCGGGTGCGGCCAGGACGGAGCCCTCGCCGATGACGGTGATGTCCACGCCGGGCCTTCCTCTCGGATGCGCTGCCGTCTCGATCCTAGATCAGCCTTCTCCCGATACGGCTAGACCGCGGCGGCGACCGCCTCCGGGTCCGTGCTCTGCACCTGGCGCCCGGCTTGCGGCAGGCGGACGAGCCTGGCCCCGAGATCCCCTGCGAGCCGCTCCCGGCAGGCGCCCTTCTCGCCCGAGCTGATCACCGTGACCTGCGCCTGGGGGAAGGGCGTGCCCTCCCTGAGCCGGCCCAGGTCGGCGGCCATGTCGCGGCGGGCCAGCCACTCCCCCACGGCCGCGGCCGGCACCTTGCCCAAGCGGTAGATGCCGTACGGGTCGGGCCCGCCCGTCACGAGCCGGTGCACGGCGGGCCCGGCCAGGCGGGCCACGGCGGTGGCGCCCCAGGTGCCGCCCAGGGCGGGCAGCCACTGTCCGGCGGACCTGGCCAGGGCGAGCGGGCGGCGCTCCGCGGCGCAGACGGGGTTGACCAGGACGAGTTTGGCCACGCAGAGCGGGTGCAGCCGGGCGAACGCCTCGGCGTGCCAGCAGGCCACCCCGTGGGCGACCACGGTGACCCTGTCCGGGTGCGCGGGGGCCAGGGCGGCCAGGCGGGCGGCCTCGGCGTACAGGGTGGGCGGGGCGGTCGAGCCGGGGCTGAGGCCGAGCCCTGGACGGTCGAAGCGGACGACGCGGTGAGTCCTGGACAACGACCTGGCGACCGCGTCCCAGTGGAACCAGGCGCCCGCGGTTCCCGACGTGATGAGCACCGTGGGCCCCCTGCCCTGCTCGACCACGTGGGGCACGCCGTCCCCCCGGGAGTGGTCGCCGTCGTCGACGAGCAGCCGCAGCGCGACGTACACCAGCCAGACCGCGATCATCGTGAGCTGCGCCCGGTGCGCGATCCCCGCCCCGTGGCCGGCCGCGAGGGCGGCCATGGTGAGCGTGGTGGCCACCACGCTCAGCCCGGTGAACAGCCACGACACCCACGATCGCCAGCGCGCGCTGAGCAGCGTCATGGCGGCCAGGACCGCGGCCGTGGCGAGCATCCCCGCCAGCGTGTGCACGTGGTGCCCGAAGGAGAGGTCGCGGTCGGGGCAGACCGGGTCGCTCAGCGTCGCGCAGTCCAGCGGGAACAGTCCGGTCACGATCGTGAACAGCCCGAATCCGGTCAGCGCCAGCCAGCCCTGCCACTCGCGCGCCACCCTCGGCACGAGCGCCACGCCGAGCGCGCAGGCCAGCCCAGACAGCCCGTCGCTGACCCTGAACAGGCGCGTCCACGGCTGGTCGCGGGCGGCCAGCTCGCTGACGAACCCGTCGGTCCTGTCGACCGCCGGCGTGGTGAACTGGCCGGTGATCCACGCGCTGGCCAGCACGGCGGCCACGATGAACGCCGAAGCCGCGAACACGTACAATCTTCGCTCCACGTGATCATTAGATCACCCACAGCTATCGACCGTTATGTCGCCCCTGCTCAGAGCCCCGGAGCCCCCCAAACAGGGAACCATCTGGACAGGTCGGACTCCAGCGGCAGCTCGCCGTCCAGCGTGCCTCTGGACTGGAGTTCGAGCGCGTTGTCGCGCCGCTGCCCCCGCAGGGGCGCGAACGGGTAGAACGTGCCCCGCTTGTACAGGTAGACGACGGCCAGCCGCCGGGAGTCCTCACCGGCGAACGACACCAGCGAGCACAACAGCGACGGCCCGAACCCCGCCGACTCCAGCGTGGAGTTGACCGCGTGCAGCTCGGTGACCAGGTCGCTGAGCGCGTCGGGCGCGCGGCGCACCAGCAGCCACGTGTAGCCGTACTCGTCGCGGGACTCCTCGACGCGGTCGCCGAGCAGCGCCTTGGCGTCCTGCTCCGCCGAGGCGAACGCACCGCCTTCGGCCGCGCGGAAGGCCACCGAGCCGAGACCCGTGGGCGTGAGCCCGGTCGCGGCCTGCAGCGTCACGGCCGCGGACGGCAGCGCGAACAGCGCATCCAGGTCGGGTTCAACCGGTTTTGACCGGCCGAGGAGGGAATCGAGCCAGCCCATCTGAGTTCAGCCCCTTCCCAGCTGACGGGAGATGTTCGCGAGTTGTTCGAGCCGCCGCTCCAGCGGCGGGTGCGTGGAGAACAGGTTGGCCAGCGTGTCGCCCTTGGCCAGCGCGGGAGCGAAGTAGAAGGCGTTGAACGGCTCCGCCTCGCGCAGGTCTCTCGTCGGGATCCTGGCCATCTCGCCGCTGACCTTGACCAGCGCGCTGGCCAGGGTCGAGGGCCGCTGCGTGAGCAGCGCGCCCGCCCGGTCGGCGGCCAGTTCGCGATAGCGCGACAGGGCGCGGGTGAGCAGGAAGCTGATGGCGTACACGATGACCGAGACGAGCAGGATCACCAGCCCGACGGGCAGGCCGCCCTGGCCGTTGCCGCTGCGCCGGCCGCCGAGCCCCGTGTAGAGCGCGAACCTGGTCATGAGCCCCGCCACGATGCCCAGGAACGAGGCGATCGTCATGACGGCGACGTCGCGGTGGGCGACGTGGGACAGCTCGTGGGCGAGCACGCCCTCGAGTTCTTCCGGCTCCAACCGGCGCAGAATGCCGGTCGTCACGCACACGACGGATTTCTTCTGGTTACGGCCGGTGGCGAAGGCGTTGGGGACGTCGGAATCCGCGATCGCCACCCGCGGCTTGGGCATGTCGGCCAGCGCGCACAGCCGGTCGATCAGGCCGTGCAGCTCAGGGGCCTCCTGCGGCGAGACCTCCCGTCCGCCCATCGCGAACAAGGCGATGCGGTCGGACAGGAAGTACTGCACGAACAGCAGGCCCCCCGCCAGTACCAGCACGGTCAGCGCCTGGACGCCCACAGCGATCAGGACGCCGACGAACACCACGTAGAGCAGCCCGAGCAGGAACATCGTCACGACCATGCGGGCGGTGAGCCCGCGATCGGACGCGAACCGCGTGCTCACGGGATCAGCCCGGGATGAGGCCTTGGTCGCCCAGCATCTCCCGGACCTCCTCGATCGAGGCGTCCGCGGGGGGAAGGATCAGCTCTGACGGCTCAAGGCTGTCGTCGGGAAGCGCCTTGCCCACTTGGCGCACCTTGTCCAGCAACGCGTGCAGCTTGACGCGGAAGGCCCCCTCGTCGTCGACCTCGATGGCCGCTTCGAGCTCGCTGTCGAGCTCGTTGAGCACCGAGATGTCGTCGGCCGAGATCTCGATCTGGCCCTCGCCCATGATCCTGACAATCATGCGCCCTCCCCAGGCTGACGGAGCTGCTGGGTCTGGCCCTGCTGCTGTGGTTGCGACTGCGGCGGACCCTGCTCGATGGCGCTCTTCGGCGCAGGCCCCTGGCCCAGCTCGGCCTTCATCTTGGCCAGCTCCAGCTCGACGTCCATGCCGCCGCCCATGCGGTCGAGCTCGCGCTGGATGTCGTCGCCGCGGCTGCCGCTGACGTCGTCGAGCGCGCCGCTGGCCAGCAGCTCGTCGATCGCGCCCGCGCGGGCCTGCATCTGCGCCGTCTTGTCCTCGGCCCGCTGGATCGCCAGGCCGACGTCGCCCATCTCTTCGGAGATGCCGGAGAACGCCTCGTTGATGCGGGTCTGCGCCTCGGCCGCGGTGTAGGTGGCCTTGATCGTCTCCTTCTTCGTACGGAAGGAGTCGACCTTGGCCTGCAGCCGCTGGGAAGCCGTGGTCAGCTTCTCCTCCTCGGCCTGCAGGTTGTCATGCTGGGTCTTGAGGTCGGCCATCTGCGTCTGCAGGTTGGAGCGCCGCTGCAGCGCCTCACGGGCGAGGTCTTCACGCCCGACCGACAGCGCCTTGCGCCCCTGCTCCTCAAGCCGCTTCGACTGGCTCTCCAGACCGTTGATCTGGAGCTCCACCCTTTTGCGCGATGTGGCGACGTCGGCCACTCCTCGACGCACCTTCTGCAGCAACTCGAGCTGTCGCTGGTAGGAGTAGTCAAGGGTCTCGCGCGGATCCTCCATCTTGTCCAAGGCCTTGTTGGCCTTGGACTTGAAGATCATCGAAAGTCTCTTCATCACGCTCATGCGCGTCGGCCGTCCCCTTCTAGGTCGTGCTGGTGTTCACCCAATGCAGCGCAGCCGCCTTGGGATTACCCTACGCATAACGCACGGGGGCGTCACTAAGTTGCAGTCCAGGTAGGGTTGACGTCGTGTTGCGACGCCGTTCCCAAACTTCCGTGGACGACACCCCCGTCCCCGTTGACGATCCTAAGCCCCAGGGTAAAGGTCGTCCCACACCCAAGCGCCGGGATGCCGAGGGCAGGCGGCGCCAGCCCGTCTCCGCGCCGAAAGATCGCAAAGAGGCCTACCGGCAGATGCGGGCCAAGCAGGCCGCAGAGCGCGACAAGGCCAGACAGGGCATGCTCGCAGGTGACGAGCGGTATTTTCCTGCCCGCGACAAGGGTCCAGCGCGCAAGTTCGCGCGTGATTGGGTCGACTCGCGGCGGCTGCCGAGCCAGTATTTCCTGCCGTTCTCGCTACTGATTCTGCTGGCGACCTGGGTTCCGTGGCCCATGGCGATCCGCGCCCAGATACTCGCCTACGTCATCACGATCGGGTGGCCGATCATGATGATCGGCGTGCTCTTCACCTCCGTGTACGTGTCGTGGAAGGTGAAGAAGCTGGTGGGCGAGAAGATGCCCGGCGAGAGCGTCAGGGGCGTGGGCTTCTACGCGGCCATGCGGGCGCTGCAGATCCGCAAGCTGCGCTTCCCGCCGCCGCTGGTGCAGGTGGGCGGCAAGCCGGTTCCCCCCAAAAAGTGACCAGATTTTTCCGAAATTTCGGTCAGTCGACCGTCGTGGCGGGCGGGGCCACCGCCCCGCGCCCGTCCTGACGCGACCCTCAGGGCGCTTCCCGCGCCACCTCCTCGTACAACCCCCGCGCCTGTCTCCTCACCCCTCAGAGCGCTTCTCGCGTCCCTCAGGGATGCTCCTCGCGCTCTCCTGGGACTCCAAGTTCCTCAGGACCGCGGCTCCAGGGTGCCTCAAGGTGCTTTCACCCACTCCAGTGAGCCGTTCTGGACGGCGGGCCGCCGCCCATAGACCGGGCCGCCCCGTTCCAGGCCGTCCGCGACGTCACGCAGCATCGCGTGGTACGACCTCGGCCCCACCGTGCCCTGGTCGCCGCCCGCGAAGGGCGCCCCTCGCACGCCGCCGTCCGGGTCGGCCTCCATCGTGTCGCCGAAGGGGATGATCCGGCCGGGACCGCCGTCGCGGGCGCAGCCGGCCCGCCATTCGTCTCGGATCCGCCGTATGTCCCACAACTCGGCGCCCGCCACGGTGAACCGCCCCTGGCCTGAGACGCCGTTGTGGCGCAGCAGCGAGGCCCGCAGGTCGTCCGGGAACGACAGGCCCATCTGGGCTTCGGCGATCGCGATCGTCCTGGCCCTGGCCGGGCGGGCGAGCGTGGTGTGGGTGCGGGGCGCGTTCGCCCGCAGCCAGCGCTCGATCCGCCGCCACTGACGGTCCACGGCGGCCTGGACCCGCGGGCTGATCGGCCGTTCCGTCACCTGGCCCGTCCGCGTGCACGCGCCGGTGGGACCGGCGGCAGGCGTCGGTGTGGACTCGCCGGTGGGAGCGGGCGTGCCGCCGAACCCCGTGGGGACGGCCGTGGCGACGGGACCCGTGGGGACGGCCATCGCCTGCGCGCTCTCCTGGGCCCTCAGTTCGGCCGTGAGGGCGTCCTGCTCGGCCTGGTATGCCCGATATTGCGCAGCCCCGGCTTCCTGGCTCTCCGTGGGGATCACGGCCACCGCCAGCACCACGGCCACCACCGCCGCGATGGCGGCCCACACCAGCCCCATCGGGCCGCCCCATGAGGTCCTGGGCGGTGGCGGGGGCGCGGGCTCCTTCTCGGGCATGCGGGCGCGACGGCGTAGCCGTACCACGATCGCGGTCACGATGGCCGCCGTCAGCGCCAGCCGTACGAGCTTCAGCACGTCGCGCACCCTATCCCGAAACGAATCACCCCATCGTCCAGGATTAAGGTCGAACCCATGGAATTCCGACACCTTGGTCACAGCGGTCTCATAGTCAGCGAGATCAGCTACGGCAACTGGCTCACCCATGGCTCCCAAGTCGAGGAGGACGCCGCCAAGCAGTGCGTGGCGGCGGCGCTCGACGAGGGCATCACCACGTTCGACACCGCGGACGTCTACGCGGGCACGAAAGCCGAAGAGGTGCTCGGCCGGGCCCTCAAGGGCGTGCGCAGGGAGTCGCTGGAGATCTTCACGAAGGTCTTCTGGCCGACCGGGCCCGGCAAGAACGACCGCGGCCTGTCGCGCAAGCACATCACCGAGGCGATCCACGGCTCGCTGCGCCGCCTGCAGACCGACTACGTCGACCTGTACCAGGCACACCGCTTCGACAACGAGACGCCGCTGGAGGAGACGCTCAAGACGTTCGACGACCTCGTACGCCAGGGCAAGGTCCTCTACATCGGCGTCAGCGAGTGGACCGCCGACCAGATCGCCAGGGCACTGAAGATCGCGGACGAGATGGGCTTCGACCGCATCGTGTCCAGCCAGCCCCAGTACTCCATGTTGTGGCGGGTCATCGAGTCCGAGGTCGTGCCGCTGAGCGAGAAGGAGGGCATCGGCCAGATCGTCTGGTCCCCGATCGGCCAGGGCGTGCTCACCGGCAAGTACCTGCCGGGGCAGCAGCCGCCCGAGGGTTCGCGGGCGACCGACAAGGGCGGCAGCGCCATGATCGCCCGGTTCATGCGGGACGACGTGCTCACCCGCGTCCAGGAGCTCAAGCCCGTCGCCTCCGACCTCGGACTGAGCATGGCGCAACTGGCGATCGCCTGGGTCCTGCAGAACCAGAACGTCTCCAGCGCCATCGTCGGCGCCAGCCGTCCCGAGCAGGTGCGCGACAACGTGAAGGCGGCGGGCGTCAAGCTCGACGAGAGCGTGATGGGGCGGATCGACGAGATCCTCGGCGACATCGTCGAGCGCGACCCGGCCAAGACGGTGAGCCCGGCCACCCGGCCGTGACCGCCTGACCAAAAACCCCTTGAGCATCAAGAACGCTCAAGGGGTTTTTCCATCACCCGACACTCACTCCGGACGCAATGACAATCCCGCGTATTCGACGCGGTCCTCATCGAGCAAGGCCACCCGCTCGACTCCCGACTCGAGCAGGTCACGCCAGTTCTCGCCAAGCCAGGACTCCGCATCCGCCTGGCTCGGAAAAACTTCTCGCGGCAAAGGGCGATCGGTCACCTCACCACCATTTGCATTCTCATAACGCCACCGCCATGTCATGCCATACGCTCCTTTTCCGCGGGTTCGCCGGCGCACCCTCCGGCGGCACTGGAACCCTACTCCCGAGCTCGGAGGTCAATCGATTCCGCGCGCATGTCGTGTTGCCGCGCGCTCTCCAGAACTCCGTGGGACTGTTCCACCCGCCTCGCACCGAGCGTGACCGTTTTGTACGCTCGGCGCGGTGAAGGTCCTTCTCTCCGGTACGGCGGGCGGCGCGGGCTGGCCCGAACCCGGCTGCGGCTGCGCGTCGTGCGCCCGGCTGCCCTCGGGTCATCGGCGTCCGTTCGAGCTGGTCGTGGACGGCCTGGTGCGCTTCCCCTTCTCCGGCCTCCCCGACGGGTACGCGGCCCGCGCCGACGGGCTGGGGCTGACGTGCCCCGACGGATCCACCCTGCTCTGCCTGCCCTCGGGGCGGGCCGTTCCCGACGGCGGGCCACGCTACGACGTCGTGCTGATCGACCTCCTGGATCGCCCTGAGCGCCTTGGGGAGCTGCGGCGAGCGGGGCTGGCCGACGACCGGAGCCTGGTGGTGGCCGTCGGGATGGACCACCGGGTCCGGTCGGAGGAGGAACTGACCAGGCGGCTGCGGCTGTGGGGAGCCATGGCGGTCCCCGACGGGACGGAACTGGAACCGCCCCCTGGCGGCCCTTGGCCCACGAGGACCGGCCCATCACCAGTCGCCGAGAACAGAGGCGTGGCGCGGGGCGTTCTCAACGGGACGGGGCGGCGGGCGTTGTTGCTGGGCGGGTCACGGTCGGGGAAGTCGGCCGAGGCGGAGTTGCGGCTGGCGGCGGAGCCGCAGGTCACCTACGTCGCCACCGGGCCGGACGGGGCGGATGACGCCGAGTGGGCGCGGCGGGTGCGGGCGCACCGGCGGCGACGGCCCGCGCACTGGGACACCGTGGAGAGCACCGACCTGGCCGGGGTCATCCGCGACGCCACCACGCCGCTGCTGATCGACGGGCTCGGGACGTGGCTGGCGGCCGTGTTCGACGAGCACGGGGCCTGGGAGGGCGACCGCGCGCCGGTGACCGCCCGCTGCGACGAACTGGTGGCGGCCTGGCGTCAGGCGCCGGAGCGGATCGTGGCGGTGTCCGACGAGGTCGGCATGGGCGTGGTGCCCGCGACCGCCAGCGGACGGGCGTTCAGGGACGCGCTCGGGCGGCTCAACGAACGCCTCGCCGCCGAGTCCGAGTACGTGGCGCTGGTGGTCGCGGGACGCCTGCTCGAACTCTGACCGGTCACCTCAGGGGCGGACGGCTCTGGCGTACCAGCGGCCTTCGAGCCGGTCCACCTGCAGGGGGCGGCCGAAGCAGTCGGAGAGGTTGGGCGAGGTGAGGACCTCGTTGACCGGGCCGGCGGCCAGCACTCTGGCGTCGCGCATCAGCATGGCGTGCGAGGTCGTCGCCGGCACCTCCTCCAGGTGGTGGGTCACCGTCACGGTGGTGAGCACGGGCCTGGTGGTGGCGAGATCCTCGACGGCGGTGATGAGGTCTTCACGGGAGGGCAGGTCGAGTCCGGCGAACGGTTCGTCGAGCAGCAGCACCGCCGGGTCCGCCATGAGCGCCCTGGCCACCCTGATCCGGGCCCGTTCCCCCTGCGAGCACACGCGGAACGGCCGGTCGGCCAGGTCCTTGCAGCCGAGGTCGGCGAGCAGCCGGTGGGCGCGCTCGCGCTCGAGGTCGCCGTACTTGTCCCAGAGGGGAACGCTCGTGCCGGTGTGCCCGGTGAGCACCACGGTGTGGGCGGTCGCGCCCTCCTGCTCCATCAGTTCCTCGTCGATCAGCCGCTGGCTGGCCGCGACCAGGCCGATGTGGCGGCGCAGCTCCCGCACGTCGACGCGCCCGAGCTGGTGGCCGAGCACCTTGACCGCGCCTTCGCTGGGGTGCCGTACGGCCCCGGCCAGCGACAGCAGCGTCGTCTTGCCCGCGCCGTTGGGGCCGAGGATCACCCAGTGGTCGCCGTAGTCCACCTGCCAGTCGATGCTGTCGAGCAGCGACTTGCCGACGACCCGGACACCTACGCCTTCGAGTTCAAGCACGTGCATCCCGCCACACTAGTGCGCCCTAGGATCGTCCGTTATGCCTCTCATGCACGGCGTGCGGTTGGCTGTCGGCACGCTCAGTATCTTCCCGGTGCGGGTCGAGCAGGTGGACCGGCAGGTCGCGGGGCGGGCGATGATGCTGGCCCCGGTGGTCGGGCTGGCGCTGGGCCTGGTCGCCGGGCTGCCGCTGTCGCTGCCCGTGCCGCCGTTGCTGGGGGCGGGGCTGGCGGCCGGGCTGCTGGCGGTGCTGACCCGGGGGCTGCACCTGGACGGGCTGGCCGATCTGGCGGACGGGCTGGGGAGCCGCCGTCCCGCCGCCGAAGCCCTCGACATCATGAAAAAGTCGGACATCGGGCCGTTCGGTGTGATGGCGCTCGTGTTCACGCTGCTCATCCAGGTGGCCGCGCTGACCGAGGCCGGGTACGCGGGGCTGGTCACGGCCTGCGTGGCCGGTCGCCTGGCGGTGACCTGGGCCTGCCGCGAAGGGGTGCCCTCCGCGCGCCCCGAGGGGCTGGGGGCGATGGTCGCGGGCACCGTACGCCGCGTCGTCCCGTGGCTCGTCACCCTGGCCGCGCTGGTGACGGCGGCGGCCATCGGCCTGTTCAGCGCCCCGGGGACCGGGATCTGGGCCGCGGGGACGCCCACGGCCCCGGAGATCGCGCCGCAGACGGCGGAGGCCGTGTTCGGCGGCCAGTGGCCGTGCCCCGGTGCCTTCACCACGAGCTTCGGCGGGTCTTGTGAGGACGAGTCGCAGCGCGAGCTGACCGCGGTGTACGCGGCCTCCGATGAGCCGGCGGCGAGCGGGCTCGGCCTGTCAGAAGTGGTCGCCCTCCCGGCCGCGCTGCTCGCCGGCCTGGCCGCCGCCCTGCTGACGCTGCGGCACGCCAGGCGGCGGCTCGGCGGGATCACCGGGGACGTCCTGGGCGCCCTCGTGGAGACCGCCACGGCCACCACCCTGGTCGTGGCGGTCGTGCTCGGCTGATCACCCAGGGGCCGAACACCCGGGAACCTCGCGCCGTACTCGACCAGACCCGGCCGAACCCCAGGAACCCGGGCCGTACTCAACTGGGCCCGGCCGAAGGTTCCAGGGCCGCCCCGGCGGCCGGCTGCGGCGGCCGGATCGGGAAGAAGCGGAGCAGGGCCGTGCCGAGCAGCGCCATCAGGACCCAGCCCACCAGCCCGGTCACGCCGGCCAGCGCCTCGTTCGGCGGTTTGGCGGCGTCCCCGAACTGCAGGGCCAGGCCGGCGACGGCGTTCAGCGAGGCGTGGGCGACGACGGCGGGCCAGACGCTGCCCGTGCGCAGCCGCAACCAGCCGAAGATCACCCCGGCCAGCACGCAGAAGCCGATGAAGACCAGCGCCGCCCATGACCCGAGCCGGGGGTAGTTGTAGCCGAGCAGCGTGAGCGGCGCGTGCCACAGGCCCCAGATGACGCCGGACAGCAGGAGGGCGGCGACGGTGCCGTTGGTGGACATGAGCCTGGGCAGCAGCCAGCCGCGCCAGCCCCACTCCTCCCCCAGCACCGGGATCGCGTTGATCACGGGCCCCATGACGACGGCCAGCACGACCTGCGTCACGGCCACGGTGCCGAGGTCGGCGGGGGCCTCCACTCCCTGGGCCCGTAGCGCGGCCCGCATGAGGCTGAGCTGGTCGAGGTCCACCGACAGCAGCCCGACGGCGGCGCTGACCCCGATCGCCAGGAACACCATCAGCGGCACCCCGAGCCAGGCGCCCAGCAGGAGCAGGAGGGTGCGCCGCCGATTGTCGCCGAACGTCAGCCCCGTCTGCCTGGCCCACTCGCGCCATGGCGTCCGCGTGGCCGCCCACACGCCGAGCACGCCCACGGTGGGTGTGAACATCATCAGCATCGCCAGCCCCAGCATCGACGGCGAGCCCAGCCCGCCGCCGAACCACAGGGGCAGCACCGCCGCCCACGACAACCCGAAGGCCAGGACGATGAAGATGAGAAGAGGTCTTTTCACAGTTCTGCTCGCTCCGTGATGAGGGCGTTGATGAGGGACGCGCCGCGTTCCGCGTCGTCGATGCTGATCGCGAGCTGCCCGCCGGAGTGGTAGCGCACGACCAGGCATTCTCCGCCGCGCAGCATGATGGTGGCGCTGCCGGGCAGCCCGCGCAGGCCCCAGCCTCCGACCTGGGCCGGTGAGCGCTCCTCCGCCCAGGCCAGCTCGATCCGTGACAGCGGGATCCTGCGGGCGGGCCAGCCGAGCGGCCCGAATCCGATGACCAGGCTGTCGCCGCTGACCGTGACGGTGAGCGACATGCCGGCCAGGCCGACCACGGTGATGATGACGAACCCCGGCAGGAGCGTCACCAGCGGGCCGGAGACCGTGCCGACCAGGAAGAGCGCGCCGGTGACCGCCAGGGCCGCCAGTCCCGCGAGGGCGGCCACCACCGCGAGGACGCTCACGACGTGGCTGACCCAGACCGTGCGCTGACCGGGTCGCAGGCGCATGCGGGGCGGCGCGAGGTCCTGGCCGGGCGGTTCGTCGGGCGCGCCTCTGCCGAGGTATCCGGCGAGCACGGCCGCGCCCAGCGTGGCGAGGAGCATCACGACGACCTGCCAGCCGCTCAACCGGGCGCCGCTCCAGTCGGACAGGTCGAGGTTGGCGGCCAGCGTCTGGGCGTTCACGCCCGTGAGCATCACGCCGAGCGCGAACAGGCAGCCCCACCAGAGCATGCGGCCCTGACGGCGGGCGATCGCCCGCCCGGCCATGGCCACCATGACCAGCCAGGGCACCGCCCACAGCAGGACGACCATGAGCAGGTAGGAGGTGAACGGCATCGACCTGTCCGGCATGCTGCCGGGCCCCCAGTGCGTGGCCAGGGGTTCGGGCAGCCGGTCGCGCAGCGCCAAAGGGGGCACGAGCAGCACAGCGGTGACGGCTAGTCCCCACCCGATGGCGACGACTCGGGGTTTCATGGCAGTTCCTCCAGGATGGTGATGACGTCGTCGCGGCCGTACCCGAGCCTTCTGGCCTCATCCAGCAGCTCGCGCGCCCGCTGGGCGAGCAGGGCGCGGCCGTCCGCGCGGCCGGCCACGCTGACCCCGCGCCCCCGCCTGAACTCCAGCAGGCCCTCGTCACGCAGCTCGCGCAGCGCCCGCAGCACGGTGTTGGGGTTGATGCCGAGCGCCTGGGCCAGGTCGCGGGCCGGCGGCAACCGGTCCCCCTGCCGGTAGGAGCCCTCGCCGATGGCACGGCGGATCGCGCCGGCCACCTGCTCGTGCAGGGGCCGCGCGTCGTTGAGATCCAGCGTCAGCAACATGATGCTAATGACACTAGCATCATTCTTCAGAGCAGGCGATTGGTAGGATGAACCCCTGTTTGTGAGTACACAGAAGACCTGGATAGCATCGGTTTACGTGACCACTGTGCGGCTGAACTCAGCAGATCCAGTCTCCATCGACACCGACGCCTTGATCGTCGGCTTCAGGTCAGGCCAGGAAGGGCCACGCGCCGCCACGGGCGCCGAGACACTCGACGCGGCCTTCGGCGGCAAGCTGTCCGCCTCCCTCGCGGCGGTCGCCTTCTCCGGTAAGGCCGGAGAAGTGGCCAAGCTGCCCACGTTCGGCGCCATCGCCGCCCCGCTGCTGGTCGCGGTCGGCCTCGGCGACTCCACCGACCTCGAAGGCCTGCGCAGGGCCGCGGGCGCCGCCGTGCGCTCACTCGCCGGCACCGCCCGCGCCGCGCTCGCCCTGCCCGCCGACAGCCCGCAGGAGGCCGAGGCCGTCGCCCTCGGCGGGCTGCTGGGCGCCTACGCCTTCTCCCGCTATCGCACGAACGGCGAGCAGAAGGCGCCGGTGTCCGAGCTCACGGTGGTCTCCGGCCAGCCCGAGAACGTCGCCGCGCGCGCCGGCGTGCTGGCCGAGGCCGTCACGCTGGTGCGCGACCTGGTCAACACGCCTCCCTCCGACCTGTGGCCGGCCAAGTTCGCGGAGATCGCCGAGCAGGTGGGCGTCAAGGCGGGGCTGAGCGTCGAGGTGCTCGACGACAAGCAGCTCAAGGACGGCGGCTACGGCGGCCTCATCGGCGTCGGCCAGGGCTCGGCCAACCCGCCGCGCCTGGTGCGCCTGTCCTACAGCCACCCCGAGGCCGCCAAGACGCTGGCGTTCGTGGGCAAGGGCATCACGTTCGACTCCGGCGGCCTGTCGCTCAAGCCGTCGGCCTCCATGGACTGGATGAAGTCCGACATGGGCGGCGCGGGCGCGGTGTTCGGCGCGCTGGTCGGCATCGCCAGGCTCGGCCTGCCGGTGAACGCCGTCGGCTACCTCTGCCTGGCCGAGAACCTGCCGAGCGGCACCGCCCAGCGTCCCTCCGACGTCCTGCACAGCTACAGCGGCAAGACCGTCGAGGTGCTCGACACCGACGCCGAGGGCCGCCTGGTGCTGATGGACGGCATCGCCAGGGCCGCCGAGGACAACCCCGACGTGATCGTCGACGTGGCCACCCTCACCGGCGCGCAGATCGTCGCGCTCGGCTGGCGCACGGCCGGCGTCATGTCCAACGACGACGCCGTCAGGGAACTGGTCGTCGAGGTCGCGGGGACGGCCGGCGAGGGCGCCTGGGGCATGCCGCTGCCGGAAGAGCTGCGCAAGGGCCTCGATTCGCCCATCGCCGACATCGCCAACCTCCAGCCGGAGCGCTGGGGCAGCATGCTGGCCGCGGGCATCTTCCTGAAGGAGTTCGTGCCCGACGGGGTGCGCTGGGCCCACATCGACATGGCCGGGCCCGCCTTCAACAAGGGCGAGCCGCACGGTTACACCCCCAAGGGTGGCACCGGCGCGATCACCCGCACCCTGATCGGACTCGCGGAGCGGCACGCGAGCATCTGAAACAAATGAAAAGATGACGGCATCACGAACACCCCGACAAGGAGCCTTCCTGTGGCCTTTGACATCGTCGTCCTAGGTGGCGGCAGCGGCGGTTACGCCTGCGCGCTTCGGGCGGCTGAGCTGGGCAAGTCGGTCGCCCTGATCGAGAAGGACAAGATCGGCGGCACCTGCCTCCACAGGGGATGCATCCCCACGAAGGCTCTGCTGCACTCGGCCGAGGTCGCCGACGAGACCCGCGAGAGCGAGGCCTACGGCGTCAAGGCGCGCTTCGACGGCATCGACGTCCAGGGCGTCCACCAGTTCAAGGACAAGATCATCACGCGGGCCTGGAAGGGCGTGCAGGGCCTGCTGAAGTCCGCGGGCGTGACGATCGTCGAGGGCGAGGGCCGGCTGGTCGGCGCCGGCAAGGTCCAGGTGGGCTCCGACGTCTACGAGGGGCGCAACCTCGTCCTGGCCACGGGCTCGGCGCCCAAGACGCTGCCCGGCCTGGAGATCGACGGCCGCCGGGTGATCACCAGCGAGCACGTGCTGACGATGGACCGCGTGCCCGCTTCGGTGATCGTGCTGGGCGGCGGTGTGATCGGCGTCGAGCTGGCCAGCGTCTACCGCTCCTTCGGCGCCGAGGTCACGATCGTCGAGGCGCTGCCGCATCTGGTTCCCACCGAGGAGGAGTCCAGCTCCAAGCTGCTTGAGCGGGCCTTCCGCCGCCGCGGCATCAAGTACGAGCTCGGCGTCTTCTTCGACAGCGCCAAGACCACGGAAACCGGCGTGGTCGTCACCCTGGCCAACGGCAAGACCCTCGACGCCGAGATCCTGCTCGTCGCGGTCGGCCGCGGGGCCGTCTCCTCGGGCATGGGCTTCGAGGAGCAGGGCATCGCCATCGAGCGCGGCGCGGTCGTGGTCGACGAGCACTGCCAGACCTCTGTGCCCGGCGTGTACGCCATCGGCGACCTGATCCCGACGCTCCAGCTCGCGCACGCGGGCTTCGCGGAGGGCATCATGGTGGCCGAGCACATCGCCGGCCTCAATCCGCCGCCGATCGACTACGCGGGTGTGCCGCGCATCACCTACTCTGACCCTGAGGTGGCTTCTGTCGGCATCACCTCGGCGCAGGCGGCCGAGCGCGGCATCGAGATCGTCGAGCAGGTCTACGACCTGGCGGGCAATCCCAAGAGCCAGATCCTGGGCACCGCGGGCGCCGTGAAGGTGATCGCTCAGAAGGACGGCCCCGTGGTGGGTGTCCACATGGTCGGCCGGCGCATCGGCGAGCTCGTCACCGAAGGCCAGCTCATCTACAACTGGGAGGCGCTGCCCGCAGAGGTCGCCCAGCTCATCCACGCACACCCGACCCAGTCCGAGGCCATGGGTGAGGCGATGCTGGCTCTGGCCGGCAAGCCGCTGCACGTTCACAACTAGTCAAGCCCTCGAGATCAGAACGCGAGAGAAGATAACGATGCCGGTCTCCGTACAGATGCCCCAGCTCGGCGAGAGCGTGACCGAGGGCACGGTAACCCGTTGGCTGAAGAAGGAGGGCGAGCGCGTCGAAGCCGACGAGCCGCTCCTCGAGGTGTCTACCGACAAGGTCGACACCGAGATCCCGTCGCCGTCCGCGGGTGTCCTCACCAAGATCGTCGTGGCTGAGGACGAGACGGTCGAGGTCGGAGCCGAGCTCGCCATCATCGACGAGAACGGCCAGCCCGGCGCCACCGCCAAGGCCCCGGAGGCGGCGCCCGCGCCGGCCCCGCAGCCCGAGCCCGCGCCTGAGCCCGCCCCCGCGCCTACGGTCTCCTCCATCCCGCAGCCGGCTCCGCCGGCTCCGGCTCCCGCGCCCGCCCCGGCCCCTGCTCCGGCCCCTCAGGTCGCTCCCCCGGCGCAGCCGGTCGCCCAGCCCGCTCCCGCGGCGCCGTCGGGTGACAGCCCCTACGTGACGCCGCTGGTGCGCAAGCTCGCCAACGAGCACGGGGTCAACCTCGACTCGATCAACGGCACCGGCGTAGGCGGCCGCATCCGCAAGCAGGATGTGCTGGAGGCGGCCAAGGCCCAGCGCGAGCAGGCCGCCGCGGCCCCGGCGCCCGCCCCCGCCCAGCCCGCTCCCGCTGCCGCCGCTCCCACCCCTGCCGCCGCCGCCCAGGCCCCGGTCACCGCGGCTCCCGAGCCGGTGGAGGTCGACACGACGCTGCGCGGCCGTACGGAGAAGATGACGCGCCTGCGTCAGACCATCTCCAAGCGCATGGTCGAGTCGCTGCAGACGGCGGCGCAGCTCACCTCCGTCGTCGAGGTCGACGTGACGAAGATCGCGCGTCTGCGCGCGAAGGCGAAGGACGACTTCTTCCGCCGCGAGGGCGTGAAGCTGACCTTCACCCCGTTCTTCGCGATGGCCACGGTCGAGGCGCTCAAGCAGCACCCGAAGCTCAACGCCACGATCAACAACGAGACCAACGAGGTCACCTACTTCGACGTCGAGAACCTCGGCCTCGCGGTCGACACCGAGCGCGGCCTGCTCGCGGCGGTCGTCAAGAACGCCGGCGACCTCAACCTGGCCGGCATCGCCCGCAAGATCACCGACCTCGCTGAGCGCACCCGCAACAACCAGATCACGCCCGACGAGATCACCGGCGGCACCTTCACGCTGACCAACACCGGCAGCCGTGGGGCGCTGTTCGACACCCCGATCCTCAACCAGCCGCAGGTCGGCATGCTCGCCACCGGCGCCGTCGTCAAGCGGCCCGTGGTGATCGACGGGCCTGAGGGCGAGGTCATCGCGGTGCGGTCGATGATGTACCTGGCGCTGACGTACGACCACCGGCTCGTCGACGGCGCCGACGCGGCTCGCTTCCTGACGACGATCAAGCGTCGTCTGGAGGAGGGGCGTTTCGAGGCGCAGCTCGGGCTCGCGTAAGACCCGCTCTGAGCGGTTTTCCGGCCGGGTGGCCCGCAAAGGGGCCGCCCGGCCGTTCGCGTCCCGCAGGCGCGGGGCGGCGCGCCCGGAAGGGCTCGAAGGGGTGCGCGGGCGTACTGTGGACGCATGACGATCATCGTGACTGGGGCGTCCGGCTTGCTGGGGTCGGCGCTGGTCGAGGCGCTGCGGGCCGACGGGCAGGAGGTCGTCCGGCTCGTACGGCGTGAGCCGCGCGCCGCCGACGAGGCGCATTGGGATCCGGCCGGCCAGGAGATCGACGTGGCCGCGCTGCGGGGCGCGCAGGGCGTGGTGCACCTGGCGGGCGCGTCGATCGGCGACAAGCGGTGGAGCGAGGCGTACAAGCGCGAACTCGTGGACACCCGCGTCAACGGGACGCGGGTGCTGGTGGACGCGCTGCGCGAGCTGGATTCCCCGCCCGAGGTGCTGGTGTCGGCCTCCGGTGTGGACTTCTACGGCGACACGGGCGACCAGGTGATCGACGAGAGCCAGGGCAAGGGCTCGGGGTTCCTGGCGGATCTGTGCGAACGCTGGGAGGGCGAGGCCCGGCGGGCGGGTGAGGCGGGGATCAGGACCGTCCAGCTTCGGACGGGGCTGGCGCTCAGCGGGCGCGGCGGCGCGCTCGGGCGGATGCTGCCGCTGTTCAGGATGGGGCTGGGGGCGCCCCTTGGGTCGGGAAAGCAGTACTGGTCGTGGATTTCGGCGGACGACTGGGCGGGCGCCGTACTACATGTGTTGAAAAATCGGGACATTTCTGGGCCGGTGAATCTCACCTCCCCCACCCCGATCACCAACGCGGAATTCACCCGCAAACTCGGAAAGGCCGTGGGCAAATCCACGATGCCGATGCCGGTTCCTGCGTTCGCGCTGACCATCGGCCTCGGCGAGTTCGCCAAGGAAGCACTGCTGCCCAGCCACCGGATCACGCCGAAGAAGCTGACCGACACCGGCTACCGTTTCGCCCATAACAGTCTCGATGACGCACTGAGCGCCGTACTCTAGAGTGCTCCCCGCTCTTCTGCCGGACGCAGATGGGCGACAATATTGACTGGACGTCATTCCCCTCGTAAACACTCGCCGTCGTTTCCATGCCCAAGGAGATCGCATGAGCCGGTCAGGACAGTCTCACATCCTCGCCATCGGAGGCGGATCGTTCCGCCAGAGCAGGCGCCACAGCTTCATCGAGGCCAGCCCGCTGCTGCGCTACGGCCTCGACCTGACCGGGCAGGACCGGCCGAAGCTCGGCCTGGTCGCCACGGCCGTCGGCGACGCCTCTGACTGGATCCTGAAGATGTACGGCGCCTTCGCCGGCTGGGACGTCGAGTTGAGCCATCTGACGGTGTTCCCGATGCCCAACGTCGAGGATCCCCGGGCGTGGATGCTGGAGCAGGACATGATCTATGTCAGCGGTGGCAGCGTGGCCAATCTGATGGCGTTGTGGCGGCTGCACGGGCTGGACGAGGCGTTCGAGGAGGCCTGGCGGGCCGGGGTGGTGCTGGCGGGGCAGAGCGCGGGCGCCCTGTGCTGGCACGTCGGCGGCAACACCGACTCCTTCGGCCCCGACCTTCGGGTGTGGGCCGACGGCCTGGGCCTGCTGCCCTACTCGTGCGGCGTGCACTACAACTCCGACTCGCAGCGCCGTCCGCTGCTGCAGAAGTCGGTGGCCGAAGGCGAACTGCCGGGCGGCTACGCCGCCGACGAGGGCGTGGGGCTCCATTACGTCGGAACGGAGTTCATCCAGGCGGTGACGGTCGATCCAGGCGGCTACGCGTACAAGGTGGATCACGACGGTGCCGACGGTGTCAAAGAGGTAAGGATCGACCCACGGTTGCTGACCCCCTGATTACTCTTCAGGGGTGAGGCACCGGCACAATGGGCTCATGCGCCCCATGCACGGGGACGATCCCCGCACTCTCGCCATCGTCCGGCTCGGCGTCGACGTCCCCTACGAGCAGGCCTGGTCGCTGCAGCGCTGGGTGCACGGCAAGCGGGTCGCGGGAGAACTGGGCGAGACCGTCCTGATCCTCGAGCACGCCCCCGTCTACACCGCGGGCAAGCGCACCGCCCCGCACGAACGCCCGTCCGACGGCACCCCCGTCGTCGACGTCGATCGGGGCGGGCGCCTGACCTGGCACGGCCCGGGGCAGCTCGTCGCCTACCCGATCGTGGCCGTCACCGACGTGACCGCGTACGCCTGCCGCCTGGAGGAGGCGATGATCCAGGTCTGCGCCGACTTCGGCGTCACGGCCAGGCGGGCGCGCGGCCGAGGCGGTGTGTGGGCGGCCGGCGACGCCAGCCTGGGCCTGCCCGACCGCCAGCTCGGCGCGGTGGGCCTGCGCGTGGCGCGCGGCGTCACCATGCACGGCTTCGCCCTCAACTGCGCCAACGACCCGCGCTGGTTCAACCGCATCGCGCCGTGCGGGCTCCCCGACGTGGGCGTCTCGTCGCTGTCGGCGGAGACGGGGCGGCGCATCGTGGTCGAGGAGGTCATGCCGATCGCGGAGAAGCGGCTGGCGGAGGCCCTCGGCCTGGAGCCGTTCGACCTCCACGAGGAGGATCTGCTGCGCGGCCGGTAACCGAATCGGGTTCGGCCTCATCATCTGATGGGCCCCCGGAACCGGCCGCTTCCCCGGCGGACGTAAGCTGAGGACGTGACCGTTGCTCCTGAAGGCCGAAAGCTCCTCCGCCTGGAGGTGCGCAACGCCGAAACCCCTATCGAGCGCAAGCCCCCGTGGATCAAGACCAAGCTGAGGACGGGCCCCGAGTACACCGAGCTGAAATCGCTGGTGCGCCGGGAGGGCCTGCACACGGTCTGTGAAGAGGCGGGCTGTCCCAATATCTACGAGTGCTGGGAAGATCGCGAGGCGACCTTCCTCATCGGCGGCGAGCAGTGCACGCGCCGCTGCGACTTCTGCCTGATCGACACGGGCAAGCCCAAAGACTACGACCGTGACGAGCCGCGCCGGGTGGCCGAGTCCGTCCAGCAGATGGGCCTGAAGTACGCGACCGTGACCGGCGTGGCTCGCGACGACCTGCCCGACGGCGGGGCCTGGCTGTATGCCGAGACCGCCCGCCAGATCCACGGGCTGCTGCCCGGGTGCGGGGTCGAGCTGCTGGTTCCCGACTTCAACGGCGACCGCGACCAGCTCGAAGAGGTCTTCTCCAGTAAGCCCGAGGTGTTCGCCCACAACATCGAGACGGTGCCGCGGATCTTCAAGCGCATCCGGCCCGCGTTCCGCTACGAGCGGTCGCTGGCCGTGATCACGATGGCCAGGGAGGCCGGGCTGGTCACCAAGTCCAACCTGATCCTGGGGATGGGCGAGACGCGCGAGGAGATCGTCGAGGCCATGCGCGACCTCCACGAGGCCGGCACCGACCTGCTGACGATCACCCAGTATCTGCGGCCGACGCCGCGCCACCACCCGATCGACCGGTGGGTCAAGCCGGAGGAGTTCGTGGAGCTGCAGGCAGAGGCCGAGGCCATCGGGTTCGCCGGCGTGCTGTCGGGTCCGCTGGTCCGCTCGTCCTACCGGGCGGGACGCCTCTACAAGCAGGCGATCGAGGCACGTCAGACCGCGTGACAAGGAGCCCCGGGGTGCTTGCCCGCCCTGGGGCTTTCTCGTGCGCCCGCCAAAGTGGGAAGCAGGTGGGAAGACTGTGGTCGTGGACTATGACGATCTGATCGACCGCCTCGGCCTCGCCGCCAAGATCCGCCTGCTCACCGGCGCCGACATGTGGTCGCTGCCCCCGCTGCCCGAGATCGGCCTGGAGCGGCTCGTGATGAGCGACGGCCCCATCGGCGTGCGCGGCGAGCAGTGGAGCTCGGCCGATCCCTCGATCGCCCTGCCGAGCCCCTCCGCGATGGCCGCGACGTGGGACGTGGAGCTGATCAGGCGGGCCGGGCTGCTGCTCGCCCAGGAGGCCCGCCGCAAGGGCGTGCACGTGCTGCTCGCCCCCACGCTCAACCTGCACCGCTCCCCGCTCGGCGGCCGGCACTTCGAGTGCTTCTCCGAAGATCCGCATCTGGCGGGCGAGATCGGCGCCGCCTACGTCGAGGGCGTCCAGGAGGGCGGCGTGGCCACCACGCCCAAGCACTTCGTGGCCAACGACTTCGAGACCGACCGCTTCACCGTGGACGTCCGGGTGAGCGAGCGGGCGCTGCGCGAGGTCTATCTGCGGCCGTTCGAGCGGGTCGTCGGGGCGGGCGCGTGGGGCGTCATGACCGCCTACAACGCCGTGAACGGCACCACCATGACCGAGCACGCCGACTTGGTGAACGGCGTGCTGAAGGGCGAGTGGGGGTTCGACGGGTTCGTGGTGTCCGACTGGACGGCCGTCCGCACGACCGAGGCCGCCGCCATGGGCGGCACCGACGTGGCCATGCCCGGCCCGGCGAGCCCGTGGGGCGAGCGCCTGGAGGCGGCGGTGCGGGAGGGGCGGGTGCCCGAGTCGATGATCGACGACCGCGTCCGCCGCATCCTGCGCCTGGCCGAGCGCGTCGGCGCCCTCGGCGGCGACCGGCGTCCCGCCCCGCCGCCGATCGACGGGGTGGCGCTGGCCCGCGAGGTGGCCACGCGCGGCTTCACCCTGCTGGCCAACGACGGCGTGCTGCCCCTGCGGGAGGCCGGGACGATCGCCGTGATCGGCTCGGCCGCCGCCGAGGCCCGCGTGATGGGCGGCGGCAGCGCCCAGGTCTTCCCCGACAGGGTCGTCTCCCCGCTGCGGGGGCTGGGCGAGCGGGCCGAGGTCCGCTACGCCCTCGGCACCGACCCACGCGTCCGCCTGGCGCCGATCGCCCGGCCTGCCAGGGCCGAGTTCCTCGACGGGCAGGGCCGCGTGCTGGCCGAGCGGGCGCTGGCGGGCACCGAGGCCCGCTGGCTCGGGCAGCTCCCGCCCGGCGTGGACGGCGACCGGCTCAAGGCGGTGCGATTGAGCACGGCGTACACGCCCGAGGTGTCGGGCGGGCACGAGCTGTCGGTGGCCGGGGTGGGCGCCTTCACCCTCACCGTGGACGGCGGGATCGTCTTCGACGAGATCGTCGAGCCGGAGGGCGGCGACCCTGCGGCGGCCTTCCTGTCGCCGCCTGAGCGGCGGGTGGGCGTGCCGATGACGGCCGGCCGGACGTATGAGCTGGCCGTGACGCACCCGGCGGGCATGTTCGGCGGCATGCCGTTCGTGTCGTTCACGCTGGGCCACGCCGACCCGACGCCGGGCGAGGAGGAGCTGATCGCGCGGGCCGTGAGCGCGGCGGCGGACAGCGATGTGGCGGTGGTCGTGGTCGGCACCACGCCCGAGGTGGAGAGCGAGGGCTTCGACCGGACCGGCCTCGGGCTGCCGGGGCGCCAGGACGAGCTGGTGCGCGCGGTCGCGGCGGCCAACCCGCGCACCGTGGTGGTGGTCAACGCGGGCTCGCCGGTCGAGCTGCCGTGGGCCGGCGACGTGGCGGCCGTGCTGCTCACCTGGTTCCCCGGGCAGGAGGCGGGTGCGGCGCTGGCCGACGTGCTGTTCGGGGACACCGAGCCAGGCGGGCGGCTGCCGACGACGTGGCCGGGGAGGCTGGAGGACGCGCCCGTGGTGAACGTGACGCCCGTGGACGGGGCGGTGGCGTACGAGGAGGAGGTGTTCGTCGGCTACCGGGCGTGGGAACGGTCGGGGCGCGCGCCCGCGTACTGGTTCGGGCACGGCCTGGGGTACACGACCTGGTCGTATGACTCCATCGCGGCCGAGGGCACCACGGTGAGCGTGGCCGTCACCAACACCGGGGCTCGCCCGGGACGCGAGGTCGTCCAGCTCTACGTCGCCGACGGGGCCGATCGGCGGCTGGCCGGGTTCGACGTGGTCGAGGCCGATCCGGGGCAGACCGTGATCGCGACGGTCTTCCTGGACGAGCGGGCCTTCCAGACCTGGTCGGGCGGCTGGCGCACGGTGCGGGGCGAGCACACGCTGGAGGCGTCCCACCACGTGGCCGACCCGCGCCTGTCGATCATCGTGAAGATCTAGTCACAAGGGGCGAAATGGCCGGGCCGCGTTTTCCATACTGCGGCAGTTGGTTTGTATCCTTCTGAGCATGGCAAAGTCCGAGGAACCAGAGAAGCCGGGGCGCCTCAAGCAGCTCCGCATGATCGCGCAGATCATCAAGCAGGCCAACCCCAAGGGGATGCCGATCGTCTTCCTTTCGGCGGTCGGCACGCTGGCTGTGGTCGTCGTGATCGGCCTGGTCACGGACTACTTGTGGTATTCGGTGTTCATCGGCATCCTGGCCGCGTTCACGGTGGGGTTGGTGGTCTTCGGGCAGCTCGCCCAGCGGGCCCAGTACTCGATCCTGCACGGCCAGACGGGCGCGGCGGCGGCGGTGCTGCAGGGCATGCGGGGCAACTGGCAGGTCACCCCGGCCATCGCGGTCAACCGCGACCAGGACCTGGTGCATCTCATCGTCGGCCATCCGGGCGTGGTGCTGGTGTCGGAAGGGCCGGGCAACCGGGTGGCCAAAATGCTGGCGGCCGAGAAGAAGCGGGTCGCGCGGGTGGTGCTGGGCGTCGAGATCTACGACGTGCAGTGCGGTGACGGCGAGGGGCAGGTGCCGCTCGGCAAGCTGCAGCGCCACATCATGAAACTGCCGCGCAACCTGAAGAAGCCGTCGGTCAACGAGGTGAAAGACCGCCTGCGTTCGCTGCCGAAGAACATGCCGATGCCCAAGGGCCCGATGCCCAAGGGCGCGCGCATGCCGCGCGGCCCCAAGATGCGCTAGTGCCGTCTCTGTCCTCCCGGGCCAACCGGGGCTGGTGGGACGACAACGCCGACGACTACCAGGTCGAGCACGGCGAGTTCCTGCGTGACACCGGGTTCATCTGGTGTCCTGAGGGTCTGGACGAGGCCGACGCGCACCTCCTCGGCGAGGTGCGCGGGCGGCGCGTGCTGGAGATCGGCTGCGGTGCGGCGCAGTGCGCCCGGTGGCTGGCCGGCCAGGGGGCGGAGGTGGCGGCGTTCGACGTCTCGCACCGCCAGCTCCGCCACTCCCGGCGCATCGACGAGGCCACCGGGAGTCGGGTTCCCGTGGTGCAGGCCGACGCCGAGGCGCTGCCGTTCGCCGAGGCGGTCTTCGACCTGGCCTGTTCGGCGTTCGGGGCGCTGCCGTTCGTGGCCGACCCGCTCGCCGTCCTGCGCGAGGTGCGCAGGGTGCTGCGGCCGGGCGGCCGGTTCGTGTTCTCGGTGAGCCATCCGATCCGATGGGCGTTCCCCGACGATCCGGGGCCGCACGGGCTCACCTCTGATCGGTCCTACTTCGACCGGTCACCGTATGAGGAGCGCGACGAGGACGGCGCCCTGACCTACGTCGAGCACCACCGGACGATGGCCGACTGGGTCAACCTGGTGGCGGCCTCGGGGCTGAGGCTGACGGGGCTGCTGGAGCCCGAGTGGCCGGAGGGGCACCAGCGGGTGTGGGGCGGCTGGAGCCCGCTGCGCGGCCGCCACATCCCGGGCACGGCCGTCTTCAGCTGCGCGAATTCCTAGCCGCCATGGTGTGGAAGATCTCCTTGGGCTCCCACGTGGTGTCGTCGAGCATCTTGACCACGCCGTAGGAGCCGAGGTCGGCCGCGCCGGTGCGGGTGTAGCCGGCGAAGGTGAACCAGAGCGCGGTCTCGACGCCCTCGGCCTCGAAGATGTCCATCAGCTCGGTGTAGTAGCGGACCTGCTCGCCCTCGTCGCGCACGGCGTCGCCGGGAACGATCCAAGCCGAGCCGCCGCGGTCCGCGGCCCCCGCGTAGGCGCAGGTGCCGAACTCGGTGACGGCGACGGGCTTGCCGTGCTTGAAGTGGGCGCGCAGCTCGTCCGCGAAGTCGTGGGCGTTGTAGGCGGCGCGGTAGGCGTCGATGCCGGCCACGTCGAACGGCGACCAGTCCATCTGCTCCCACGGCGCCGAGGCGTAGCTGAGCCGGCCGCCGAACAGCGGGCGCACGGTCTCGGCCACCCGCGCCATGGAGGCGTTGAAGCGCGGCATGATCTCCATCAGGGACGTCCACCAGGCGATGTCGGCGGTCGTCATCCGCTGGAGCCGGTCGCCGTAGGTGTCGCCCTCGATGTAGCCCTTGCCGAACGCGGTGATCTCGCAGCCCGTGACGAGCACGACCTCGGCGCCGTCGCGGCGCAGGGATTCGGCGCGCCCGGCGGCGTCGGCGAACAGGTCGAGCATCTCGTCCTCGGTGAGGTCGACGGGGAACGGCGCGAACCAGATCTCCAGGCCCTCGGCCGCGGCCCGCTCGGCGGCCACGGTGAGCCGCTCCGGGTTCCCGCCCGAGATCCTGACGGACTGGCAGTGCAGGTCGCGGGCGATCACGCGCATCTCGCGGGCGACGACGTCGGGGTCGAACGTCTTGCGTGAGAGGCCGTCACCCGGCAGGAACCCCGTGTCGTAGTTGATGCCATTTTTCATGATTTATGCCCTTCAAGCGATGAGAAGCCGTGCTCCAGAAGGTCGAAGGCCAGCTCGACCTCGTCCGCGAGGGGGCGCGCCGCCTCCTCCAGTGGCACCCCCGTGGAGAGCCGGTGGAAGAAGACCTCCTGCAGCGTGGTGATGGTGGCGGTGATCTGCCCGGCCATGAGCTGGGCGGCCAGGCCGAGCCCGGGCATGGCCTCGGAGAGCGCGGCGGCCAGCTCGTAACGCTGGCCCATGTGCGTCTGGTGGACCCCCGCGAGCAGGGCCGGGCTTGCCGAGATCACCCGGACCCTGGTGAGCATGCCTTCGACGTCCATCTCGCCGTCGTCCTGCCGGGACATCCCCCGGAAGTGCGCGCGCAGGGCGTCGAGCGGCGTCTGCCCCTCTTCGCGCCCGGCCACCACGGCGGCCGTGTCGTCCTTGACCGCGTCGAGAACCAGGCAGTCTTTGGTCGGGAAGTAGTTGAACAGCGTCACCTTGGCGACCCCGGCCGCCTCGGCGATCTCGTTGACGGTCACGGCCTCGTAGCCGCGCTCGTCGAACAGCCGCAGCGCCACCTCGGAGATCCGCTGCCGCGTCCGCTCCTTCTTCTGCTCCCTGAGCCCCGCCATCATCATGCGGACAGCGTAAACCATACCGAGTACATTTTTGAACCCGGTATGGTTTTTAACTGACTACATGCGGACGACCATCGTGTTGGAGGAACGGTCGTGCAGGCCGCGGTGGTCGCGATCCCAGACGAGGGCGGGCACGACCAGCCCGAGCAGCACGGTGCGGACCAGCACCGGCAGCCAGCGCGGGTTGCCGCCGTCCATCGCCGCGACCCTGACGCCCATCAGCCGGTGGCCGAACGTCTGGCCCATGGACCCGACCAGGATCAGGTACTGCAGGGCGAACACGGCGACGGGCGCCCACGGCGACTCGGCGGGGTTCGTCCGCAGGACCAACTGCACGACGACCCAGGTGCAGATCATCCAGTCGATCACCAGGGCGCCGATCCTGCGGCCCCAACCGGCGATCGATCCGCTGCCCTCCTCGGGCAGGCCCAGGCGCTGGCCCGGGTATCCGAGATCGACCCCGGCGGCCCGGAGCCCGCCCAGCCAGGTCTGCGTCCACCGAGGCTCGTTCCCGCTCATGCCCTCAACGGTATCCGGCCGGTGAGCCGGTCGGCTTCGTGACCCAACCGCGTCGCAAGGCGGCCATCATGTACGCCATGCCACACGGGGATGACCTTGACGCACAGTTCAACGAACTGGTCTCGCAGATCGGCACGGAAGAGCAGCGCAGAATGCGGGCCGCCGCCAGAAAGGGGGCACGGCAGCAGCAGGCCGAATGGGCCTTAGCCGGGCCACGACGGCGGGTGGGCCGGGGGTGGCTGGCGATGGCCGGGATCACGGTGGTGATCGTGGCCGCGGGGGTCGTCGTCACGTTCAGGCCCGACCTGCTCACCCCGTCGAGCCCGGCCATCAAGGACGCCGCGCCGATGGCCGAGAGCCCGCTCCCGGCACAGACGAGGCTGGCGGTCGCCAGCCCGCGACCCGTCGCGGGGCCCTTCGACGGGTCGCCGGCGGCGGAGTACGCGCAGGGGCGCGACGGGATCTCGATCCCCCAGGCCAAGGCCCTGGGCGAGCTGTCGAAGAAGGACGTGGCCGCCGGGCTGGAGCGGGCCCGCGACCTGCTGGCGGCGGCCTACCTCGACCGTCAGACGCTCATGGGCGGCGAGCCCGACGCCTTCGCCGAGGCCCTGTCCGCCGAGCAGCGATCATGGTTCCGCGAGGGCGAGCGGAACACCAGGCCGTGGGTGCTGAGCTTCGCGCCCAAGACGGTGGAGCTGGCGACCGACGTGATCAAGGTGAAGGGCAGCTCAAAGCTGTCGGCCTACCGGGAGGACGGGATCAGCGGCGCCAAGCTGGAGACCAACCACCTGATCGTGTACGCGATCCAGCGGCCTGGCCGGCCGGACACCTTGGTGCGTTTCGTCAAGCACCACCGCGGCACCGTCCTCATCTACCGCGACGAACAGGGCCTGGTCACCTGGATCCGCGATTGGAACAGCGACTCGACCCCGGTCGACTGCGAGGCGAAGGAGGACGGGTACGAGCACCCCGCGTTCCCCGGCTCCGACCCCGGCGGCGAACGCCCCGTAACGGGCGAGATCGCCGACCCCTACGACCTCAACGAACCCCAGCTCAAGGGCGAGTGCGCCAGCGCCAAGCGGACATGACCCGCCCTTGGTGTGATCTTGAATGACCCTGACCCTGCGTAACATGTGCGAAACAATCGAGACACCGTACGGAAACCGCCACGCCCTAGCGTCGCAATGATGGCCAGTCCCCAGGGAGGTTCGAGAGTGTTCAACTCCGCCGACGACGTCCTGAAGTTCATCAGTGACGAAGGGGTGCAGTTCGTCGATGTCAGGTTCACCGACCTGCCGGGGACGACTCACCACTTCACCTTCCCGGTAGAGAACTTCAGCGCGAGCGTCTTCACCGACGGACTCATGTTCGACGGCTCGTCGATCCGCGGATTCCAGGCGATCCACGAGTCCGACATGCTCCTGCTGCCCGACCCGACCAGCGCCGTGCTCGACCCGTTCCGCCAGCACAAGACGCTGAACATCAACTTCTTCGTGCACGACCCGCTGACGGGCGAGGCCTACAGCCGCGACCCGCGCAACGTCGCCCGCAAGGCCGAAGAGTTCCTGCGGGGCACCGGCATCGCCGACACGGTCTACTTCGGGCCCGAGGCCGAGTTCTACATCTTCGACGATGTGCGCTTCGAGACCAAGCAGAACGCCGGCTACTACTACATCGACTCCATCGAGGGCGCCTGGAACACCGGCAAGGCCACCGAGGGCGGCAACCTCGGCTACAAGCCGCGCTACAAGGGCGGCTACTTCCCGGTCCCGCCGATGGACCACTTCACCGACCTGCGCTCCGAGATGGTGCGCAACCTCATCGAGTGCGGCATCGACGTCGAGATGCAGCACCACGAGGTGGGCACGGCCGGCCAGGCCGAGATCGACTTCAAGTTCGGCACGCTGCTCAAGACGGCCGACCAGTTGATGCTCTACAAGTACGTCATCAAGAGCACGGCCCTGGAGTACGGCCACACGGTGACGTTCATGCCCAAGCCCATCTTCGGCGACAACGGCTCCGGCATGCACTGCCACCAGTCGCTGTGGAAGGACGGCTCGCCGCTCTTCTACGACGAGGTCGGCTACGCGGGCCTGTCCGACACGGCCCGCTACTACATCGGCGGCCTGCTCAAGCACGCCCCGTCGCTGCTGGCCTTCACCAACCCGACGGTCAACTCCTACCACCGTCTGGTCCCCGGCTACGAGGCCCCGGTCAACCTGGTCTACTCGCAGCGCAACCGGTCGGCCTGCGTCCGCATCCCGATCACCGGCTCCAACCCGAAGGCCAAGCGCATCGAGTTCCGGGTGCCCGACCCGTCCTGCAACCCGTACTTCGCCTTCTCGGCGATGCTGATGGCGGGCATCGACGGCATCCGCAACAAGATCGAGCCGCCGGAGCCCGTCGACAAGGACCTCTACGAGCTGCCGCCCGAGGAGGCCCGCAACATCCCGCAGGTGCCCGGCTCGCTCACCGACGTGCTCAACGCGCTGGAGAACGACCACGACTACCTGCTCGAGGGCGGGGTGTTCACGCCCGACCTGATCGAGACGTGGATCGCCTACAAGCGGGAGAACGAGGTCGACCCGATCCGGCTGCGGCCGCACCCGCACGAGTTCGAGCTCTACTACGACGTGTGACGGCGGGGTTTTCCGACCTCGGCGATCTTCTTGAGAACCGGGCCCTGAGCTGGGAAAACGTTGTCGTCACTTGTCGTTACTGAGCAACCTCAGAGGTAACAGAAGGGCCCGGCGCCATGATCGGCGTATTCCAGGGGTCGTCGCAACACGTTGATCACCTACTGGTAGCTAGGAGAACAGCAAGACGCTCGGCTGGGGGTATCCAGTCGAGCGTCTTCGCCTAAGGCAGTCACGACGCGATGGTGTGGGTGAAAGCCTTGTCATCGGGCAAACCGTGGCTTGCCGCTGATCGACCTTGTAGCTGCTGGGTTCGGCGCAGCTGTTCTCACTCGTGGCGCATCGCTTGGATGACCTTGCGCAGGTGCGTGTGCAGTTCGTCTTCTTCGCCATCGCCAAGGGCGGCCATGGCGGCGGGGAAGGCGTCGGTAAGGTCGACCATGACGTCGAGCACGACCTCGTCCATGAACTCGCTGAAGGACTCGGGTCCTGTCTTGGACCGCGCGCTGTCCAGCCGTGGTTTGTTCACCAGGGCCTGGGCGAGTCGGCGTAAGTCGTTGAAGGCAAGCTGTGTGTGCTGGTTCCAGGGCTGGCTTTCGTCGAAGCGTTGCTCGTCGAACTCTTCGATCTTCATCTTGATGATCGGGCGCTGTTCCGCCGTCGCCGAGATGTCCGGACGCATGACGATCCCTTCCGCGAAGTTTCCCGGAATGTCTGGCAGGCCGTGCAGGCGTGGCACTCGTGTGGGAAACCGCAGTGGCAGGGCGTCGAGCTCGTGTCTGGGGGCCCTGCCGAGCATGGGCACTACGTCGAGTCCGGCAGCCGCCGCCACGGCTGCCACGTCGGTGTAGGGCAGCAGGAGGCCGGCGTCGTCGGGATGGTCGTGCCGGAGCACATCAAAGAGCGCGAAGCGCAGGCCCGGGCTGTACCAAACCCCGGTCTGCACCGCGCTGACCCCGGGCATCGGCTCAACGTCGGTATGTGGATAGTGGCCGCCGTGCAACTCTCCATAGATACGCACGACCTTGCCGCCCAAAGACAATGCCGCCCTGGCCGCTTGTTCCAGTTCGCCGCGCAGCAGTTGCCAGCCGAAGAATGCCTCCTCTCTGCGCAGCCATGCCTTGCGTTTACCGATGCGGAGTTCCCGGCCGTCGTAGGCGATGACCAGCTGCGCTCCGTGGATCTTCTCAGTCGCGATCCAGATGCCGTTGGCGGCGACGGCGGCGCTCGAGGCAACGGGGATCTTGGGGAAAGGCACATGACGCATGGCAGAAGTCTCGATGTCCGCACAACGTCCCCAAAACTGTTTTTCGCCCCGGACGGCCAAAGTGGGACTAGGTGCTTGCGGCGAGCAGCATAGCGAGAAGCTCTGCTGGGGTGTCCCAGTCGAGCGTTTTGCGTGGTCTGGCATTCAGCTCGGCGGCGACGGCGTCGAGCTGCTCACGTGTGTGAACCGATAGGTCGGTGCTCTTGGGGAAGTATTGGCGGAGCAGGCCGTTGGTGTTTTCGTTGGAGCCTCGCTGCCATGGGCTGGCCGGGTCGCAGAAGTAGACCGGGATGTCGGTTGTGAGGGTGAAGGCGCCGTGGGAGCCCATTTCTGATCCCTGGTCCCAGGTGAGGGATCGCAGCAGGTGGGGTGGCAGGGGCCGTGACGGTCTGGGTGAGGGCTTCGCGCATCCGTTCGGCGCTGCGGCCGTGCGGCCGAACTCGCGCGCGATCTCCCGGATCGACGCCTTCTCCCGCACCCGGTCGGTGATGTGGATCCGCTCGGTCTCGTTCAGGTAGCGGCCACGCACGTCTGGGGGCGTCGCCGATGTGATCGGTAGCGCCCCCACGTTCTTGCCGGTCGGATTGCGTCCGTTACGCCATCGTCGTCCGGTCCGGGAGTTGATGCCGACGATCCGGCATGCCTCCTCGTTACTCAAGCCCTGCTGCACGAGCCGCAAGTATGCCGCCCGCTCACGGGAAAGAGCCCTGCGCCCCCGAGTACTGTCGACGACGCGTGAAGTCCATCGCATCCCCTCAACTGGGATGTTGCGACGACTACTCGAAGAGAAGATCCGGCGTCGGGCCCTTCTGCGCTGGCGTAGACGGTCGTCAGAGGCACCGCCAAGCGCTCCGCAAGACCCTCCGGGCTGCCACCGGTCCCCCCCCATGGAACTGTTTGTCAGACGAGCACGCCGTGATCACCGGGAAGCCCTCCGCCGCATGGGTCTCGCCGGATGATCAGGCAGTTCCCGGTGCGTTAAGGATCATGACCCATTCCGGACATCCCAAATTGGTGATCGAAATCTACGGTCCTGAGTCACCAGCCACGATCACTCTCGGAGGAGATCTCTGTGAAGTTTGCCAAGATCGGCATCACTGCTGCGGCTCTGGTGGGTGCCAGCATCGCTCCGCTCACCCTCACCGCCAGCCCCGCCAATGCCGCCACCTGCAGCGGCTCGCTGATCAACACCATCGCCGTGAAGAACGGCAGCACGACCTACGGCACACTGAAGCTCTACTACAACTCCTCCTCGGGCAACAACTGCGCCCGGCTCGACCGCGTGGTGAACTACGGGACCCAGAAGGGCATGATCCTCTCCTTGTACGCCTGCGGCAGCGGCTGGTCCGTGAGCAAGTGCCACCAGGACTACTACGACATCGACCAGGACAGCGGCCAGTTCGGCCAGTACGCCGGACCGGTGACGGTCTACGGCAAGGGCCGCTGCATCCAGGTCCAGGCGAACGTTCAGGCCGCGAACAACTCGTGGGCCAACTACAACAGCCCCGTCTTCCACTGCGGCTGACCAGGCATCAGCCGTGCCCGCTGACGCGCGTTCCGCATGCGTGCCGCGCGTCAGCGGGCTCCTGTCAGCTCAAGTGACGCCAGAAGAGCGGCTGGTTGTCGCCTTGGCCACCGTCTACGAGATGCGCGCGAGCGCCATTCGCCATCTGACCCTTGACGACATCGACCTGCCCAGGCGGCAGATCCGGCTCAGCGGTCATCACAAGAAGCTGTCCGAGTTCGCGCACCGCGCCCTCGTCGGCTGGTTGCATGATCGCCAACGCAGGTGGCCGCATGCGCCCAACCGCCATGTTCTGATCTCGTGGAAGTCCGCTGCCGGCACCGAGCCGTTAACGACTACCACCTGACCTGGCACCTGCTGCTTCTCGGCGTCCAGCTTGAGCAGATCCGCGGTGACCGTGTCCTCCAGGAAGCACTCGTGGTCAACGCGGATCCGTTGCACCTGGAGCTGGTCTTCAACCTCAGTCCGCAGACCGCCATCGAGGACGCGGACATCGCCCGAAGCCTGCTGGAGCGCCCTATCGAGACTGGTAGAGCCGAGCTCACCTGACTTGATCAGGCTGTCGAAGCTCCTGTTGAGCGCGACGAAATGGGGTCCTGACTCGCTTTCGATGATCAGCTACTCAGGGTGATGCCGAGTCTGGACGGGACGTCAGTGGCCTTGGACGTCGAAGACGGCCTTGGAGAAGTCGCGGGCAGCGAGGTGGTCCCGGCGTATGCCCCAGATGATGTGCGCCCCGTCGCCCCAGATCATGTGGTCCGTCTCGTCCAGTTGCAGGAGCAGCACCCACTGACGGGCTTCGGCATAGAACGACTCCTCGCCGTACCAGCCCGCACCCTGACGTTCGGCGGCAACGGCCTCGAACGGCGACTGCAGAACCATGGCGTGGCCGCCGACCTGGTGCCGTGAGCCATGGTGGCGATGCTCATACTCGCCGACCACTTCCATGAATTCTCGTCCGGCCGACACATGCCTCCACACCGCCGCAACCACCGCCGAGTCGCCGCCAAAGGCTTCAGCTAGCTCCGGCTGGACATTGTCCGGCCAGGTGAGCACGGTTCGCGCGGTAAGCAACTCCTCCGGATGAGCCCAGCCTTCGGACTGCCGAAGCGTGGGCGTCCCAGCAGGCACATAGATCACGGCATCGCCGTCACCCTCGAACTCGACGAAGAACAGCAGCGCGCCATCCTCGGGTAGCTCGATGTCGACCTCATACGTGGCCAGTCGCGCGCAGTCGAGGGTGGCGACGAGCGACAGCGGACGCGAACTCGGGCCGACAGGCCAAGGCGCACCTTCCGGTAGGTCCGCAGCTCCGCCCAGTCGCCCAACCACCGGCTGGTGATCCTGAGCGATCGACAGCTGGACCGCCGGACGCAACAGCGCGAGCAGTCGGTCGGCGGTGTCGGCGGGCAGATGGGCTCGGGCGAGGTCGGCGAAGTTCGTCATGCCCGGGGATCATGCCACGGTGCACCGACGTTTAGTCCCCTTGAGGATGTTTCGTCCGCCCTGCATCAGGCTGGGACAGCGGGGCTCCTGGCGCGCTTCTCAGCTGTTTCGCGCGTAACGGACTCACGCTGGCCCAGCGGCATGCTCGTCGCAGCAACGCGCCTTACGCACTCGTCGCTCAACACCGTGGAGGCCGTGTTGAGCTGAACTCAACCTGATCCTGATCACGAGCTGTCGAAACCCCGTGGCCCCTCATCCATCATGAAGACCTTCATTCACGCTGAACCCGCGGGGAACGCACGGGCACGTTATTACGAATGCGAGGTAACGATCTCGGTGGGCAACGCGTTCTCCGCGAAAACGCAGCTCGATGGTCATCCAGGTGAACCGCTGGCATCACACCATAGATTCACGGGCCCGCCCGCATCTAAGTGGGTGAGACCCGAGGAGAACCTTTGCACCCCGACCAGCAGCGAGACTTCACCGAGTTCGTCACCACCCGCTCCGACAGTCTGATCAGGCTCGCCTACCTCTTGACCAATGATCAGCACGCCGCCGAGGACCTGCTCCAGACGGCACTGGCCAAGACTGCCGGACACTGGCGGCGAATCCGCGACAGTCCGGAGGCGTACGTGCGCCAGGTCATGTACCACGAACAGGTCGGTCGCTGGCGAAGTTCGCGCTGGTCCCGCGAACGGCTGGTCCTGTCGCCTCCTGACCGGGCCACGAATGACCGGACTCACGAGGTCGAGACGCGCATCACCCTGGCCCAGGCGTTACGAATCCTGCCGGCGCGTAAAAGGGCGGTCCTGGTGCTTCGTTACTACGAAGACCTCTCGGAGTCCGAGGTCGCCAAGATCATGGGCTGTTCGATAGGGACCGTACGTAGCCAGACCCACCAGGCCATCGCCCGGTTGCGCGAACTGATCGGCAAGACCATCACGTTGGAGGCCTGAGATGACTATCGACGAACAGCAGATATCTGCGGAACTGCGACTGATGGCGGACGAGGCCAGGCCCATTGACGCGCTCGCCTACGCCAGACAGGCACGGATCGGCTCCCTGCGGCGTCGGCGCATGGCATTGTCAGTCGCCGGGCTGGCCGCAGCTGCTTCGGTGATCGCCTCTGTGGTCGTAATGACTTCCGGAGGCTCCGGCCAGGTCACCGCGGCGGAGGTGGAACGCCTGCCGGACAACACCCCTCAACAGTTGCAGACCGTGCGAGAGTGCATGCCCAAGGGAGGTCCGGTGCACAACATGGACGGTAACCGGCGCCTCCCCGAATACGGCGCTGTCAAGGACTTCCGGCTGCTGGTGGAGTACCGGGACACGGGCGGGTCGACCGCTCTGGTCGGCAGCCAGTCCGGCTTTGTCCTGTGCACGCCGACCACGCAGAAGGATTTCGCGGAGCTAGCGGTCTTCACCTACTGGGGGTTCAAGGCTCCAGGGAACATGACCGGCTTCTCTGGCGCCCTTCAAGTGGACGCCCACACCTCGCATACCCACTCGTATGCGGTGGGGCCGGAGCGGATCCAGAAGGACGACACATACCGGGTCATCGTTGGCCGGGTCAAAGCGGACGTGCGACGGGTCGAGATCGACTGGGCGGACGGGCGGCGTACCGATGCGCGCGTGGCCAACGGCTTCTTCATCGCCCGGGTGCCGGGGAGATCGGTCCCGGACCCCGCTGGTGGCAAGGACGCGCTTGGCAAGCCCTTCACCATCCTGGATTCGCCACCGGTCACGGTGACCGCCTATGGCCCGCAGGCCCAAATCCTCGAGCAGGACAAGGACGTGGCGTTCGGACCATTGGGCCGGAAAAGCGACTGACCTGGCACCGCTGAGCGTCCCAGGTGCGGTGGGTGATAGGTCCCGCAGCCCGACCTGACCGCCGACTACCGAGGCCACTGGGAGGTGGGCGGCGTCTACCGCAAGGGCCACACGCCGAAGGACCTCTGGCCCCTCATGCGGGCAACCCAGCACGAGGGCCGCCGCCGGGCGCTCATCACCAACGCCCCAGTGCCTCCTGTCCTGGTAGAACAGCTCCCCAACGCCCTATGGAGGGCGGCGGAGTGACGAGACGACATGGCCGAGAACGCCGGGCACACCCCCCGGCATCAGAAGAGATCCGCCTCACGAAAGAGCAACGCCATGACGGCTGAACCAGCCATCACCACCCCCGCACCCGCACTGGAGCCCGTGTGGTTCCTCGAACTGGAGCTCACCAACCGCTGCCAGCTCAGGTGCCGCCGCTGCTACTCCCAGTCGGGCCCCACGAAGGGACACGGCGCCATGACCCGCGCTGACCGGGAACGGTTGCTCGACACCGCCCCTGCCGCCGGTATCACCAGAGTCCAGTTCTTGAAGCGCTCCCCACGACTAATGTCGGGGGATTCCAGCCAGCTCAGGCTCCGTCTGTGCGGTGGCCTGGGCTGCTGTTGCTTGGCGGTTTGCCTTGCGGCCCACGCGGTTGCGTGGTTTGCGCGCCCCAGCTCGCACACCCGGACTGGGCTGCACGAACTCCGCCCTCCCGGCGGTGAGGATGTTCT